>ONRZ01000059.1:1178-14585 GCA_900320345.1 uncultured Lachnospiraceae bacterium | reverse complement strand
GGACCGTATGCCATGAGTATAACGGATATTGCCGGCAAGGCCAAAATGCCCGTAAGGCAGGCGGTCTGCATTCTGGTGGAACTGTGTATCAAAGGGCTCGCGGCAGAGAGCGGAAGCGGTCATTACGTGAAGATCAGGGATTGTGAGGTGATATGATTTAGTCCTTGAAAATGGATAATTTTTATGATATGGTAGGGCTTGTTGTGAGTGGGTAAGCCTTTTTTCAGGCTTTGTACAGATACTGACATATCATACGGAGATGAATATGAGTAAGAATCTTGTGATAGTGGAGTCTCCCGCCAAGGTGAAGACGATTAAGAAATTCCTCGGCTCAAATTATGAGGTTATGGCAAGTAACGGACATGTGAGAGACCTGCCAAAGAGCAGTCTCGGAGTCGATACCGAAAATGATTTTGAACCCAAATACATAACAATAAGGGGAAAGGGAGATCTGGTGGCTTCGCTTAAAAAGGAAGTCAAGAAGGCGGATAAGATATATCTTGCAACCGACCCTGACCGCGAAGGAGAGGCGATATCCTGGCATCTGTATTATGCGCTTAAGCTTGAAGGCAAGAAGGTGTACAGGATAACTTTCAACGAGATCACCAAGGGCGCTGTGAAGGAATCGATAAAGAATGCGCGGGACATAGACATGAACCTGGTGAATGCCCAGCAGGCAAGAAGGATGCTGGACAGGATGGTGGGATACAGGATCTCGCCATTGCTGTGGGCCAAGGTTAAACGCGGGCTCAGCGCAGGCAGGGTACAGTCGGTAGCACTCAGGATGATATGTGAACGTGAAGCGGAGATAGATGCTTTTATCCCGAGAGAATACTGGACACTGGATGCAATGCTGTTATCGGGAAAGGATAAGAAACCGATAAAAGCCCATTACAACGGTGGTGAAGATAAGTCCGATGAGATAGGCTCCAAGGAAGTCCTTGACGCCGTGATAAAAGATATAAAGAATGCCGATTTTTGCGTTAAGGATGTAAAGAAGGGCGAAAGGGTAAGAAAACAGCCGCTTCCGTTCATTACTTCAACGCTCCAGCAGGAGGCGAGCAAGGTCCTTAATTTTTCCACCCAGAAGACCATGCGTATAGCGCAGCAGCTGTATGAAGGTATTGATATAAAGGGTGAGGGTACCGTCGGTATCATAACATATCTGCGTACCGATTCGACGCGTGTTGCCGCAGAAGCGTGTACCATGGCGGAGGCATATATAAAGGACAGTTACGGCGACAGGTATGTCGGTACAAACAATGAACGTAAGAAGGAAGGCAAGAAGATACAGGATGCACACGAAGCCATAAGGCCTACCGATATAAACAGGACTCCCGAGCGGCTGAAGGGCTCTCTGTCCAGGGATCAGTTAAGGCTGTATACGCTGATCTGGAAGCGCTTTGCTGCCGCAATGATGTCTCCGGCGGTATATGAAACGACTTCGGTTAAGATAGAGGCGGCAGGGCATAAGTTCGTTTCTTCGGCATCCAGGCTTGCGTTTGACGGCTTCATGCATGTATACAGTACTGAAGAAGACAAGGATGAAAATGCGGGGACACTTCCTTCCGATCTGACAAAGGATTCTAAACTCAAGCTGTCGGATATTGACGAGAAGCAGCATTTTACACAACCGCCGGCTCATTTTACCGAGGCTTCGCTTGTTAAGGCAATGGAGGAACTCGGGATCGGACGTCCCAGCACATATGCGCCCACGATAACAACGATCCTTGCGAGAAGATACGTGACCAAGGAAGGTAAGAACCTCTATGTCACCGAACTCGGTGAAGTGGTGAACCAGATGATGGTCGGGGCTTTTCCGGGGATAGTCGATAAGGATTTTACGGCCAATCTTGAAATGCTCCTTGATAATGTGGAGGAGGGAACGGTCGACTGGAAGACGATAATAAGGAATTTCTATCCCGATCTCGATGAGGCGGTAAAGGCTGCCGAGAAGGAACTAGAGAAGGTAAATATCGCGGATGAGGTTACGGATGAGGTATGTGAACTCTGTGGAAGGAACATGGTCTTAAAATACGGGCCTCACGGCAAGTTCCTTGCGTGCCCGGGCTTCCCCGAGTGTAAGAATACCAAGCCGTATCTTGAAAAGATAGGCATCAAATGCCCGAAGTGCGGTAAGGATATCGTGGTGCGCAAGACCAAGAAGGGCAGGAGGTTCTACGGCTGCGAGAGCGGTGTGGAATGCGAGTTCATGTCCTGGCAGAAACCAGTCGATGTTCCCTGTGAAAAGTGCGGCGGACTCATGGTTGAAAAGGGATCGAAGCTGTTATGCATCAACCCGGAATGCGGTCATGTTATGGACAAGCCGCAGTCGAACAAGCAGGAATAATAGCCAAAGATAGACTAAATTATCATCATTAAAAGCGAATTGTTAGATAATTAACAAAAAAATAAAAAATATTCAACAAACAGGCGCAATTATCATTGATTATTGCGCCTGTTTGTGATATGCTTAACATGATGCGAAATTGTTTATACAAATCAAAAAAGTCTGAAAGATTTCCGGAGGTAGAAGATGAGCAGTGTACAGTTACTTGATAAAACAAGGATGATACAGAAACTGCTGCATAATAACAGTTCGAGCAAGGTCGTGTTCAATGATATATGCGATGTTCTCAAGGATATCCTCGAGTCTAATGTTCTCGTTATAAGCAGGAAGGGCAAGATACTGGGAACGGGAGCAAGAGATGATATAGGTGAGATAGAAGGCCTCCTCAAGTATGAGGTGGGCAGCATCATCGATCATATGCTCAACGAGCGTCTTCTCGGCGTACTGTCGACAAAAGAGGATGTCAATCTTGAAACGCTCGGTTTTGAAGTGTCTGAGAGCAACAAATATCAGGCTATAGTCACACCTATCGACATTGCCGGAGAGAGACTCGGAACTTTGTTCATATATAAGGTTAAGGAACACTATACAATTGACGATATAATATTGTGTGAGTATGGTTCTACCGTTGTCGGACTTGAGATGCTAAGGGCAGTAAATGAGGAGAGCGCCGAGGAGAACAGGAAGCTTCAGGTGGTCAAGTCAGCTATCGGAACATTATCGTTCTCGGAAATGGAAGCCATCATACACATTTTTGACGAACTCGACGGAAACGAAGGGATACTTGTAGCCAGCAAGATAGCAGACCGCGTAGGGATAACGCGCTCCGTTATCGTGAATGCTCTCCGAAAGTTCGAGAGTGCGGGAGTCATCGAATCGAGATCGTCGGGTATGAAGGGTACTTATATAAAAGTACTCAATCCTGTGATCTTCGATGAGATCGAGGAACTGAAAAAGAAAAAATAAAACCTTATAAAAGGAATTGTGAGGATCATCAAACGGATTTGCGTATTCTGCAAATCCGTTTTGTGTTTTTTGACGGCACAGACCACAATATAATGTATTTTTTTCAAATAAACCTTGTGTTTTTGACAGATTTAATTATAATAAAGGAAGGGTAGGTGAGTTTAAATGATTAATACGGGAGTTTTTAACTACGTCAACGTGCTTGATAAAGCGGCTGATGCGGCGTGGATGCGCAATGATGCCATATCCAATAACATTGCCAACGTTGATACTCCGAATTACAAGAGGCAGGATGTGTCTTTTGAGACGGAGTTGAGGCACGCCCTCAGATCCAGTAAATATGTCAGTCTCGATGCCAAAGTGGAGGCTATAAATTCGGGACGGCTGTCACACATTGAACCCCGTACATATTTGGATCATACAGGATTCTCATACAGGCTGGACGGCAATAATGTCGATATCGATACCGAAAATGTCGAACTGGCTTCAAATGAGATCAAATATAATGCGCTCGTTCAGAGTATAGATCAGGAATTTAAGAACATTAAGTCCGTTATCAAGTAGAAGGAGGGCAGAGCATGAGTATTTTCAAGTCATTTGGTGTTAACGCCTCCGGTATGACGGCTGAACGCTACAGGATGGATATCATATCCCAGAACGTAGCGAATGCCAATACGACAAGGACAGAGGATGGTACGCCGTATAAGAGAAAGATAGTTACTTTTACCGAGAAGACCCTGGATCCGACAAGGTTCGGGACCATATTTGCAAAGAGCAGGGGAATGGATGTCGGCGACGGAGTCAAGGTGAGCCGTGTGTTTGAAGATGAACAGTCCGAGATGAAGAGGGTATACGACCCGGCGCATCCAGATGCCGATGAGGACGGATATGTATGGTATCCGAACGTGGATATCGTAACGGAAATGACCAATATGATAGATGCGACGAGGGCTTATGAAGCCAATGCAACAGCTTTCACGGCCAGCAAGTCCATGGCGATGAAGGGACTTAACATAGGCCAGAGCTGATAAGCGGGAGGATAACGGGATATGGATATTTCTTCATTATACAATATCAACTCAAATGCCGTTGCGGCGGCTGCGGCCAAGGCTTCGACCAAGCCGCAGGAGAGTGATGAGAGTTTTGCGTCGCTCTTTCAGAGTGCACTCGGAAATCTGGGTGAGACAAATGCCCTGTTAAACAAACAGGAGGAGGAAGAGGTCAAGTTCGCACTCGGCATCACGGAGAATACGCACGATCTCAGCATTGCTGCGGCCAAGGCTTCCACAGCTTTGAGTTACACGGTCGCGCTGAGGGATAAGTTCATCGAAGCGTACAAGGAGATCATGCAGATACAGATTTAATTTGTTTTCATGAAACGGAGTAGGTTATGCTGGACAGATTAAGGGAGATCCCGCAGAAGATCTTGGAGTGGTGGAATAAGTTCACCACAAAACAGAAGACGATAATCATCAGTGTGGCGGCCGGCGTAGTAGTTGCGCTGGCTATTCTTGCAACTATACTGACCAGACCGCAGTATGAGGTTCTGATAACCTGCGAATCCACCAAGGAGGCGTCGGAGATCATCAGCCTGCTGGAAGGCGACAGTATTCCGTACAGGGTAACGGATGACGGGCTTGTCATATCGGTGCTTAAGGAAAATGTCGCTTCGGCCACACTTCTTTTGGGAGCGAACAGCATACCGGCCGACAGCTACAGCATAGACAGTGCCCTGGACGGCGGGTTCTCAGCAACTGAATCCGACAAGCAGAAGAGATATAAACTGTACCAGGAGGAACATCTTGAGGATATAATGGAGGCCCAGGCTGCCGTAAACAAGGCTTACGTTACCCTGAGCATCCCTCAGAACGACGGAACTCTCCTTTCGAAAGAAGAGGAGGCCTATGCCAGTGTAATGCTCGATCTTAACGAGGAACTCGGCGCCGGCATAGCGGACAATTTTGCCAAGAATATCGCAACTGCGCTCGGTAATAAGACGACCGACAATATAACGATCATAGATTCCAACGGAAATCTCCTGTTCTCGGGGGCGGATGCGGCTGCCGACGGATCGGGCACCATAAATACATCCAACCAGATAGCGTTAAAATCCGAAGCCGAACGTCTTGTCAAGCAGGAAGTCACTCAGGTGCTGCTCGGATCGAATCTGTATGAGGACGTCAAGGTTGCGACCAATCTTGTATTTGATTTTTCCACCCTGAATGAAACCGAACATACATATACACAGGCAGATGAAAACGGTACCAATGTACTTTCACACGAGAATACATACGAAGCCGAGGGCACGGGCGGAACAGGCGGAGTTCCGGGAACGGATACAAATAACGAAGAGACGACTTACGTCATGGAGAACGGAGGAAACTCCAACTACAGCGTGGCCGAGGAATCCAGGGACTATCTGCCTTCCGAGAAGATAACGGACCGCACCACACCGGGAGGAGCCATCAGGTATGATGAATCCTCGATAGCGATCACGGCTTCGCATTATGTTATTTACAAAGAGAGCGAACTTAAGCAGCAGGGCGCGCTTGACGGCATAACCTTTGAAGAATTCGTTGCCGGAAACAGCGATATGGTAAAGAAGGATGTGGATGAGGAGATGCTCGCTCTTGTGTCGAGGGCTACGGGAATACCGCAGGCCAATGTATCCATAATCGCTTATGATGTTCCGATATTCCAGGCCGATGAGAACGGTTCGATGAGCGCATCCGATATCGCTCAGATAGCCCTTATCGTGATAATACTTGCACTGCTTGCGGTAGTCGTATTCTCGAGCCTTAAGAGAGAGAAACCCGCAGTGGAGCAGGAAGAGGAACTTTCGGTAGAGGATATGCTGCAGACCACACAGGAACAGCAGCCCGCTCTTGAAGAGATAGAACTTGAGAACAAATCGGAAGTAAGGATAGCGGTCGAAAAATTTGTTGATGATAATCCGGATGCCGCGGCAGCACTGCTCAGGAACTGGCTTAACGGAGATTGGGGGTAAATATGGCGCACAATGACAATGAACTGTCTGGAGTGCAGAAGGGCGCGATATTGCTTATAACGCTCGGACCCGAGCGTTCGGCTACGATATTCAAACATCTGAAGGAAGAAGAGATAGAGGATCTGACGCTTGAGATCGCAAACACAAGGAGCGTAACACCGCAGGTCAAGGAACAGGTCATGGAGGAGTTCTACCAGGTATGTCTGGCACAGCAGTATATCGCCGAAGGCGGTATCGGTTATGCAAAGGAACTTCTGGAGAAGGCTCTCGGCGAAGAGCAGGCAATGAATGTTATCGGCAAGCTTACGGCATCGCTTCAGGTTAAGCCGTTTGAATTTGTCAGGAAGACAGAGGCATCACAGCTTCTTAACTTCATACAGGATGAGCATCCGCAGACCATCGCGCTCATTTTGTCATATCTGAGCGCATCACAGGCAGCGATGATCGTTTCGGCTCTTCCGCCGGACAGACAGGCGGATGTTGCAAAGCGTATAGCTTTAATGGACAGAACATCACCCGATGTTGTCAAAGAGGTTGAACGTATATTGGAAACAAAACTGTCATCACTTGTGAATCAGGATTATACGGTTATCGGCGGCGTTGATTCCGTTGTTGAGATCCTCAATACGGTTGACCGCAGTACCGAGAAACACATCATGGAAACACTCGAGATCGATGAACCCGAACTCGCAGATGAGATCCGTAAGAAGATGTTCGTATTTGAAGATATCCTGCTTCTTGATGACAGATCCATACAGAGAGTGCTCAGGGATGTTGATAACGGCGATCTGGCGGTCGCTCTTAAAAGCGCCAACGAGGAAGTACAGAACGCGATCTTCAACAACCTGTCAAAGCGTCTGGCCGTAATGATAAAGGAAGACATGGAATTCATGGGACCTGTCAGGATGAAGGACGTAGAAGAAGCACAGCAGAAGATAGTAAATGTTATAAGGCGTCTTGAGGATTCGGCGGAGATCGTTATCTCGAGAGGCGGAGGTGATGAGATAGTTGTCTAATCTTCTTAAATCAAATTATGTCATAAAGAAGGAAGGCGCGAGAGTCATAGACTCCAACGAGCTGATAGCATCCAGGCTGCAGAGCTTAAGTGAGATCATGGAGCAGGAAGCCGAACCGGAATATGATGATGACGGTTCGGACGGTTTCACCGAAGGGCTTAATGCACAGCAGCTTGAAATGCTGCTTGAGGATAATCCGCAGGGAGCAGACACAGATGACGGGTTTGAGTATGAAGAAGGCAATGTCATCCACGCAGATCCGGGGGCGATGCTGGAAGATGTTAAAAAGGAAGCCGAGGAACTGCTGGAGAATGCACGTGCAGAAGCTCAGGGCATAATAGATGAAGCCAATTCGGAAGCGGAATCAATAAGAGCTTCATTTAAGGAACAGGGATATTCGGAAGGCTATGAGCAGGGGCATTCGGAAGGTCTTAAGTCTATTGACGACAAGCTCAGAGAACTTGAAGAGAAAGAGGCCGGCCTCGTTGCGGAATACGACAAGAAGCTCGAGGAAATGGAGCCGGTCCTTGTAGATACGATCACGGATATATTTGAACATATTTTCCATGTTTCCCTGTCGTCAAACAGGGAGATAATGTTAAACCTCCTGCACGATACCGTGCGTAATGTTGAAGGAGGAAAGAACTTCATCGTACATGTGTCCAAAGATGATTTTGAATATATAAATGACAGAAAGGATCAGCTTACCGAGGGACTCGGGAGCACCGATACGATTGAGGTCATAGAAGATCTTACGCTTCGCCAGTCGGAGTGCTTTGTTGAAGCCGAAGGCGGTATATATGACTGCGGCATAGGCACGGAGCTTGAACTTCTCAAGAAGGAACTTATGCTCCTCGCTTATCAGAAGAGCTGATCCCGGAGGAGACAGCTGAGTGAATATTACCAAATATCAGAAATTAAAGGAGAAAACCTTTTACAAAAGGCTCGGCAAGGTTGTAAACGTTGTCGGCCTTACCATAGAATCCCTGGGACCCGATGCGAGCCTCAATGATCTGTGCAGGATAAGCATAGATGAGGAGGACGACAAATATGTGCTTGCCGAGGTTGTGGGCTTCAGGGATAACAGAACGCTTCTTATGCCCTGCGACAGTACTGAAGGAATAGGTTTTGGATGTATTGTCGAGAATCTGGGGTATCCTCTTTCCGTGAGCGTGGGCGATGAGATGCTCGGGCAGTGCCTTGACGGCCTGGGACGTCCCACCGACGGATCCACTATCAAAACCGCAATAAGCTATCCGGTAGAAGCCATGCCGCCCGATCCGATGGACAGGATAATAATCGATACGCCCCTGCCTCTCGGAGTTAAGGCTGTGGATGGGATAATGACCATAGGCAAGGGCCAGAGAATAGGTATATTTGCAGGCTCCGGAGTCGGTAAGAGTACCCTGCTCGGCATGTTCGCGCGAAATACAAATGCGGATATAAACGTGATCGCGCTTATCGGAGAGCGTGGCCGTGAGGTAAGGGAGTTCATAGAACGCGATATGGGAAAGGAAGGAATGCGGCGCTCGATAGTTGTTGTCGCAACCTCGGACAAACCTGCACTTATGCGTAAGAAGGCTGCGCTTACCGCCACGGCGATAGCGGAGTATTTCAGGGATCAGGGTAAGGATGTGCTGCTCATGATGGATTCGCTGACACGTTTTTCCATGGCACAGCGTGAAATAGGTCTTGCAAGCGGTGAGCCGCCTGTTACCAGAGGCTATCCGCCGAGTGTTTATGCGGAGATGCCAAAACTTTTGGAACGCGCAGGAAATTCAGACAAGGGTTCGATAACAGGTCTGTATACGGTCCTTGTAGACGGTGATGATTTTAACGAGCCCATCACGGATACCGCCAGAGGTATCCTTGACGGACACATAATGCTCAACCGCCGGCTTGCACATAAGAACCATTATCCGGCTATTGATATCCTTCAGAGCATATCACGATGCATGAGCCAGAGGACCTTATAAACATAGGTGCATATAAAGCGGGGGCAAATCCGAATATTGATTATGCGATCGAGAAGATAGACAGTGTCAATGAATACCTGTGCCAGGATGTTGATACGAAATATTCGTTTGATGAAGAATTGGAACTGCTGCAGCAGATATTCTGACGGGTGAGCGGTCATGGCTAAGTTTTTCTATAAAATGCAAAATATACTGGATATCAAGCTAAAGCTTGAGACACAGGCGAGAAATGAATTTGCGATAGCAAACGCACAGCTTGCAGAGGAAGAAGAGAAGCTTGATGCGCTTGAGCGAAGAAGGCAGCAGTACGAAAACAGGCTTGCCGAGTTATATACGGATAAGCTTGATATAAAGGAAATAGGCGAGACGGCGGAAGCGGTCGAACTGATGAAATATCATAAGCGCCTGCAGGAAGTAAATGTGATGATGGCCAGGAAGAAGTCGGAAGAGGCAAGAGAGAAGCTTCAGGAAGCCATCCAGGACAGAAAGACACACGAAAAGCTCAAAGAGAACGCCTTTGAGGTGTTCAAGCAGGAAGTCGCGGCTTCTGAGAGCAAGGAGATAGATGAGCTTGTTAGCTACAGGCACGGACAGAATTGATCATAAGGAGGAACCCTTTAGGGAGGATTCCTTATTAATGGCATTAGGATGTAAAGAGGAGCAGAAATGGCTAAGGATGTAGAGGTAATAACGGATACCGAGGAATCACCGAAGGAAAAGAAGAAGAGAGAAAAGGCCGAGAAGAAGGCCCTGAAAAAGGGCGGGAATTTCGACGCGGCAGTTACCGACGGTGGAACGATGTATCTTGATGCGGAGGAGGATGAGGACGAAGGATCGTTGTCAATGGCTCTTATTACGATGTTCATCGTGATAATATGGCTGGCGATACTCTGTCTGCTCATAAAGCTTGATGTGGGCGGTTTCGGCTCCGGTATACTGGCACCGATCTTTAAGAATGTCCCGGTCATAAATAAGATACTGCCGGACAAGGATGTATATGTTGAAGAAGAGAGGGAGTTTAAGGACCTGAATGCCGCGGTTGCTGAAATAGAGAGGCTCAGGGCAGAAAATGAGGAACTTAAGTCAATGCAGGCTGCTGCGGAAGCGGCAGATCCGTCCGAGGAGGTGGCCGCACTCAAGGAGGAGATAAAGAGGCTGCAGACCTTTGAAAATTCGCAGATAGAGTTCCAGAAGCTTAAAACGGAGTTCTATGAGGAGGTCGTGTTTGCGGACCAGGCTCCCGATATATCGAATTACAAGACATATTATGAGTCCATAGATCCGGATAACGCCGAGTATCTGTACAAGCAGGTGGTCCAGCAGATGGCCGAGGACAAGGAACTGTCCGAATATGTCAAGGCATACAGTGAGATGAAGCCGAAAAGTGCGGCGAAGGTGTTTGAAGAAATGTCGGGAAATCTTGACCTTGTTGCCAAGATACTCGGACAGATGGACGCATCACAGAGAGCCAAGATACTTAATGTAATGGATCCGAAGATAGCGTCTTCCCTTACAAAGATAATGGACCCCGAATAAAAGCTTAATGTTTTCGAGGCTTTAACCGATATAATAAATGATAAGCATTGATAATAGCAGCGAGGCTGTTAAAGAAAGGAGGTATATATGGGAACAGCACCAATTTCTGATTTAAAGTCATTCTTCCCGGGGCTTAACGGTATCAATGATACAAGATCAGGATCGATACAGGGAGCTGAGGATTTTGCAAAGGTCATAAGTGATGCAGCGGTAAGGACTGTTCCGTCAGCCGGAGCGGATAATTCTGATGCTGTAAAACAGGCACCGAAGAGCACAAGGCCGGTACAGAGAACAGACAGTCCGGATGCGGAGCGTATACAGAGAGAGGATCCCGGAAAAGGATCCAATGCGAAAGCCGCAGAAACGGTAGATCGCAATGATCTTAATACAAAGGTCAGCGAGAAGCTTAATAAGATCAAGGATGCCATAAAGGATGAACTTGATGTTACGGATGAGGATATCGAGGATGCAATGGCAGTACTCGGGCTTATGCCGGCAGACCTGTTGAATGCGGATGATCTCAAAGGACTTATGCTTGAACTTTCAGGCGAGACCGATGCGCTTGCCCTTATAACAAATGAGGAGCTCCTCGGAAGCATCATGGATGTGGCGGAACTGGCATCGCAGATGGCAGGGGAACTTGAGGAAGAATTCGGTATATCCATTGAAGATATCACGGAACTCTTTACTGCAGCCGAAGAAGAGATCCCGGTTGAGATCGTTGATGTAGATGAAGATGAGCAGGAAGAAGACGGAGTTGTTGTTGAGATAACACGAAACACCGAGACGGATGATACGGTGATCACTAACGGTACGACCGCCGAATCCGCTTCGCTTGACCGCAAGGCAGCACAGGTACTCAACAACAGGAAACAGGAAGATGATATGCAGAATGCCATGGCGGGACAGAATTTTTCAACAGAAACGCCCGTGGCAGACAATGTTACGCAGGCACAGCCGCAGTTTACAACGACGTATGTCGATCCCGAAGATATCTTAAGTCAGGTAACCGACAGGATAAAGCTGGATATAGGAGAGGATCAGACATCAATGGAGTTACAGTTACATCCGGCGAGTCTCGGAACGGTAAATCTCCAGATCAATTCAAACGGCGGAGTGGTTTCGGCGCATATCCTCGTACAGAACGAAGCGGTAAGGTCGGCACTTGAAGGACAGCTGGTACAGCTTCTGCAGACTTTTGAGGAACAGGGACAGAGAGTGGAAGCCATCGAGGTTTCGGTAGCGGGATACGATCTTGACAGGAGCCTTAATCAGGGAAGCGATACAGGAAGCAATGAGAGAAAGGATCGCAGTACCGAAGGAGTAAGCCGTACATCCAGAAGGAGCATTAATCTCAATGAGCTTGATGAGGAAGACTTTGAGGAGCTTACCGAGGAAGAACAGCTCGAAGCCGAGATAATGACCGCAAACGGCACAAGCGTTGATTTCAAGGCGTAACATAACTTTAGGAAAGGAGTGGTAATATGAGTTTGGCAGCACCGGTAGTAGACGGAAAGGTTGTACAGAACACCACGGCTGCAAATACCACGGGGGCAGGCAAGGAGACAAAGGCCAATAATTCGATGGACAAGGATTCCTTCCTTCAGCTTCTGGTAGCGCAGATGAAGTATCAGGATCCGATGGAGCCTCAGTCAAACACCGAATATGTAGCACAGTACGCACAGTTCTCAGAGCTTGAAGCAATGCAGAACCTGTCATCAAATATGGATCTGCAGAGAGCTACGGGACTTGTGGGCAAGGAAGTGGTAGTAAAGACTACGGGAGCATCCGGAGAGCCTGTATATACACAGGGCAGAGTGGATTTCGTATCAACAGAAGGCAGTAAGGCATATATGACCATAAACGGTCAGAAGTACAGCATTGATGATCTGGATTCGGTTATGGACGGCGAGTATCTTAATGCAACGACACTTGCAACAGAGTTCATCACGAGCCTTAACAAGCTTCCGAGAGCAGCATCCCTTACACTTGAATATAAGGATGTCATTCAGAATCTCAAGGATGTTTACAACGATATGACTTCATATCAGAGGGGATATCTCGGAGAGGAGAATATCAGCAAGTATAAGGAATATGTCGAGAGGATGGACCAGATACTTGCGGCGGCAAAGAAAGCCGAAGAGAAGAAGGCCGAAGAGAAGAAGGATCAGGACGGAAGCGATGCGGACAGCATCAAGGCAGGAACGACGGATGGAGACGGTGACAGCCAGTAGATAACGGTTGAGGAGGAATACCGATGAATATCATGAACGGACAATTCCCTTCCATTGAGCAGGTAACCGATAATTATCTGAAGCAGCCCGGAGCAAAGAAGACGGAAACGGGCAGCGGCGAACAAAGTTTTGCGGATGTGTTCGACAGCCTTAAGTTTTCAAAGCACGCTTCATCAAGACTTCAGGACAGACATATCGAACTGTCCGAGAGCCAGATAGACAGACTGAATGCAGGGATGCAGAAGGCAGGCGAGAAGGGAATCAATGAATCACTGGTACTTATGGATCAGATGGCATTTATTGTGAACGTGAAGAACAATAC
>ONRZ01000059.1:0-1169 GCA_900320345.1 uncultured Lachnospiraceae bacterium | reverse complement strand
TTCACGAACATAGACGGAGCCATCATAGTGTAGGAGCCGGACCTTAGGGAGGCTCAGGTATCCCCGAATGACTGACGGGATACGTATTATAAAGGAGGGTCATTAGTTATGATGAGATCACTTTTTTCTGGTGTTGCAGGTCTTAAGACACACCAGGGCAAGATGGATGTAATAGGTAACAATATCGCCAACGTTAATACGGTGGCATACAAGGCAAACAGCGTAACTTTCCAGGAACTGATGTACCAGACAACGTCGAACGCATCCGGAGCCAATCAGGAAACGGGCCGTGCAGGTATCAATGCCAAGCAGATAGGTCTCGGCGCTTCGCAGTCTACGGGTAATCCGTTCGATATCCAGATAACGGGTAACAGTTTCTTCATCGTAAATGACGGTGCGAACAACTACTTTACACGTGCCGGTTCGTTCTATGTTGACGGAGCAGGCAACCTTGCAATGACAAGTAACGGCTTCAATGTAATGGGATGGCAGGAAGATCCCACGGCTCCCGGAACGATCAAACAGGATACGGTCACACCGCTTAAGATCATGTCGCCGGCGAACATGGTTTCGGCGGGTGTTTCATCAAAAGACGGCCAGATAATGAACATTTCGTTTTATGATAATCTCGGATATTCGTATGTTGCCAAATTTGCCATGAGGAATTACGATGCAGCCGGCCAAGAGCTTCCGGCCGGAGTATACAGAATGAGTATTACGGATGTGATCGATAATTCGACAAACAAATCACTGGTTGGTACCGGCAGCGTGACCGATGTTGCAGATATAGACGGACAGGAAAGTATATTTGTGGCTTACGATACGAGAACGGGTGAGTTTTTAGGTTACAGTACGGATCCGATAGCGGCTTCAAATCCTACAAATCTTGATCCGACAAAGAAATTCAATCTTGATGTCAAGATACCCGGCATGGAAGATAAGGAGAGGACTGCACCGCAGAATCTTAACCCCATTGAGGTCGCGCTTGATACTTCGACCATGTACGATAATAACGGGACATCAACAATATACGGCGCAGCCGGTGATTACAACGGCAACTATGCGGGACGTAAGATCGGTAATATGTCGGGCGTTGCCGTACAGCAGGACGGTAAGATATATGCGACTTACGATAACGGTACCACCAAGCTGCTCGGTCAGATAGCGGT
>ONRZ01000125.1 GCA_900320345.1 uncultured Lachnospiraceae bacterium | reverse complement strand
TACAGCACCTTAAATCCCCTTGCCTTAAGTTCGCTTATCCAGGGCTTTGCATGATCAAACTGCTTAAGCAGCCCGTCAAGGGATCTGTATGTATCTTTCAATTCATCGGCTATACCGGGATCGTTTTCAATGAACTTATCGATGATCTCATCTTCATTTAGAAGACCGAGATCGTACTCGTTCCAGTCATCGCTCAGCACGCTGGCCTTTGCTATCCTCTCCTGCATTGCTTCATCATAACCGAAGCCCGCTATGAATTCCTTCCAGCGAAAATCGACCAGAACATTCCCTATATCAAAGATTATCGTTGTTATCATGGAAAAAAACCTCTATTTCGGAACGCAGAGCAGTTATCCTGCCCTGTATCATATCAGCGCTGCCGCCCGCCGCCCTTTGCCCCGAACTTTTCACGGAGCAGCGCAGCAAGTTCTCTTGAATCTTTTTCCCTGCTGCCTGCGTTGTAGCGGTAACCCTCATTATCATTACCCGCAAATATCCCTACATATCCGGGATATCTTTCGGAAAGCACATTATATATATTCTTCATGGAAACCGCCGTGATGTCTTCTGATACAAATACACAGCCCGCAGAGTCCGCTTCACCCGCTCTTATCCTGCCAAGGATATTAGCCTCTGTCGCTGCGGCAAGCCTCGTCTTTAGTTCCGCCACTTCTTCGCAGCGCGATCTTACCAGTTCCGGTACGTTGACTGTTTCGGTCGACAGTATCTTCGCGGTTTCCGTCAGGATTTCATGCTCGTTGTTTATATATTCAAAAGCCCGTCTGCCGCACAGCATCGAGATACGTATGCCGCCCTTCCAGTTGACAACGGACATGATCTTAAGTATTCCTATCTCGCCGGTCCTTGCAACATGAGGTGCACAGCAGGCACAGACATCCACGGTCTCCTCTTCATTGCCTATCGTTATAAGCCTCACCTGACCGTCTATGTCTATCTTGCTCCTGTATTCAATATCCTTAAGCTCTTCGCGGGACGGATAACTGTCCCGTATGGGCATATTTGCATATATAACGCGGTTTGCTTCCCTCTCAGCCTCCGCGACCTGATCGCGATCGGGAACACCGTTAAAATCAAGCGTCACAAAGCCTGTATCGCTTAAATGAAACCCAACATTGTCAAATCCGAATTTCCCATGGATGATACCCGAGAGGATATGCTCTCCGCTGTGGTTCTGCATACGGTCGTATCTTGTATCCCAGTCAAGACGGCATAATACGCTGCTGCCTGCCTCTATCGGTTCAGATACTTGAGGTTTCGGCAGTGCTGCTGCAGGTATTCCTGCCTGTTATCACACCTTCAAGCACCCTGATGCCATGTCCCTCTTCTTCTGACGGAACTTCTCCGTTTCCAAGCGGGATGATGATGCCTGTGTCGGCATTCTGTCCGCCTTCCTCAGGGAAGAAGATCGTATCCTCCAGGCAGACATAATTACGCCCTTTCTCATCTGTTCCGGCTTCAGTGACAACGGTCTTAAGTTCCTTTATGTAGCTGTCGGTTTCATATATTCGGCTCATTGATTCTCTGTTGATGGTTGTTCTTCTGTTTTAGGCTGCTCTTCCTGCTTAGGTTCTTCTTTGGGCTCCTCCTTAGGCTCTTCCTTGGGCTCTTCCTTAGGCTCCTCCTTGGGCGGATCCTCGGGCTGAGTTGGTGTTACGGGAATTTCAGGTTCAGGCGTTGGAGTCACCGGTATTTCCGGAGGTTCAGTAGGTTTCGGATCTGTTTTAGGTTCCTCCGTCGGTTTCGGCTCCTCTTCCTTTTTCTCTTCCTCTTTATTTTCTTCTTCCTTATTCTCCTGCTGAGGCGCGCTCCTCTTCCTTTTTCTCTTCCTCTTTATTTTCTTCTTCCTTATTCTCCTGCTGAGGCGCTTCCGTAGGCGCTGTTGTAGGAGCATCCGTCGGAGCAAGTGTCGGCAGGATGAACGGGAACGTTCCGTCCTCAAGCTGTATGTTCTGCGGGAGCGTCGGTGTCTCGGTCATTATATCCTTGTACTCGCCCCTCGGCTTTAATTTAAGATATCGTTATATGCCGACGCGCGGTAATGCAGTCCGTCACCCGAATCATATTCCTTCTTCATGTTTCCGTTGTCATCCTTAAGTATGGATGCAACATCAAGGTAATTAAGCCCCTTCTCCGCCGCCAGATTATAAAGGAACTCGTTATACTTATATACCCATTCGTTCTTCGCGGAATTTCTGTATCTTCCGTTGTCGTCAACAGGCCATATCGACATGAGCACGACATGTCTGTCTCCGGCGAGCGAGATTATCTTATCAACCAGTTCGGTATAGGTTGCCTTATATTTTTCCTCATCAAGCCCGTTCATGCCGTTTACTCCGTAGCACACATAGATCACAGGCTCATTTCGTGTATGCAGATAATCGGACAGAGTGAACTTCGCTCCCGAATTCTGTTCGAAAGTCGTGGATAATACCTGCCAGTGCGATATACCGACCTTCGCGAGCGCATTTGCATCCGATATGAAGCCGTAACTTACCATGGCGACCGTCCTCGAGTCACCCAGGAAGATACAGTTATTCATATATCCGCTGCGGGTATCGGCGTTATACGAAAGAAGGACCGGATCGTCGGGTTCCTTCTGGTTCTGCATGACTATGGAATCATCTTCCACCGCCGTCGTCGCTATCTTGTTGCCGTGCTCGTCAATGATGTAGATCACATCGGTTCCCTGATCGGAATCCGCAGTCTCCTTTTTCTCCTCCGTCACGGGCGGGATAAGCGCTATAACCACCAGGACGATTATGGAGATAAGGATGATAACGCTGCCTATCGCATACTTATTTCCAAGGAATCTCCTGACACGCGCCGGAAGCCTGTCGTATATGGCGGATATCCATCCGACCGACTTAAGCTTCTCCCCGAGGCTGACACGCTTTTTCCTGTGCTTCTTAACCTTCTTCTGCACGGGAACAAGTTCATTTTTCTTATGAGGTTTTCTCTTATCGCGTTTCCAAAATGCACTCATAAAGCATATTGTATCATATAATTGTGCAAAAATCACTCACGGCGTGATATAATCAACCTGATGTGAGCAGTACGGCAGTACTCCTTATGACAAATGCACGGAGGGAACAGAAATGGATAAAGATGTTTTGGCAAGGATAAATCCCATATATAAGAATGAACAGGAGTACATAAAGCATCTTGCCGCAGCGGGAGTCGAGAATGCACTTAAGATCTACGAAGCGCTGGATCTTGGCAAGGATATCGGAAACCCCGGTGAAGTGACACCCGATCTTAAAAAATTGGCCGATGATCCCGGGCTTTCCTATACCGTGATTGAAAAAAGCATAGAGGTCGCGGATGAAGCGCGTTTCCTTATGACCAACGAGATGATCCGAGGATATGAACCCACAAACGTAATAGAGATCCCGTGCGGATACACTCCACGCGGTCTTATAATGGCAAACGAAGGATACAAGTATATAGGGCTGGACCTCCCGATAGTGATATCGGATATCGGACCGGCTGTACGGGATCTGTCGGATAAATATTCTCACAGGATCATATATAAATCCATGGATGCCACGAATTTCGGCAGCATCTCCCACGCTCTTGAAAATGTCAACGGGGAGATCTCCGTGGTATCCGAGGTAATGCTCTCGTACCTTAACGACTCAGAACTTATCAGCGTATGCGATAACATCTATAAGCTTCTGTCATTGAAGGGCGGTAACTGGATCATCATGGATATCGGCTGCCGCGATCTGTACAGAAATGCTTTCCGCTGTCTTTCGCAGGATAACGGCGATGCCATGTATGAAAACCTCATAAAGCATTTTAAAAAAGCCGCAGATATCGACCTGTACAGCAACTCGCTCTACACCGAAGGGTCCGAGGGCGCAGAGAATTTTCTTAAATTCCGCGGATTTGACATAGAAAAGGTAAGTGTATCGGAAGTTCTGCCTGAGCTGTCCTCACTTAAAGACATGCCGGATGTATATGATAAGCTGAAGGAAGCCTTTTCAAAAATGGAATACTGGACACTGACCGCCAGCAAGAGACACGGCACAAGGATAATAAATACTCATTCACAGGGATATTCCGTAGATAAGAAAACAGGAAGCGGCTTCCTGTATCTTGGCATATCGGGCAGGCTCGATACGATAACAGCACCGGATCTTCTAAGCGTTTATGAGGAAGCCTCAAAGGATGCGCCGCTTGAGAAGATAACCCTTGACTGCAGAAATCTCGAATATATCTCATCGGCAGGCTTACGCGTACTGCTCATTATGCTCAAAAAGCTCAAGAACCCAAACGGCATGACCGTAAGGAACGTATCTGCTCCCGTAATGGAAATATTTGAAACGACAGGATTTACTGACCTGATAGAAAATATATCCCGCGCCTGAACTTATTTTTTCTTAAGGGCATATTCGACAACCGACTTTACTATCGATTCGGATGTGACGCGCTCATTTTCCGCATCCGTATCATCGTTTATCGAATAACTGATCCTGGCAGCATTACCTCCGACCACATTTATGGCATATCTTGCCATGAGTTCGGATACCCTGATCCTTGTCTGTGAATTTTCGGCACCGAGGACAACTACGATAAGGTCGTGCGGACCGTCCGCGCCCTGCACGGTAAGCGATGTTATAAGACAGGCTCCGGATCTGTCGGTAGTACCGGTCTTAAGTCCGTTCACTTCAGGCATATTGTAAAGCAGGCCGTTCGTATTCTTAAGATCCCTCTTCAGAGTCTCCATACGCGCAGTCTTAAGGGATGTGACTTCCTTGACCTGGGGATAGGTTCTTACTATATGCGAGCACAGCTTAAACATATCATAACCGCTCATCCTGTTCTGTGTCTTGGCCGCGATCACGGTATCCGTAAAGATCGGAAGTCCGTTTGAATTGTAAAACATAGCAGACTTAAGTCCCAGTTCTTCAGCCTTTTCATTCATCCTGACAACAAATGCTTCCTCTGTGCCGCCCACATATTCGGCAAGCGAAAGTGCACATTCATTGCTTGAAGGGAGCAGCGCTCCAAGTATCAGTTCCGATACAGGGATCTGCCATCCGCTCTCAAGCGCGATCGCTCCGTCCTGCGAACCCGACAGCTTAGCTGCCTTGTCCGATATCGTCACCTTATCATCGGCTGTTATCGTACCGGAGCTTATCGCATCCATCGTCAGAAGATAGGTCATTAGCTTTGTTGTGCTGGCGATGGGATAAACCTTCTCCATATCATATCCGTAGAAGACTTCGCCCGTTGTCGCATCTCCGGCAACAACGGTATTTAATCCGTCAAAAAATCCGTAGCTTTCCATACGCGCCGGATTGATATTGAATTTCTTAGAGGTATCTGCCACTATTTTACCGGAGTCATCCATGTCCATGTCCACATCAAGGATCATGGCAAGATCCATCGGGCTCATGAAGGCATCATAATAGTCGCCCATGTTCAGCAGAAGGCTGAAATACTTCCTGTCTTCGCCGTCTATGGTAAGTGAATTGTTCCCCGGATCCCCTCCCGGATGCTGCGACAGTTCCTCGCTGCTCCAGCCGGAATGATCCAGTTCATCTGTATATCCCTCACCCGTTACTATGACTATGGCTCCTCCGTTTATATCAAGGTTAAACTGTTTTCCCGAACCCGAAAAAAGCCTTGCAGTATCACGCAGGGAAATGTAGAGATTATTATCATACGAAGCATTGATCGCACGTACCTGCGAAGCATCCGCTCCGTCAACACTCATGTTAAGATTCTCGGGGATCTGAGTCCCTGCACTTGTATTTTGCACGCAAAGGACCGTTATCAGCAATACGATAAACGATCCCATGATAATCTTATAAAGACGTTCCTTTATAAATGTCATTATTTTATTCGTCCCCTTCACCTGTCTCATCTGCCTTATCTATACTATTTTCCTCATCTGTTTCATCTTTCTCTGTTGCCTTATTCCCGTTATCATCGTTCCTTGTATAGATAAAGCCGGCATCCGGTATGGAAAGAGTATCGGAGGTGACCGAAAAAGCATCGTTCTTCTGCTCTCCGTCCCGCAGCCATTCTATTGTTTTACCGCTGATCCTGTATTCTCCGCTCCTGTTTATCAAAGATGATAGCTCTTCGGGATCCGGCGCTATGGATATACCCGCATTGCGGATAAAACTATCAAGCGGCATCCCAAGCGCCTCCGTTATTAGGGCATCCGCCTCATCATCACTCATCGTTTCGGCATATCCTACCGCCGTAAGCCTTTTTATTATAAGTTCCCTTAAGCATTCCCCTGTCAGTCTGTATGCCTCATCGACGCAGGCTGCATACGACTCATCATCCAGCGTTTCGGTAAAGCTGCCCTTTTTAAGTCCGTCGGGTGTAAAGTTAAGGCGTACTTCCGCGCTGATACCGTCAGTCTCGACATCCTTAAGCCACACAGACGCATTGGCCGCAACCTTATCCGTTATATCTATCCTGCGTGAGTATTCGCCGTCAAAGGACTTAAGCATCTTCACACGCGGTATAGTAAGTGTCAGGATCAGGGTTACGGCTGCCGCAAGGACGGCCAATACCACAGTCGTTATGATCCGTCTTATCTTCCGGCGTCTGCGTCTTTCCTGTTTTCTTAACATCTGCTGCTCATTCATGATAACAGTATAACATATTTCCTTTTTTACTTTTGATCGGCTTCATCTCCATCCGCTGATGAGCCGTTCTTTTTTCTTTTCTTAACGCATTCCGTAAGCAGATATTCTATCTGTCCGTTGACCGAGCGAAAATCATCATCCGCCCATGCGGCTATCTCGGCGTATAATTTCTCCGACAGTCTAAGCGGAACCTGCTTTTTCTCAGCCATTAATATAAGCTGCCCGAATTAACTACAGGCTGCGCATCGTGGTTGCCGCACAGTACCACAAGCAGATTGGACACCATTGCTGCCTTCCTCTCTTCGTCAAGGTTTACGATATCCTTCTCATTCAGCCTCTCAAGTGCCATTTCAACCATACCTACAGCACCGTCAACTATCATCTTACGGGCATCGATTATAGCCGAAGCCTGCTGCCTCTGGAGCATCACCGATGCGATCTCGGGTGCATACGCAAGGTATGTGATCCTTGCCTCCACTATCTCAAGACCGGCATCCGTAACCTTGCTCTGTATCTCATCCTTTATCCTCTCCGCCACAACTTCCGCAGAACCCCTTAAGCTTCCTTCGTCAGCCTGTCCGTCGCCGGTCGTGTCAACATCCGTAGCAACGTCATAGGGATAGATCCTTACGATATTCCTCAATGCCGAGTCACACTGAAGTGACAGATATTCCTTATAGTTATCAACATTGAACACCGCCTTGGCAGTATCGGTAACCTTCCAGATAACAGCGATCCCTATCTCAACCGGATTACCGAGACAGTCGTTTATCTTCTGCCTTCCGTTATTGAGAGTCATAGCCTTTAATGATATCTTCTTGCTTATGGCATTTACCGTTGCCGAAGTTCCCATATTTACGTTTATCGTATCCTGTTTTGCGGAAGTCTCACCGCTCTGCGCCAGCTTCGTTCCGGCCGCGCAGCGTTCCCTTATAGTTACCGAACAGTGTAAGCACCAGTGCTTCCTGGGGTTTTAACACCTTAAGCCCGAGTAACGGGAACCATCCGAATATAAAGATCATGATACTTACGAAAACAAAAAATCCGCCGATAAATGCATAATCCGACAGTGCAGCACCGATGATAACTCCAAAGAATGCGAGCACATAAGCAGCCAGCACTCCGATGAGTACATACATTCCAAGTTTCTTCTTTGTATAAATCTTCTCAGTCATGATAACGCCTCCTTTTAACTCAGGGTTACTGTTTGCCCTGTGTCATTTTTACATTATTGAGATATCATTATGATATCACAAAGATGTGATATGTCAATACCCCAAAATCGTTGACAAAGCGCTTTCTCTGTGTTATATATATTTAGTCGGTTTTGAAACCGAAATAAAGGGGATT
Source organism: uncultured Lachnospiraceae bacterium (assembly GCA_900320345.1). GTDB lineage: Bacteria > Bacillota > Clostridia > Lachnospirales > Lachnospiraceae > UBA2868. The sequence goes on along the minus strand of ONRZ01000125.1, from coordinate 4,394 downwards.
GGTCAAATGGTATGACAAGGGTCTCCAAAACCTTTAGCGGGAGTTCGATTCTCTCATCCCCTGCTGGACGATTTCTCGGAATGCCGTATTTATGCGGTTTTCCGGGATTTTTATTTCTCTGAAAAACCTTAAGCACTCAAAAAAGCACTCAAAGCACTCAATACTTACTGGGAATCCGCTAATACTGCCCGATTGCGCGTTCAATAGCTTGTGATTTCTCCCCTGCTGTCCTATTATCAAAATAGTAGAGCCTGCGTGTGGTAGAAATGTCTGCATGACGCATTTGCGACTGTACTAAGCTGTCATCTACATTGGCATTTATGAGCCTTGTTGCATAGGTTTTACGTGCTTTATGCAGCGGGCGCGGTTCTATACCGATTATCCTGCAAATGGCATTCAGTCTCTTGGTGAAAGCCTGCGAACGGATAAAATGATCTGTATGAAACATAAAGTCATTTTCGGGGTTCATCCTGTGTATCTTCTCTATTATATCCAATGCAGACTTTGTCAGATACAAATATTCAGGCTCATGATCACACTTAAGAACGCCCTCGTCCGAGAAATAATACTCAATATGACCCTTCTCGTTCTTGCTATGCTGCTCGGTACGCGCAATGAGCATTCTCTTATGCTTCTTATCAAGATCTGAATATTTTATAGCAGCCAGTTCTCCTGCACGCAATCCGGTTCTAAAAGCAAGCATGATGCCAAGATCGACCAATGAAACTTGATCTCTTGTTTCAATGTATTCCTCAATGCTTTCTACTTCCGCATCTGCAAAAACCTCTTTACTCTTCTTACGGGCTTTAGGCTTGGCGAAGAGCTTCTTTTCTTCATCAATGCTCTCAAATACGCTTTCTATGGATATGTCTGTATATCCATGCCGTTTGGCATACTTGAATATTCCCCGAATAACTGTCTTCAAATCATGCCATACCCTTAAACTGATCTTTTCTTCGCATATACGCTTGATAAGGTAATCTTCTAACTTAACTTCACTGATCGACCTTATATCAGCACTTGATATATCCGAAAAAAGTCTCTTGTAATGATTTTCATATCGGTCATACGATGAAGCCTTAAACCCAGGTTCCTGACGCTTACGCTCAAGCCACATATAAGCCACATCACCTAAAGAAAATGTTTCTTTCTTTTCCTTGTAGAATGCGATGACAACGGCTTCCACATCTTCACGTTTGACTCTACGGACAAGCTTTCGATTCCCTTTTGCTGCCTCATCTGGAAGAAATGTCTGCCATCTCCCATCAGGCAACTGTGTAATTGTATACTTATGCTCCTTTAATAATTCTTTTTCCTTCAATGCCTCCATTTCCGTTAAGATAGCAACCATGTTCATTGTACCACAGGAGTCGATATATTTCGACGTATCAGACAATTCATTAATAAAATCGATAATGCTAAGCTTTTCTTCATCAGTAAGGACAGCGTGATCTGTTACACCTCGACTTATATCATCAGATAATTCTTTATGCATATTCCATCAATCTCCTTTTGATGTTTAAAAGAAAAATGGAATATTAAATTTGCAAAATTGACCTTTTTGAAGCAATACAATGTGACGTTCGTTATGCAAAAACAATATGTCATATTTAATTTAACAGGCGGAAAAGATGTCGCAAAGAAATGTATAAGAAAGAAAGGAGTTACAAAATGGCATCAAACAAATCATACGATGAAAGAATAGCAGAATTGAAAAAGAAACAAGAACAGTTGAAGGCTCAGGAAAAGGAGTTGGAAAGAAGGCAGTCGGCAGAGAAAAGAAAGAAACGTACTAAAAGGCTTATTGAATTAGGCGGAATTATTGAGAGCGTTCTTGGAAGAGAAACAAACGATGATGACAAAATAAAGCTTATGAACTTTTTGAAGAAGCAGGAAACAAATGGCAGATACTTTACCAGGGCTATGAACGCAGATTTAATAACTGGAAATACAGATGATGATCAATAAGAGTTTAAGTTGACACTTCCCTTAGATACTAAGGGCGCACTTACATGTGGGCGTAGCCCACATCAGTAAGTTGACCGCAAGCGGTCACCGGTCAAACTGCGCTACGCTTGTTTGCCGGGCGCGTTCCGTCGACGGCTCAGGGCGTTGCCCTAAGAACCCAGCGGGGCATTGCCCCTGCACCCCAGTAATAAGTTTCACTTTACTGAAAGGAGTTGAGATAATATGTCCACTTATCATCTGTCAATAAAGATATTCAGTCGTTCGGGCGGTCGTTCCGCTATATCATGTGCGGCCTATCGCTCGGGAGAAAAATTGTATAACGAAGAAACAGGGATCACATTTGACTACACGCATAAACACGGCATAGTCATGAATGAAATCCTACTTCCAGACAATGCCCCTAAAGAATATATGAATCGTGAAAAGTTATGGAACGATGTACAATGCGTTGAAACAAGAAGCGATGCACGGCTTTGTCGTGAAATCGAAGTAGCCTTTCCATACGAAATGACAGATGAGCAACGTATAGAATGCGTTCGTGAATACATTAAAGAGAATTTTGTGAATAAAGGCATGATAGCCGATTGGGCATATCATAACCCGTATCCGCCTGAGCATAATCCTCATGCCCACATCCTGCTCACTTGTCGACCATTAACCGAAGATCAGAAATGGGATTTAAAGACAAAATCAGTCTTCGCAAATACATGGAAAGAAATCGAAATTGAAGGTGAAACAAAAATAGTTCCTGCCTATGATCCGAATCTTCCATCGTATGATCCCAAAGATAAAGAACACACAGCTCAGTACCGGATCCCTCAACTTGATAAGAACGGGGAACAGAAATACCGTGAACGTGATGGCAAAGGAAGAGAGATGCTGTGGGAAAGAGTTAATATTCCGACTAATGACTGGAACGATAAAGCAAATGCTGAAATATGGCGCGAATCATGGGCTCGGCATTGTAATCAGTACTTAGACCTTGAACATCAGATTGATCATCGAAGCTATGAGCGCCAGGGTATAGACAAAGAGCCGACAATCCATGAAGGTTTTACAGCAAGAAAAATAGAAGCAGATGGCAATATATCAGAACGTATGCAGATCAATCGGGAAATAAGGCAGCGTAATACACTCCGCGAGCAGATGAAGCAGCTTGCAAGAGAAATAACTTTAGCCATTACCGAGAAAGCGAGGGAAATATATGAACGATTTACAGAATTTACAAGATACACTGGATATCCTGAACAAACAAGAGGAGATGTTGGATCTTTTGGAGAAGCAGCAATCAGAGATCGAGTTTCTCAAGAAAGAGAACTTGAGTTTGGAAGAGCGTTTGGACGAGATGACGAGCTTAAACGATCAGTTAGTGAATCAGACAAAGAGCTACGCAGCAGCATTGAAGAAATCCAACGCACAGACCGAGACATTGAAGAAACAAATCAAAGAATTGCAGAACTCCAAGAGTTAACAAAACAAAAGGAGCGTGAACGCGATGAACGAATTGAAAAGCTTCGAGCAAGACGAGCTGTTGACTATGATGGAAGAAATTCAGGACGAAATAGAATCCTTGAGGGTGGAGAACGAACAATTACGGCAGAGAGAGATGGACTCAGAAGCACAACAGAAGATATCCAATCTTTCATCGCAAGTGTCGATGTTAAAGAGCAAGGTGCAAGAGCAGTCGCAAACGATAGTAAGTCAATCGCAAGAGATAGCGGACTTGAACGAGCAGATCGTGAGGCTGAACAACAGCGACTTGCAGCTGAAAGAAGCGAAAACATTGAAAGAGCAAGCAGATATCATGGTCCACACTTATAAAGAGGTGGCCGATGCTGCAAAGCAGGAAGTTTGCAAAGCAAAATCTGATGCTGCGGAACAAGTCCTACAGATGCAACAGGAACTATCCGACCGTGAAAAGGCTGTAGCGGCTAAAGAGATTCGTCTGAACAAGATTGAAGCAGATGTAGAGGGTGAGATAAGCATAAGGGTGCAAAGGTTTATTACAAAAAAGCAAAAGGCTCTTGATAATGACTATAAAAACAAAGAAAAGGCCTTGGATGACAAATACAATAAAATGAGCTCCGGCTATAAAACACGATATTATCTGTCTTTGTTTTATGGAATCCTGTTAACATTAATCAAAGCTGCAACATCAAAAGTTATTAGATATGAAGTCATCATATTCTTCAAAACCTTATTTAACGGACTAATGATCATCACTCAATTATCTATTGATCTGGGTGGTTGTATGGCAAAGGTCGGAGACATGATACCGCAAGAATATATTTCATTAATTTCGCATTGGTTATTGCAGATAATTACATCTGGAAGCATAATTGTAGGCGTAGTAATACTACTATGTATAGGAATATCAAAGTTTGTTTATGTGTTTAGGAAATATTATGCTGATGAAGTAACAGTTG
>ONRZ01000177.1 GCA_900320345.1 uncultured Lachnospiraceae bacterium | reverse complement strand
CAGGAAATTAAGCTGGGCTATCGCATTGAGACAGCCGGGATAATGAAAATCATCCCCGCCCAGTTCTTCGAAGATATCCTCCGCCTCATTAAGCTCTCTTCCGGCCTCGTCAAGCCTGTTAAGCTTAATGTACGCCTGCCCGAGATTCGTCCTGGTGATCGCCTGCTCTGCTCTCTCGCTGTCTATCCCGTCGATAACGACAATAGCCTTCTTAAGGCACTCGGCCGATCCCTCATTATCATCCATCGCCTGGTATAACAGACTCATATTGTTATAAAGTGCCGCGTAGAGATAGTCATCCTCTTTAAGATTTTCCTTATATATCTCCTCCACCTTACGATAGCGCTCAAGCGAAGACTCAAGCCTTCCTGCAGCCCTGTCCGCGGTTGCAGCATTAAGAAGAGTGGTCGCATACGGGATCTGACCTTCCAGTCCCTTGCTTATGCATAAGCCAATCGCCTCATCGCTGTAAGCGGCCGACTCGTCATGTGATCCCATATATCTTAAATAACCGATCATCTCATTGAGCAGGGTGAGTTCTGCGGCATCGTCGCCTTCCTCGCGCGCGAGGGAGATCTTCTCCCTTAAGAAATCACCTGTCTTATGAGCTTCCTCTCCGCCCGGCAGTGCATCAAGTTCCTTTAATACTTTTTCTATGTTCAAAAATCCGGTCCCCCTTATGATGAAGCATGCAGCATCAACATTACCAACAGATATATGAGTGTAAATATACAACCTACACTGAACATGAGCAGTCCGTATGATACGCTCCTGGTGGTAAGCCTTGATGCCTTAAGTATCTCCTCGAATCCGAACGCAAGCTTCTGCTCATAATTGATATACTTAGGAGACTTGCGCCTTACCGTCTTATTCAGCAATACCACGAACCTGTCCATGATCACGCCGATCACACGGGTAAACATGTTACCGTAAAGAAGCGGTCTTCTGGGCTCCACTTCCTTTAATACCGAGCGGCTTAAGATAGAGATGATGTGGTCCGTCATCCTGTCAAATATCCTTAAAACAAAAGCGAGCACGAACGGAAGGATATGCTGCAGGAATGGTCTGTATATAAGATCCTCTATATCAAGCCACTTCGGCCACGCGTCAATATATACCTTGTTTCCCTCCTCATCCTTCCTCATGAGCAGCTTACGTATGATCACAAAATATATGAACAACCCGATAGCTATGGAGATAAGCCCGCCCTTAAGATTTGAGAATGCAAAATATCTGACCTCTTCTTCCGCCTCACCGCCGTGCATAAAGGGTGACGCAGCCTCTGCGATAACATCCATCAACTTATGCGGAAGCATGCCCAGTATAAACAGCAGCGCGGCCGACATCATAAGTGCAAATGCGGACTCATCGTTCATCGCACGGCCTTCATGCTCAGCACCCGGTCCGTCTTCAATAAACACTGCGACAAACAGCTTTGTCATATAGGCAAGTGTCATACCGCCCGTTATAAGGAAGATGATCTCAATGATCCTGTAGGTCCCGACAGGCTGTGTCTGCGTAAGTTCATGCATATATTCAACTATCGATTCATGGAGCAGTGTCTTGCTCACATATCCCGAAAATCCGGGGATACCGCTAATCGAAAGCCCGCCTGTAAGGAAGGCTATGGTTAAGAGCGGCCTGCCTTTTCCAAACCCACGTATCTTATTAAGATCGAGTTCGTGCAGGTTCATATAGACAACACCTGCTGCCATGAAAAGCGTAAGCTTTATGAGCGAATGATTGACCATATGCAGCATGGTCCCATGAACGGCGATAGCATTTTCCTCGCCCAAAAGCCCCTGCATCCCGATGCCGACAAGTATGAAACCTATCTGTGACATGGATGAGCAGGCAAGCGTTCTTTTTAAGTTTATGCTGAAGATCCCAAGCAGCGCACCGCCAAACATTGTTATAACGCCAAATATGAGTATCATGAACCCCCAGCCCTTATCATGTCTGAATATCTCACTGCTTATTATGAGCACACCGAAGATCCCGGATTTTGTCAGGATACCGGAAAGCAGTGCCGAAGCAGGTGCAGGTGCAACGGGATGGGCCTTCGGTAGCCAGATGTGCAGCGGGAACATACCGGCCTTGGCTCCAAAACCCGTGAGCATGCAGGCTCCTGCCGCATATACCGTTGCCTTAATCGACGGATCGGCCCTGACAGCCGATGTTACCGCGCCGTATATCTCATCCATCTTAAGTGTCCCTGTTATGTTATAGAGCAGGAACAGTCCCATCAGCATTACCATGCCGCCGATCACGGCTACCGCAAGATAAGTCTCCGCTGCCCTTAAGGACTCCTTCGTCTCATCATGCGCCACCCATGTGTAACTGGTAAACGACATGATCTCAAAGAACAGAAACGTCGTGAACAGATCGGCCGATAAGAATACACCGACAGTTGCGCCGAGCGTCATAAGGAAGAACATGTAGTATCTGTTGGTCCTCGGATAGTGGGCCATGTACTGTCTTGAAAAGATCGTGGTCATCGCCCACATAAAGGCGGCAACAAATCCGTAGACTATACGGAAGCCGTCAAGCTTAAGGCTTACACCTAAGCCGCACAGATCCTGCGATACAAATGATATCTGCTGCCCGCTTAAGAACTGATATGACAGCCAGCATAACAGTCCCATTTCAAGGACAGTTACCGCATCGGCAAAACAATCCCTTAACTTTTTGCTGTATCTTCCCATACAATATGCTATTATACCTGCGGCCATAGGGCCGATGCATAATAATAGGAGCATTTATATTACCTCACATAAATTGGGCTATCCCGTCAAACAAGCCCATAAGCTGCGGTGCCGTAAACGAGAGTATGAGCATCATCAGCATGAATACCGCAAACGGAAGGCACATCTGCCATGTCGGATCCTTTATTCCATGAAGCGAATTGTAGTCAAAATCATCCGCCGGGAAATAAGCCTTGATCACTATGGTAAGCATATATACCGCAGTGAGCAGTGCCGAAATAAGCAGTGCGCACATACCGATGTAACCCATGCGTGAACCTTCGGCAACAGCTGCGGTACACAGATTCCACTTGCTTATAAAACCGGGCAGCGGAGGGATACCGATAAGCGCTAAGGATCCAAGTGTAAAGGTTGCAAAAGTCACCGGCATTTTGCGGCCGAGTCCGTCCAGTTCACGGACATATTCCCTGTGCGTCTTGCACAGAACCGCGCCTGCGCAGAAAAACAGTGCAATCTTGATGACCGCATGATATATCATGTGCGAAAGCGCCGCAGTCAGTCCGAGCGGTGTCATGAGCGAAGCACCGAACACTATATAAGACAGGTTGCTGACTGTCGAATACGCAAGCCTTCTCTTAAAATGCGGCTCCTTTACGGCCCTTATCGAACCGTACAGGATAGTGGTAACGGCAAATCCCATTACGATATACTGTGCGGGAGTTCCCTTTAAGAAATCCGTGCCGAAGCTGTAATATGTGATCCTTATTATCGCAAAAGCTCCTGCCTTCACGACCGCAACGGCATGCAGCA
>ONRZ01000183.1 GCA_900320345.1 uncultured Lachnospiraceae bacterium | reverse complement strand
GAGACTTTTGAAGAAGGAAACGAAGATAAGTTACTTACCTGGGTAGAAGTTATGAAAGAAATCATGTACGGATATGACAGCGTTGTAAAATTGACGGATACGGAAAAGAAGGCTATTCCATATATGATATTGGCAAATCAGTTTGTGTCTACAGTTTTCTTTGAGGTAAAAGATAAGTATGAGGAACTCTATCGGATAAACAAGTCTATGGCAGAATGGATTGGCGCAAATATGGACAAATTGAGTATATCTTAAGTAAAAGTTAAAGAAATACGCAGAGGTGTTGAGAAAAACAGCTGATGAAGAAATTCATCGGCTGTTTTTGAATTAGTAGCAATTAAAGTAGCAAATAAGGTGGTAAATAAAGTGGCAAAAAGAACTATGCAAGATTAAAATGTCGGCATAAATGTCGGTATAAATAAGACGGAAAAAGCTGTACTAGGTATATTGATAAGAAATCCGGAAAAAACGGCTGAGGAGATTGCTGTAGAAGTAGGTGTGACAAAGAGAACAATAGAGCGGACGCTGGTCAGTTTAAAGAAAATGGGTCTGATAGAGCGGATTGGATCGAATAAGAGCGGACGCTGGTCAGTTGTGCAATGATAACGGATTTATGAATAAGGACGCCTAGCTGTGGATTGGCGATAGTTGAAAAGGAGCTAATATATATGGAGGATATATAATCTGCCACGGCAGCAGAAGCCGGATCTGTGATAGGTACAGACTATCACCAACGATAAAATCAATCGAATTTTCAAGATGTAGGTTTGATGCTATCATCTAAGCATCAAAAACAAATCTACGGAAAAGGAGATTGAGGATATGAGTGAATACAGATTTGAGACATTACAGTTACACGTTGGACAGGAACAGGCAGACCCCACATCGGATTCGAGAGCGGTACCCATTTATCAGACCACCTCGTATGTATTCCATGACAGCAAGGACGCAGCCGATCGCTTCAGTCTTGCTGCCGGAGGAAATGTTTACGGAAGGATAACAAATTCGACTCAGGAAGTCCTGGAGAAGAGGCTCGCGGCACTTGAAGGCGGAAGCGCAGCACTCGCAGTTGCATCCGGTGCGGCAGCCATCACATATGCGATCGAAGCGCTTGCATCAAGAGGCGGGCATGTGGTTGCACAGAAGACGATCTACGGCGGAAGCTACAACCTTCTGTCACACACACTTCCGCAGTACGGTATAGAGACAACTTTCGTGGATGCACATAACTTAGCGGAGCTTGAGGGTGCGATAAAGGATAATACGAAATTGGTTTATCTTGAGACTCTCGGAAATCCCAATAGTGACATCCCGGACATAGATGCGATATCGGAAATAGCACATAAGCATGGGCTTCCGGTAGTGGTTGACAACACTTTCGGAACACCGTTCCTTATAAAGCCGTTTGAGCATGGCGCAGATATAGTTGTGCATTCGGCAACTAAATTCATAGGAGGACACGGAACCACCCTTGGCGGTATCATAATCGAATCCGGAAAGTTCAACTTCAAGGCATCCGGTAAGTATCCGGATATCACAGAGCCCAATCCAAGTTATCACGGACTTTCGTTCTATGATGCACTTGGTCCCGCAGCCTTTGTTACATACATACGTACCATACTGCTCCGCGATCAGGGAGCCTGCATATCACCGTTCAATGCATTCCTGCTCCTTCAGGGAGTTGAGACACTTTCATTAAGACTTGAGAGACATGCCGAGAATACCAAAAAGGTCGTTGATTATCTGTCAAAGCATCCTCAGGTAGAGAAGGTGAACCATCCTGCGATAGCGGATCATCCGGATCATGAGCTTTACAAGAAGTATTTCCCGAACGGCGGGGCATCGATCTTCACCTTTGATATCAAGGGCGGACAGGAAGAAGCATGGAAGTTCATCGACAACCTGAAGATCTTCTCGCTGCTTGCAAATGTTGCCGATGTGAAGAGCCTTGTGATCCATCCCGCATCGACAACACACTCACAGTTGACGGACGAAGAACTGTTATCAACAGGAATAAGGCCGAATACCATACGTCTCTCGATCGGTACCGAGCATATAGACGACATCATTGCAGATCTTGAGAATGGTTTTGCGGCAATATCATAATAAATTCAGCTGATCCATATTAAGAAGATCCCGGCGTGCCTCCTTGCCGGGATCTTTTTATCAGGATGGCACTGAGTTGATTTTTGTACCAATGGGATATACAGTGTATATACAAGAAATTATTATTAGAAGCAAGCAGTCTTTTGATGTAAAGATATCCGGCGTCATACCGGAAATATGATCGTAAATAATTGAAAAAGCATGAAAACAGAGGAATTGACCGATTTGGATAACGTAAAAACACTGAAAACAACTGTATTATACCCGGATGGCAGCAACAGGGAGGAAGAGGTCCGAATTATACATGAACACAACCTGACTATAACAGTCAATGAACACCCGGCATACAGATTGATATGCACTAAGAACGATCTGAAGGAGCTGGTCACGGGCAGGCTTCTGACGGACGGACTTATCGAAAGTGCCGGGGATATCTATAAGATCTTCTTCAGCAAATGCGAAAGGGAAGCAAATGTCTTCCTTAATAAGAATATCTCATGGGAAGATGATATAAACTCGGTATCAACCTGTTGTGCGGGCAACAGGGTATATAATAAAAGGAAAGAAGAGATTCTAAAGCCTCTTCCGGATCATGAGTTTAAAACCGAGTGGATATTCGCTCTTGCGGAAGAGTTCGGAAAAGTGACCGGGCTCCATGCACTCACCGGCGGAAGCCATATATGCATTCTTGCAACGAAGGGCAAGACCATATATACAACCGAAGACATAGGAAGACACAATGCGGTGGATAAGGCCGTGGGATATGCGCTGCTTAACGGGATAGTGCTCCGTGAATGTATGATCTTCACTTCGGGCCGTGTGCCTGTGGATATGGTAGAGAAGGTTATTGCTGCCGGGATCCCCGTCCTTGTATCCAAATCCGTACCGACCGCTGAGTCTGTGGAACTGGCAAAAGAATACGGCCTTGACCTTATATGCAGGGCCTGGCCGGATAAATGTGAGGTTATAAGTAAAACCTATCACAAGTGATAGATTATACCAAATCTGTGTATGCTTAAAACCTATTGACACGGTAGGTATATATGCGGATAATACCTACTATACAGATAGGAAATAAAACCTGCATGAAAGGAACGAAAGATATGAGCTTAAAGATAAATTCATTACTTATACACGGCGGAACGGACGGAGACGAAACAACAGGTGCGGTAAACGTGCCGGTATATCAGACATCAACCTATAAGCAGGACGGCCTCGGCGAGACGAGAGGCTGGGAATACTCAAGGACCGGAAATCCTACGAGAGACGCTCTCGAGAAGCTTATAGCGGATCTTGAACAGGGAAAATACGGACTTGCAT
>ONRZ01000088.1 GCA_900320345.1 uncultured Lachnospiraceae bacterium | reverse complement strand
GTCCCAGATAGATGCAGTGGAGGCTGACCTTCATGCCGCTGCAAAAATACAAGCTGATGCGCTGCCATCAGTTGATCTGCTGATGAAAGATGTCCGGGAGCTCAACAATGGAGATCGTATGGAACTGTATGCAAGTATGACTCCGGCCAAAGACGTTGGCGGGGATTTCTATGATTTCTTTATGATCGATGATGATCATCTGGGGCTGGTGATGGCAGATGTTTCAGAAAAGGGAATTCCTGCGGCCATGTTCATGATGTCCAGTAAAAGTATACTGGCGAACAATGCAATGATGGGGAAATCGCCCTCTCAGGTATTGGAAGATACAAACAGGGCAATCTGTACAAATAACAGGGAGCAGATGTTCGTGACGGTCTGGTTCGGTATCCTTGAGATCAGCACGGGGATCATAAAGGCATCCAACGGAGGTCATGAGTATCCCATTATAAAGCACACTCCCGGAAAATATGAAGTGATAAAAGACAGGCATGGTTTTGTCCTTGGCTTTGATCCCGGGAAAAAATATACGGAATATGAGATAAAACTGGAGCCCGGTGCAAAGCTCTTCCTTTACACTGACGGGGCTGTGGAAGCAACAGATCCAAATATGCAGATGTTTGGGATAAATGGGCTTGTCAATGTCCTTGATCAAGTAGAGGATGCATCTCCCAAGGATACTATTGACGCTGTTAAAAAAGCAATTAAGGAATATGAGGCCGGTGGAGATCAGTTTGATGATCTCACCATGCTGTGTCTTGAGTATAAATGAGTATGAAATACAACCCTGAAAATAGATATTGTGTCATTAAGTTAACGGTATCGACTTAGGAGAGGATAGCAGTTTTCGTAAGGGCAGCCCGTACCGAAGGTAATCAGATTCTGTATTCGGAAGGAAGGTATTGGGACTGTGCACAGGGATGGTACGATGACGAAGGTAATGTCTATATCCGCCTTTTCGCAACCACCACGGAAGGGACAGAGTACGATCTGAGTATAGGCGCATCAAGGTATTATATGATTTGCGATGCCTAATATGCGGTGGTGAAGAGTATCTATACAAAGAGATGGGGGAATAAACAATAACCGGCAGTCGGGATGAACGTTTCACAGGAATAATATCAGCAGCTGGGATGCTATCACTACAGAAACCAGTGCAAATGGGTATGTTGCGGCATAAGCCGATGCAACGTCATCGCTCTTTGTTACATTGATCAGTGCTCCGAGTGCAGGTGTTGATGTCATACCACCGGTAATGGAACCGAGATTATTGAACAGAGGAAGCTTTAGAACATATTTTGAAAATAAGAATCCGGCGACCATCGGAATGACCGTTATGATGATCCCGTATACAAAATAAACGGGTTTGAAGTTATCGACAAAGTCCACGCCTCCCGGTACACCGGCACCTGTCAGAAACAGCATCAGACCGAGTTCCCGAAAAACTTCGAGGATATGCCTGTCGATCTTAAGGGAGACAGGACCTATATGTCCGAAATATCCTATAACGATAGATGACAGAAGTACGCCTCCGGTCATGGTAAGATTAAAACAGGTTCCGTCAAATCCCTTATTTGTCATCGGTATCCTTATCGAACCCACAAATATCCCGATGAGTATGGCAAGTCCGATCGTAAACAGCCCGAATCTGTCCACTTCGATAAATGATCTTTTTTGTTCGCTTTTTTCGCTTACTACCGGAGTGACCTTTGATCTTTCCGCATCCATATCTGCATGAAGGACCCTTGGGATGAGCTGAACGAACAGAACAACTCCCACGACTCCGAAAATATATGCCATTCCATGACCTGCCGTCAAAGCATTTTCTATCACTTTTGCTTTTGCGGGATCTCCCACGGCAAACGTATCTGTTGCAGTAGCCAAAGAAGCGGAAAAGGCGGGAGTGGAAGTCAGCGCACCCGACATTACTCCGATGAGAATGGAAACAAAATAATCGTGATCCGGTTCATTCCCGATGCCCATATAATAACAGCCTGCACAGGTGAGCGCTCCGAATGCAGTGATCAAGATGCCGAGAAGTACATACGATCTGAAATTCTTCTTTAGATTGGTAAAGAAATTGGGACCGGCAATAAAACCTACCGATGCAACGAAGAATACAAGACCGACGTTCTCGATCGTTTCGAAAGCCGAATCATAGTCTCCGGGACTAAGTACCGTTATTTCGGTTATTGTCTTCTTAAACAGTGCGCCGATGATAAGAGCCGTGATAAAAACACCCGCACTCTCGAGACATACGCCCTTAACGGTCAGCTTTCCGAGCAGATATCCAAATACGATAACAACCGACATGATAAGTACGAAAAAAACGATACCGTGTACCTTTATAAGTCCGTTAAATAATTCTATCATCTTCGTTTGCCTCCATTAAAAATCCAAGTAATTCCGAGAACCTGTCGACTGTGCGGCTTATTTTTTCTTCCGAATAAAGCGCCTGATTAAACATAAGATAAGGGACTATTCCGTCCGGCGTTTCGATGATCTGGAAAGCGAGACTTCTTGAATTAACAGGGGCATGGCTTATGACATCAAGCCTCCTGCCGCCGAGAGATCCGATATCCTCGGTACTCATGATCTTGGAAGTCTCGTAACAGACGATAAGTGTATCGTGTTCAAAGACGTTGTCCTGTCTAATACTCCATTCATAGGAGCAATGGGCAAGCATGGCATTGGATCTGTCCGAGAGTGCCTTGAAAAATCCGCCGACCGTCATATCTCTATTTAATTCAAGGCCTACCGTTATATAGCGGAAGAGACAGCCGAATGCGTTCTTTTTTATTTCATCGGTCCTGTCGTGGAAGATCCAGTCTGCCATTACAAGATCTTTTTTCTCGATGTCGGCAATTCCGAGAAGAGCGACCGCAGTAAACAAAAGATTTCTGGACAGATGATGCCTTTGTTCAAAGGCGGCGATATCCTGAAGTGAGATCACCTGCTTGAGGGGCAGAAGAGTACGTCCGGCGGGACGGTTTACGGTATCGGGTATAAGGTTTATGCACCAGTCCTTCTTACCATAGATTTCATCTATGAACTGACGATCCTTATCATACCGTGTTCCCTCACGTATTTCTTCCTCGGAATGCAGATATGCATAATATGTATCAAGAGGAAGTTCTTCTCCGTTAAAGGCCTTTACAATATCCTCATTCAGAAGCTGCATGCCCGATCCGTCAGTCATGATATGATGGATCTCCCAGAACAGATAGACCGATTCTTCGGTCTTATAGATACCTGCATGGATAAGCGGCTCTCCGATCATCTTAAACGGGCGCATAAGGTTTTCCTTAAGAAGCCTGAACTTACTCTCAGTGATATTTTCCACAGATATCCTTAATCTTTTATCGGGTGCGATCCGCTGAACAAGAGAGCATTCCTCATTGAATTCAAATACAGTGTATAATGCGCTCCTGTTTGCAAACGCCTTGTTTACGGCCATGCACAGCCGATCCGCATCCATATCCGCGCCGAAACGGTACAGACGGGGCAGATTCCACATGATCGTATGCGGTGAGAAGATACAGTAATCAAAGATCGATATCTGATTGGGCGTGAGGGGATGAGGCTTCCGGCGTTCAAGCTTCTCTGTCTTTACAATATCCACGGGTTGTATTCCTGCTATGCGGTTCTCATACAGAGCTGCTATACGCTCGGGAGTACAGCCTTCGAATATATCCGATGCAAGAAGACCGGGCAGATCAGCGGCCGATAATACGCGCATGGATCCTAAAGAATCGCCGCCAAGATGATAGAAATTGTCATGTATTCCGACGTTATTAAGTGAGAGTGCACTCTCGAACGCACTGCATAAGATACGCTCGGTTTTTGTATGCGGGGCTTCATATTCCGACCGCTCTTGTTTAGGCTCGGGTTTTGGAAGGGCTCTTCGGTTCATTTTCCCGTTTGGAAGAACAGGTATTTCATCTACCCTGATGAAATACGAAGGTATCATATAGTAGGGAAGATAACGCTCCATTTCGCTTCGGACTTTAATCTCGTCTATTGTAATGTTTGCGGTGTAATACAGGCAGACGAAGGCATGTATCTGTTCCTCAAAGCCTCTTGCGGCACACCAGTCAACACCGAGGATCTTTTTGCCTACAGCCTCGATCTCCGCAGGTTCGATACGGTTGCCGTTGATCTTGATCATATCGGTGCTTCGGCCCATTAGTATGAGATTGCCGTCCGGCAGTTTTCTTCCTATATCCCCGGTATGATATATGCCGTCTGTGAGTACTTTTTTCGTCTGCTCCGGCAGATTGATATATCCGCGGAAGAACGGATCGTCAATACAGATCTCGCCCTGTTTGTTATCGGGAACTTCCTGTCCGTCTTCACCGAGGATCCGTATGGTGATCTGATCGATATCAGGCTTTCCGACAGGACATACATCATATTTTTTGTCGATCAAAAACTCCGCAACAGGAAAGCCGCTTTCACTCATGGCATAGGCATTTACAAGCTCCGGTCCTTCGATAAAATATCCGTTGGCGGGTTCGCTGCTCACCTGTATCTGACGTATATACGGCCCGGGATCGCCTATGAGACGCAGAAGTGATGGCGATGCGAAAAGGACCGAGATACGGTTGTTTCTCAGATACTGTTTAAATATCACCGGATTCTTTATGATACCGTACGGAACGATGAACATATGACAGCCGTCATACAGTGTATTGATATAGCGTCGTATGGACGCATTAAAGTTAAGGGGAGTTATAAGGGACAGACGGTCCGTTCCCAAAAGTCTTGGCTTTCCCGTTCTTCTGTCATTGGAAGCAGCCTGTATCAGCTTGATGCTTCCGTACTCATGCAGGACACCCTTTGGATTGCCTGTGGTTCCGGAAGTATATATCGCAAATGCGGCATCATGTATACCGGTATGTTCATATCCGGGTAGAGCATCAGTCTTAAGGATCTCATCCCATGTTTTGAGATCGATAGTTTCCCTGCAGCTGCAGTCCTCTTTTATATATGCAATGCGCTCGGGGGGATAATTGTCTTCAACCAGGGTGAATGCGGCACCCGCTTTCCAGACTCCAAGTATGGAGATAAGGGCGATCCCGCCTCTTGGCAGGCATATGAGAACAAAGTCCTCCCTGCCGATCTGTTTTGACCGAAGATACGCATAGACTTTTCCGGACAGTTCATCTACCGTACGTCTGCTGATCCCGCGAGGATGCCGCTCATCTGTAAGCACTAAAGCGTTGGGGTTTTCCGATACGCTTTTTTCCCATGCATCCATGATATATTCGGTTTGTTCAAGAAATCCAATATCCATATGAATGTCCTCAGATCATACTATACTATTATGGTTAAGATGTTCAGCCCGATCGCAAATCCGCGTATATAGGAAGCAAGTTCCGGCATCATCGCATCCTTTGCATTAAGAGCGGCTGCTATGGGAAGAGAAAAGCATTCACAGACAAAGAGGAGAATAACGGATATGATCATCATGATGATCATATTTTGGATGATGTCATTGCAGTTTCCCATATGGTTATCAAATAAACAAATTCTAAGCTCATTATATCATAAACGCCGTGTTTTGTGATATCATAAAGCGTAAGTTATCAATGCTTAGCGAGGAAGTAAGAAAATATGATTTCAAGACTGTAATAAACTGTGCGGCTTCCGTAAAGCATTTTGCCGATCTGAATTTCCTTATGGAAGCAAATGTCGAGCTGGTAGATAAAGTGATAGAACTGTGTCTTGAAACCGGAGCAAGGCTGATACATACATCAACAATCTCTGTAGGCGGGGATATTCCGGAGGATACAGATGAGTCCGTTAAACTTACGGAAGACAGTCTTGACATCGGGCAGATCACGGAGACGAACGGATATGTATATACAAAATATCTTGCCGAGCAGCATGTATTGAAGGCAATAGATGAGAAAAACCTTGATGCCAAGATCATGCGGCTGGGTAATCTGATGAGCAGGAGTTCGGACGGTGAGTTCCGGATGAACTTTTCAACGAACAATTTTTTCAGGACTCTCTGGGCCTATGCCGCACTTGGCTGTGTCCCGGTATCTGCTCTTGACGAAAAGGTCGAATATTCACCCATTAACGAGACAGCAAAGGCACTGCTCCTTCTGGCGGCTACAGGCAGGCAGTTTACCGTATTCCATCCTTATAATTCGCATACTGTTGAAATGGGTGATATAATACAGTCAATGAATCTTGTCGGCTTTTCGGTGAAAACCGTAGGAGATGCGGAGTTTGACGAAAGACTTAAGAAGGCGATGGCTGATGAAAAACTGAGCACTACCGTGTCACCGCTCCTTGTCTATGATACGGGAGAGGATGCAAACCTTAAGGAGACAACGGCGGATAACAGCTTCACGACCAAGGCCCTGTACCGTCTCGGCTTTAAGTGGTCATTGACGGATATGGAATACCTTGAAAAGGCGATAATGCAGACTACGGATATGATGATCGATGAAAAGGCAGAGAATGACCTTTAATGACTATTACAAAAACTATGAACGGAGATGAAGCAGTGCTCGCATTTGAAGGATGGCTTGATACACAGGCGGCTCCCGAAATGCATGCAGAGGTTGAGGCTTTGGGAGAAGATATCAAAAGCATCGTTTTTGATTTCGGAAAACTTGAGTATATTTCATCATCAGGTATCAGGGAAGTGGTTGCCGCATATAAAAAAGTGAGCGGACAGTTAAAGATCAAAAATGCTTCCCCGGGAATAATGAGTATTTTTAAGGCTACAGGAATAGACAGGAAGATTACGTTTGAATAAGAAAAAATGAAGGATAACAGAAGAAGGATCAGGATCCCCATTTTGATACAGATCTCCATACTCTTCATGATGGCATTACTTCTGTCGGCGGTGGTTTTCATACTGGCGAACCGGAGTAATATGTTAAATTATGCGATGGAACAGGGGGAGGATCAGGCCAGGATGGTAGCTGTAGCGGCTGAAACGGCTATCGGTACGGAGGAGAGCATCCGGGCTTTGATGAGGGATGAGAAACTCAGAGAGGAAGTGCATAAAAAATTCAAGTATATCTGCTCTAAGGCGGATGTCAGATGTCTGTATCTGTACACGGTTGACGACGACGGTAATAAGCATAATATCATCTGCGCCGCAAAAGACGATGAAGAAGACAGGAAGATTAATGAAGAGCACGGTTTCAATCCTGTATATGAACGGACTCTGTACAGTGCCGAGATCGACGTCTTGAACGGAGATATGGACGGAAAGTCCGAATTTATAAATAACGAATTCGGAAATGTATATATGTTTGTTTATCCGGTAACCGATAGGAACGGCAGGTTGCTTGCTCTTATCGGAGTGGACTACAATGTTGACAGTATAATTGAGATAGAGCATGATGAGATCAGATTTCTGCTCATAAATATTTTCATTATCATAGCGGTTGCTTTTGTGATCTCGCATAAAGCGTCTGGTGATACGGCGTATGCTTGTATTATCGGAAAGAATGAGGAATTTTGTAAAGAACCGGGATGATAATATTGTTGCGGATAAGAAGACTCCGAATGTTGAAAACGAGATAACGGATATCGAGGCTTCCTTTGATAAGATGGCGAAGGATATATCCGGATATGTGGATGATATCAGGACTCTTGCGCAGGAAAAGGCCCAGAGCCTGGCACAGCTTGATATAGCGAGTAAAATACAGCTTGGAATGGTACCGCAGGAGTACATCCGCCGCGGGACAGGATATGAAGCATATGGGTGTGAGAGTCCCGCAAAAGAGGTGGGAGGAGATTTCTATGATATCTTCCGCCCGGATGATGATCATATATGTGTGATCGTCGGAGATATTTCGGGGAAGGGTATCTATGCGGCATTGTTCATGGCCATAGTCAGAACAGCCATAATCGAGAGGATAAAGAGCGGAGAGTCTCCGGAGGATACACTGAACAGGGTTAATAAAGATATATGCGTGAGGAATCCGGAAAATATGTTCGCGACCGTATTTATAATGATGTTGAATAAAAAGACAGGGTCGCTCACATATGCCAATGCCGGTCATGAAGCACCGCTTCTGCTCGGAAGGGAACAGTCATTCCTTAAGATGG
>ONRZ01000210.1 GCA_900320345.1 uncultured Lachnospiraceae bacterium | reverse complement strand
GGCTTCTCTACGAATCTGTCAACCTTGCAGCTGTCCCCTATTTTTTCATCCTTTATGAACTTGATATATCCGTAGCCCGTTTCCGGATAATTCGGAGTGATGCCTATGGTGACAAGATTGTCTCCCTGCTCAGCCACGCTGCATGCTTCCCTTAAAACATTACGGAATCCTTCCCCGTCCTTTATAAGATGATCCGAAGGCAGCACAAACATTACCGCATCTTCCGTTTTATGGGATATATGCATGGCACCGAGACCTATGCACGGAGCCGTGTTCCTGCCTACGGGTTCACACAGGATGTTTTCCTTCGGTATCCCCGGAAGCTGCTCCATAACAAGCGGCATGTATGCCTTATTGGTAGCTATGTAGATATCCTCCATATCTACCAGAGGCAGTATCCTCTCGACAGTTAACTGTATCATTGTTTTTCCGTCATTCGTAAGAGAAAGGAACTGCTTGGGCCGTTCCTTCCTGCTCCTTGGCCAGAATCTCTCTCCTCTTCCGCCTGCCATTATAAGTGCTGTTGTTCTCATATAAACCCCTGTTTCACTCTCTGATCGTTACGTTCTGGATATCGGTATCCTGGATAACGCATATGAATGTCTTACCGTTGTTTATCTCAAGCTCATTTCCGTCAAGATCATAGTATCTTATGGGACACATGTCCGGATTGCCGTTATGAGCATTTTTGACATCCCTGAGCCAAATGCCCGGAACCATCTTACCGTGTGTGAAGTACTGTATGACACCGCCCGAATGGCAGTCAAACGCAAGATAATCCTTCTCATCGAGCTGCGCCCATTTATTGTACTGGAAGATCACGTTATCAAAAAATATCTGCTCGCCCGTGAGCTCATCTATCTGAGGTCCGTCATACTGGAAACGGCCGTATTTCTCCTTCTCTTCGTCATATTCAAACCACGGCTTGTTTATCTTATAATTGGGAGCCATGTAGGTTATCTTCATGCCGCTGTCATTTGTGACAGTCTTATCAAGATCACAGAACTTGAACTTGCCGTTATAATCCTCATAATGATTGCGGCGGTATCCCATCATCTCTATGCCTGCATCGATCCCCGCTGCACTCGTGTATGCGTTGTGCGGAGCCTTTCGATCGGTCGTCCTGTAATATACGACATCACCCTCCTTGCCAAGGCCGTTCAGATTGTCAACGTAATCACTGTTCAGAAGATCCACGGCATACGCTGCCTGTCCGTAGTGACAGTAGATGGCATCGAATTCAAGCATCGTATAAACAAAGTATTCACGGCAGCTCCTGACCGATCCTATCTTGTCAAGATCCTCATAGTTCTCAAACAGAGCCATGAGTCTGGTTATCGCACCCTCAACAACATACTCGTATACGACATCAGCCCTCGAGATGCTGCACATAGGCTGTGCTGCCTTAAGGTTATTGAGCATGATCGCGATCGGACGTTTTGTTCCGATCTCCTGATCTACGGGAAGGCCCGACAAATAGCTTCGCATCTGCCCTTCCGCAAGTCCGTCATCCGGTTCCTCGGGTTCTTTATCCGGCTCATCCGAAGGCTTCTCCGGCTCCTTCGTCGGAACAGGTGTAGGTGCCTGAGTAGGCTCTGCTTCCGCAACCGGATTTGGCTGTACCGGTTCGCTTGTGTCCGCATAAGCACTTATTATTATCACAAGCGCTGCCGCAAAAAATACCCCTATGACTGAATATGTCCATATTCTGATCTTTTTTATCGAATCCATTTATTTTTCTCTTTTATTTTTGTAGTAACTGTAAAAACAGTTACTCTAAATTATAATTCTTTTATCTTTATAAATCAACTTAAAAGGAGCCTCCATAACTTATATGGAAGCTCCTTATACTGTCTTTTATTTTACTTATTCCAGAAACCCTTCTTTTTCTTATCCTTCTCGGGCTGATCGTTTACCGCATTCAGCGTATCTCCCGAAGCCTTATCGAACTGTCTTAACAGATCCTTGGCATCGCTGCTTAAGTGCTCCGGTGTCTGGACTACCAGTGTAACATAGTGGTCACCGCGTACCTGTTTATTACGAAGGGAAGGCATTCCCTTGCCCTTAAGGCGGACTCTGGTATCCGTCTGTGTTCCTGCCTTGACTTCATATATCACCTTGCCGTCAACGGTATCTATGTAGATCTCTCCGCCAAGTGCCGCGACCGCGAACGAGATCGGAGCGGTCGAATAGATATCCATGTCGTTCCTCTGCAAAATGGGATGGCGCTGGATAACAACCTCGACCAGCAGGTCTCCTCTCGGTCCTCCGTTTACACCGGGTTCACCCTTGTCACGTATGCGGACACTCTGGCCGCTGTCTATACCGGCAGGTATCGATACCTCAATCTTCTTCTTGCTTGCAATATAACCTGTTCCGTGACAGTCGGGACACTTATCCTTGACAACCTT
This sequence comes from uncultured Lachnospiraceae bacterium, assembly GCA_900320345.1. Classification (GTDB taxonomy): domain Bacteria; phylum Bacillota; class Clostridia; order Lachnospirales; family Lachnospiraceae; genus UBA2868. Next base: position 2,526 of record ONRZ01000210.1, on the reverse strand, counting down.
ACCCGAACCGTGGCAATCCGGACATGTGGATACATTACGTACCATACCGAACAATGACTGCTGGGTATATACAACCTGTCCCTTACCTCCGCACTTGCTGCAGGTCTCGGGAGATGTTCCCGGTCTTGCTCCGGTTCCCTTACAGGTCGGGCACGGATCCTTAAGCGTAAGCTCGAGTTCTTTGTCTACACCGGTAAAAGCCTCCTCGAAGGTTATCCTTACGCTCGTCCTGATATTTGAACCCTTCATGGGACCGCTGCTGCCGCCGCCTCTTGTCCTGCCTGTTCCGAACAGATCTCCGAATATGTCGCCGAATATATCCGAGAAATCAGCTCCGGTAAAATCAAAGCCGCTGCCAAAGCCTCCCGAACCGCCTTCAAACGCTGCATGTCCGAACTGATCGTACTGCCTTCTCTTGTCCGCATCGGACAGGACCGCATAGGCTTCACTTGCTTCCTTGAACTTCTTCTCGGCTTCCTTATCTCCCGGGTTCATATCCGGATGATATTTCTTCGCAAGAGCCCTGTATGCTTTTTTTATCTCATTTTCATCGGCGCCTTTATTGACGCCGAGGACTTCATAATAGTCCCTTTTTGACTCTGCCACTTCTCTGTAATCTCCGTCGACTACATCACCGTCTGCGTTTCCGTCATCCGAACCTGTGCTGCCCTGGCCGCCCATGCCGCCCATATTACCCATGTTGCTCATATCGGGGCCTGCACCCTGTGCGCCCTGTGCCTGCTCGTACATCTTCTCGAACAGCTTCTGGGCTGCCGTCATGGCCTTCTCCTGAGCTGCCTTAAGTTCAACTACCTGATCCTCGGTCATGTTCTCGGGATCGCACTTCTCAACAAGATCCTTAAGGTTCTTGAGTTCTGTCTCTACATTGGCCTTGTCTGCGGGATCAAGCTTGTCGCCCACTTCCTCGATAGCCTTCTCTGTCTGGAATACGAAGGAATCCGCATCATTCTTGGCGTCTATTGCTTCCTTACGCTTCTTGTCCTGTGCTTCGTACTCAGCCGCTTCCTTAACAGCCTTCTCGATCTCATCATCGGACATATTTGATCCGGAAGTGATCGTTATATGCTGCTCCTTGCCTGTACCAAGATCCTTGGCCGATACGTTTACGATACCGTTCGCATCGATATCGAAGGTAACCTCGATCTGAGGAACACCTCTTCTTGCCGGAGGTATTCCATCCAGACGGAACTGTCCCAGGGACTTATTATCCCTTGCAAACTGACGCTCACCCTGTACTACGTTTATATCAACTGCAGTCTGGTTATCTGCTGCAGTAGAGAATATCTGGCTCTTCTTCGTAGGTATTGTCGTATTTCTCTCGATAAGTCTTGTTGCAACACCACCCATTGTCTCGATAGACAGTGAAAGCGGAGTAACATCGAGCAGAAGGATCTCACCTGCACCTGCATCGCCTGCAAGCTTACCACCCTGAATGGAAGCACCGAGTGCAACACACTCATCGGGATTAAGTGACTTACTGGGCTCCTTGCCCGTAAGCTGTTTAACCTTATCCTGGACTGCAGGGATACGTGTCGAACCGCCTACCAGAAGTACCTGGCCAAGCTCCGAAGCAGTGATGCCTGCATCCTTAAGAGCATTCTGTACGGGAACCGTTGTAGCCTCAACAAGGTCATGTGTGAGCTCATCGAACTTAGCCCTTGTAAGGTTCATGTCGAAATGCTTGGGTCCCTCACTTGTTGCAGTGATGAAAGGAAGGTTGATGTTTGTTGTAGTTGCGCTTGAAAGTTCCTTCTTAGCCTTCTCAGCCGCTTCCTTAAGTCTCTGCAGTGCCATCTTATCGTTAGACAGATCTACGCCCTCATTCTTCTTGAACTCGGCAAGCATGTAATCCGTGATCTTCTGGTCGAAGTCATCACCGCCGAGCCTGTTGTTACCGTTGGTCGCAAGAACTTCGATGACACCCTCACCTATCTCGATGATAGATACATCAAAGGTACCGCCGCCAAGGTCGTATACCATTATCTTCTGTTCCTTCTCATTATCAAGGCCGTATGCAAGTGCTGCTGCCGTAGGCTCGTTGATGATACGCTTAACATCAAGGCCTGCTATCTTACCTGCATCCTTGGTCGCCTGACGCTGTGAGTCATTGAAGTATGCGGGAACCGTTATGACTGCTTCCGTAACCTTCTCGCCAAGATAACTCTCAGCATCCGCTTTAAGTTTCTGAAGGATCATCGCGGAAATCTCCTGCGGTGAATACTTCTTGTCATCGATGGCTCTCTTGTAATCCGTTCCCATCTCTCTCTTAATTGAAGAAATGGTCTTCTCCGCATTTGTTACTGCCTGACGCTTTGCAGGCTCACCCACAAGCCTCTCGCCTGTCTTGGTGAATGCAACGACCGAAGGTGTGGTCCTTGCTCCCTCTGTATTTGCGATAACGGTGGGCTTACCACCTTCCATAACCGCTACACAGCTGTTTGTTGTTCCTAAATCGATACCTATTATTTTTCCCATAACTTTATCCTCCTGAATTCCTTGTATTTT
>ONRZ01000079.1 GCA_900320345.1 uncultured Lachnospiraceae bacterium | reverse complement strand
AAGGAGGGGAGTAAGAATGTTTCTTAACAAACGCAGCAAACGCTATAATATGTCAAAAAAGGCCGCGAACGATACTCTGAAAAATGTTCTCGCCGCCTGTAACATTGAATCGGATAATATCAATTTCGATCTGCTCCTTATAAAAAGCATGGCGCAGACCAATTATGTTGATGCGTGCAAGTGGATAGCCATAGGTGTTCTGTTCCTTGTGCTGATCTCACCGCTTGCACTTATAAATAATGATATTAAAATAGAATCAAAGAACTTACTGAATAATGACCGTATCATAATCGTTGATCATACACTTGATGAAGCCGGTTTTACCATTGAACTGGCGGGTGATGATATAGATTATGGTGCGATATATGCTGAAAATGCCGACGGACGTGTTCCGTATAACAACGAAGCGCTTACCATACATATAACCGATATGCACGGACATTCTTTAAATGCGGAACTGTCGGGGACTATTAGCAGATAATGAACATAAGATCATTTTACAACCGGAAAATACAATCATATATTGTTCGGCTGCTGGCAGTTGTAATGCTGATCATGGCAGGTTGTCAGAAGGAGATACCTCCTTCACAGCGTGAGACGGAAGTAAAGCTCGAAGGTACCCCGCAGGCGTGGTCAAATGATTTTGACATACTTATGCCACAGCTTAATGAGGATAAGTTCTACGGGAACGAATATGTGCAGCTTGATACCTCAAACAGCGGCGACGGATACTTCTACATCAGATATACGGGGGATAATCAGAAGGTCAAGCTCCAGATATTCTCGGATACGAGCATAACCTACACATATAACATCGCGCCCGGTGTCGATACGGTCATCCCGTTTAATCTGGGGAGCGGCGAATATTCGCTGACGGTCTATGAGAACATCCAGGATAACGAGTATGCGATGGTCTATGCGGAGGATATGGATATCAAGTTAAATGATGAGTTAAAGCCCTTCCTCTATCCAAACCAGTATGTCTGGTTCACGGCAGAATCGGATACAACGGCACTCGCAAAACAGTTGACGGACGGATGCACCAATGAACTCGAGGCGGTCGGCAAGGTTTATGACTACATGATCAAGAACATAACCTATGATTACGACAAGGCTGCAAATGTGCAGCCGGGATACCTGCCCGATGTTGATGAGATACTTTCGATAAAGACCGGTATCTGCTTTGACTATTCGGCGGTCATGTCTTCGATGTTAAGGAGTGTCGGTATCCCGACGAGGATGGAGATCGGATACTCGGGCGATGCCTACCATGCGTGGGTAAGCGTTTATACCAAGGATCAGGGCTGGATCAACGATATCATCCAGTTTGACGGTACGCAGTGGACCCTGATGGATCCGACCTTCGATGCCAACAGCGCCGACAGCAGCCACGGCGATCTGTCCAAGCTCCTTGGCAGCGGCGGCAAAGGAAAAAAAGCAACATACACCATGATGTATAATTATTGATTATTATAAGAGGGTAATAACATGAACGAAAAAAAGAAGAAAAAACTAAACTACGAGGAGCTGGCTTTATTCTGCGAGCAGTTTGCAATGACTCTGGATGCCGGACTGAACCACATGGACGGTATATCGGTCATGCTTGAAGATGCCATGTCCGAGGAAGGGAAGGAGATCCTTGAGGTCATACTTGAGGGGCTGCACGGCGGACTGAGGCTCAATGAGTCTATGGAAAATACGGGCGTTTTCCCCAAGTACTGTCTGGACATGATCCGCATAGGCGAGACTTCGGGTAAGCTCGATGAGGTTATGCATTCGCTCTCCTTCCATTATACAAGAGAGCAGAATATATCCGAGGGCATAAAGAATTCGCTGAAATATCCCTTCATAATCATAGGCATGATGTTCGTTGTTATCCTTGTACTCGTAATAAAGGTGCTCCCGATATTCAATCAGGTATTCATCCAGCTTGGATCCGAGATGACCGGATTTTCCAAGGGCATGATGCAGTTCGGTAATCTTGTCGGGACCTATTCCATTGTATTTATAAGCATTCTCATAGCTCTTTTCGCACTGTACTGGTTTTTCCTCCGTACCGAAAAGGGACGTACGCATTTTGCAAAATTCTGCTCAAGATTTTTCCTGACAAGGGGACTGTATGAGAAGATCGCGGTAGGACGTTTTGCCAGCGGTATGGCACTCACCTTAAATGCGGGTCTTCGCCCGGAGGAGAGCCTTGAGATGGTGGCCACGATGGTCGACAACGATACGGTAACGGCCAGGATCCGCCACTGCCTTGAACTTGTAAGACAGGGCAACAGCTTCTCGGCTTCACTTGTTGACGCGGGGATATTCAACAACCTGTATTCCCGTATGATCGCCGTGAGCGGCAAGTCCGGTACGGTTGACAAGGCTCTCGAGAAGATAGCGGGAAAATATGACGAGGAAGTGGATTCGAGGATAACGAATATCATCTCAATACTTGAGCCTACGCTTGTTATCGTATTCTCGATAATCGTATGTATGATACTGCTCTCGGTTATGATGCCGCTCATGAGCATAATGACCTCAATAGGATAGGAATGTTTGAAAATGAACCGATTTACACAACAGGATCTTAAAACAAGAATACTTGGCAGCATCAATTATTCGCTCGTTATTTTCGGTGCGATAATAATCTTCTTCATACTTGCGATAACGCGTTTTTCGGATAACCGCGCGGCAAACCAGAAGGAGATCCTAACCGATGCGCTTAACCGTGATATCGTTCACTGCTATTCGATAGAAGGCATGTATCCGCCTTCGCTTGAATATATAGAGGAGCATTACGGCCTCTCTTACGATCACGAACGTTTCCTGATCGATTATGAATCCATCGCGAGCAACCTGATGCCGAATGTTACGGTGATAGAGAGGGAGGTGGATGAATGAACCTCCTGAAAAGGCAGAAATCGATCGTAGATGTTATCTTTATGATAACGGTATTCGGCGTGTTCATGCTGTCGGCTCTGTTCGTTGTGCTGTTCGGCGCGAAGATATACAGGCGCACCGCGCATGACATGAGCGTAAACTTTAATTCCCGAACGGCCCTTGCTTACGTTACCGAGAAGGTGCATCAGCATGACAGACGCGGCGGAGTTGATATAACCATAAAGGACGGCAAGCCTGTACTTAAGCTCACGCAATATATAAACAGTGACGAATATTGTACATATTTATATGAGCACGGCGGTTACCTTAAGGAACTCACGGCCAAGGGCGACGTAGGTCTTGTGAAGAGCGCGGGCAAGGAGATACTTAAGATAAGTGAATTCACGGCACAGAAGGAGAATGATTCCCTCTATCGTTTTATGATCGCGGATGATGAGGGCAACGAGACCGAGTTTTATGTGTCGCTGTACAGTTACAGTTACGGAACGGGTGAAGATATGGGAGGTGAAGGCGATGAATGACCAGGGACGTTCAAGAACCTCTCTGTTCTTAATGGAAATGATAGTGACCGTGCTGTTTTTCTCGCTTGCAAGTGCGGTGTGCGTACAGTGCTTTGTAAACGCGCATGTGATCGGACAGGAGACGCAGGAACTTAACCATGCCGTTGCGATCGCGACCGGCTATGCCGAAGTAATGCGCGGAACGGACGGGGACATAGACAGCATCATCGCTGTTTATCCCGAAGCGATAAAGGGTGACGAGTCTTATTTTTCCGTATTCTATGATGAAAATTTCCTGCCCTGCGACTCCGGCAGTGCAAAGTACATGGGAGATGTTACTTTATCGCCAAACGGCGCCATACAGAACATGAACGTAAAGATCGCAAGGATCGAAGACAGCACCATAATCTACGAGCTTGATGCGACAAAATATATGAACCATCCGGGAGGCTGAAAAGTCTTATGAACAAGAAATTTAAAGGCGGTGTGAACGTCGGCACCAGTTCTGTACTGGTATCCTTCGTGCTGCTGTGCATGGTCAGTTTTGCGGCGCTGACTTATCTTAGCGCTCATTCCGATTATAATCTCAGCAAGCAGACCGCACAGAGGACAACTGAATATTATGAAGCGAACCGCATGGCAGAGCTGTATATGGCCAATATCGAGGGACTCCTCAGCAAGAATCTTAAGACATGCAATAACGCAGGGGATTATTATTCTTCGATCCCGGGACTTTTTGCCGACAACGATATGATACTGGTGAGCGAGGAGGAGAGCCGGGACAATCCCGTGACGATAAGTTACACTGTCCCGATAAACGAGTCGCTTGAACTTAACATCACACTCAGGTCGCATTATCCCGAGAATGGGGATGATTCACTTTTTGTGATAGAGAGCTGGAACACTTCAGCCGTAAAGTAGGAGGAAAGGAAAAATGTCAATAGTTGAAACACTGTCAACAATAACAAATCAGGGGGCATCGGATATCTTCATCGTTGCAGGCCGTGAACTTACGTATAAGATGAACGGAAGGATGTACACGATGGGAGAAAGCAGGCTCATGCCGGCCGACTGCGCACAGCTTATCTCCGAGATATATGCCCTTGCGGACAACAGGGAGATGACAAGGCTTACCGAGTCTGGCGATGATGATTTTTCCTTCGCGATAAAAGGCGTAGCCCGTTTCCGTATAAACGCGTATAAGCAGCGTGGTTCATTGTCCGCGGTCATCCGTGTGATAACATTCCACATCCCTCAGCCGCAGGAACTCGGCATACCCGATAAGATCATATCCTTGGCAGAGAGGAAGAAGGGCCTCGTGCTCATAACGGGTCCTGCCGGCAGCGGTAAATCGACAACGCTTGCCTGCATGGTCGATCATATAAACCAGACAAGGGAATCGCACATAATCACTCTTGAGGATCCTTTGGAGTACCTGCATCCTCATAAGAAGAGTATAGTATCCCAGCGTGAGGTCATTTCCGATACGGAGAGTTACCTGACAGCGCTGCGTGCTTCGTTAAGACAGAGCCCCGACGTTATACTTCTCGGTGAGATGCGTGACTCGGATACCATAAGTGTTGCCATGACTGCAGCCGAGACCGGACACCTTGTGCTCTCGACGCTGCATACGGTCGGAGCGGCAAATACGATCGAGCGTATCATCGATGCCTTCCCGCCAAACCAGCAGCATCAGATATATATCCAGTTATCGATGGTATTGCAGGCTGTTGTTTCGCAGCAGCTCCTGCCTACGGTTGACGGAGGCATAGTTCCCGCATTTGAGATCATGACTCTCAATCCTGCGATAAGGACAAATATAAGGGAGAAAAAGATACAGAGCATAGACAGTGTCATCGATACATCATCCCAGGAAGGCATGATATCCATGAACACGAGCCTGCTCAATCTGTTAAAGGAAGGCAAGATATCCGAGAAGACCGCGTTTGCCTTCACCACCAATGCGGAGAACCTTACCAACAAGATATATTATTCCAACAAGAATTCGGGTGATGCTCCCGCGGCACCGCCAAAACCCGAGAAGAAGGGCATCCTCTGGTAAGACGGACAGGAAGAAGGGCAGGATATAAGTTTTTCTTGACTTTATAGCGGTTTGTTAATATAATTATTGGGCGTGTCGAAATACATGTGTATTTTGATATGCCCAATTTGTACGATATTCAGAACGGTAAAGGCGAGAGCCCTGATCTGAATACAAACGTGCGAGAACTCAAAAATAAGAACAGGAGGTGAAAGGAATGCCAACATTTAACCAGTTAGTAAGAAAGGGAAGGCAGACATCTGTAAAGAAGTCTACGGCACCTGCTCTTAACAAGGGATTCAACTCTCTTCACAAGAAGCCTATCGATACAGCTTCTCCGCAGAAGAGGGGTGTCTGCACCGCAGTTAAGACAGCTACTCCCAAGAAGCCTAACTCGGCTCTTCGTAAGATCGCCAGGGTTCGTCTTTCTAACGGAATCGAAGTAACGAGCTACATTCCGGGTGAAGGTCATAACCTGCAGGAGCACAGCGTTGTTCTTGTCCGCGGCGGAAGAGTAAAGGACTTACCCGGTACACGTTACCATGTTATCCGTGGTACGCTCGATACGGCAGGTGTTGCCAATCGTAAGCAGGCCCGCTCCAAGTACGGCGCCAAGAGACCGAAGAAGTAAGTCTTAAGAAAGGTATTAACAAACAAAACTAAAGTATAGTGTTGGATGATTTTCACTTTTTTAGATTTTCATATCAGCGCGAACACATTAGCGGAACACATGTGAGTACCTATGAGCTAAACTAATTGTTTAAGGAGGGAAGAAACGTGCCACGTAAAGGACATATTCAGAAAAGAGACGTATTAGCGGATCCCGTATACAACAGCAAAGTGGTAACCAAGCTCGTCAACAATATCATGCTTGACGGTAAGAAGGGTGTTGCCCAGAAGATCGTATACGGAGCTTTTTCCACTGTTGAGGAAAAGGCAGGCAAGCCCGCTCTCGAAGTCTTCGATGAGGCTATGAACAACATCATGCCCATGCTTGAGGTTAAGGCCCGCCGTATCGGTGGTGCTACCTATCAGGTACCTATCGAGGTTCGCCCTGACAGGCGTCAGGCTCTCGCACTTCGCTGGCTTACGATGTTTTCACGTAAGAGAGGCGAGAAGACTATGGAAGAGAGACTTGCAAACGAGATACTGGATGCGGCTAACAATACAGGCGCAGCAGTTAAGAGAAAAGAAGACATGCACAAGATGGCAGAAGCAAACAGAGCTTTTGCACATTACAGATTCTAGAGGGAGGTATGAGTTTTGGCCGGAAGAGAATATCCGTTGGAGAGAACCAGGAATATCGGTATTATGGCTCATATCGATGCGGGTAAAACTACCCTGACAGAGCGCATACTTTATTATACCGGTGTTAATTACAAGATCGGTGATACTCATGAAGGTACTGCTACCATGGACTGGATGGAACAGGAGCAGGAGAGAGGTATCACGATCACATCAGCCGCCACTACCTGCCACTGGACGCTGCATGAGCATATGAAGGTTAAGCCCGGTGCCGAGGAACATCGTATCAATATCATTGATACCCCCGGACACGTTGACTTTACGGTCGAGGTTGAGCGTTCACTTCGCGTGCTTGACGGTGCAGTAGGTGTATTTTGTGCTAAGGGCGGTGTTGAGCCGCAGTCGGAAAATGTATGGCGTCAGGCCGATACATATAACGTACCCCGTATGGCATTCATCAACAAGATGGATATCCTGGGTGCGGATTTCTATTCTGCGGTGGAACAGATCAAGAACAGGCTCGGCAAGAATGCGATCTGCGTTCAGCTTCCTATCGGTAAGGAAGATGAGTTCAAGGGAATTATAGATCTGTTTGAGATGCTTGCATATATTTATAATGATGACAAGGGTGAGGATGTTTCGGTTATCGAGATCCCGGATGATATGAAGGACGAGGCCGAGCTGTATCACACAGAACTTGTTGAGAAGATATGTGAACTTGATGACGATCTTATGATGCAGTATCTTGAAGGCGAGGAGCCTTCGGTTGAAGACCTGAAGAGAGTTCTGCGTAAGGGAACATGCGAATGTACGGCAGTACCTGTATGCTGTGGATCGGCTTACAGGAACAAGGGCGTACAGAAGCTGCTTGATGCGGTACTTGAGTACATGCCTGCTCCTACAGACATCCCTGCCATAAAGGGTGTGGATCTGCAGGGCAACGAAGTTGAGAGGCATTCATCCGATGAGGAGCCTTTCGCAGCATTGGCATTTAAGATCATGGCTGATCCGTTCGTAGGTAAGCTTGCATTCTTCAGGGTTTATTCGGGAACAATGAATTCGGGTTCCTATGTATTAAATGCAACCAAGGATAAGAAGGAGCGTGTAGGACGTATCCTTCAGATGCACGCAAACCAGACCATCATCGCAGGTATGGGTGAGCTCCATCTTGAGATCATAGTAGACAGGCTTCTTCGTGAGTTCAAGGTTGAGGCAAACGTAGGTGCACCTCAGGTTGCTTATAAGGAAGCTATCACCAAGGCAGTCGATGTTGATTCAAAATATGCCAAGCAGTCAGGCGGACGTGGTCAGTACGGACATTGTAAGGTTCGTTTCGAGCCCATGGACGCTAACGGAGAAGAGCTGTACAAGTTCGATTCCGAGGTTGTCGGCGGTGCTATCCCGAAGGAATACATCCCCGCAGTCGGCGAGGGTATCGAGGAGGCAACAAAGACAGGTATCCTTGGCGGTTTCCCGGTTGTCGGCGTACATGCTACCGTTTACGACGGATCATATCATGAAGTCGATTCATCCGAGATGGCATTCCACATCGCCGGTTCCATGGCGTTTAAGGATGCCATGCAGAAGGCAGAGCCCGTACTGCTTGAGCCCATAATGAAGGTTGAAGTAACTATGCCTGAGGAATACATGGGCGACGTTATCGGCGATATCAATTCACGCCGCGGACGTATCGAGGGTATGGATGATGTCGGAAACGGCAAGATAGTAAGAGGCTTCGTTCCGCTGTCGGAAATGTTCGGATATGCAACAGACCTTCGTAGTAAGACTCAGGGCCGCGGTAACTACTCGATGTTCTTCGAGAAGTACGAGCAGGTTCCCAAGTCGGTACAGGAGAAGGTGCTTTCCGCGAAGTCTAAGTAACTAATTTTTCCCTTGAAAATGTAGAGGGAATGAAATATAATCATCTTTAGGCGGGCTTTAGCCCGGAGGATGAAAACACTTATGAAACATTATTTAAGGAGGATTTTTAGAAATGGCTAAAGCTAAATTTGACAGAACCAAGCCCCATTGTAACATTGGTACGATCGGTCACGTTGATCATGGTAAAACAACCCTTACCGCTGCTATAACAAAGGTACTTGCTGAGCGCGTACCCGGCAACGAGAAGGTAGATTTCGAGAATATTGATAAGGCTCCCGAAGAGAGAGAGCGTGGTATCACTATTTCAACAGCTCACGTTGAGTATTCAACAGAGAAGAGACATTATGCACACGTTGACTGTCCGGGACATGCTGACTACGTTAAGAACATGATCACCGGTGCTGCACAGATGGATGGTGCTATCCTCGTTGTTGCAGCTACAGACGGTGTTATGGCTCAGACAAAGGAGCACATCCTCCTGTCTCGTCAGGTTGGTGTTCCTTACATCGTAGTATTCCTTAACAAGTGCGACATGGTAGACGATCCTGAGCTTATCGAGCTCGTTGAGATGGAAGTTACCGAGCAGCTTGAGGAGTATGATTTCAAGGATTGCCCTATCATCAAGGGTTCAGCTCTTAAGGCTCTTGAGGATCCTTCAAGTGAGTGGGGCGACAAGATCATGGAGCTTATGGATACGGTTGATTCTTACATTCCGGATCCTCAGCGTGATACAGATAAGCCTTTCCTTATGCCTATCGAGGATGTATTCTCAATCACAGGTCGTGGTACTGTTGCTACAGGCCGTGTTGAGAGAGGTACACTTCATATGTCAGATGAAGTTGAGATCATCGGTATCAAGGAAGAGACTCAGAAGTCAGTTGTAACAGGTATCGAGATGTTCCGTAAGCTTCTTGATGAGGCTCAGGCAGGTGATAACATCGGTATCCTTCTTCGTGGTATCAACAGAACCGATATCGAGCGTGGACAGGTTGTTGCTAAGCCCGGTTCAGTTAAGTGCCATAAGAAGTTCACGGCTCAGGTTTACGTTCTGACCAAACCTTTCTTCAACAACTATCGTCCTCAGTTCTACTTCAGAACAACAGACGTTACAGGTGTTTGCGAGCTTCCTGCAGGTACAGAGATGTGCATGCCCGGCGATAACGTTGAGATGACCATCGAGCTTATCCATCCCGTAGCATGTGAGCAGGGTCTTACATTCGCTATCCGTGAAGGTGGCCGTACAGTTGGTTCAGGTAGGGTTGCTTCGATCATCGAGTAATCTGCGCGAAAGCGACGCGAAGCTAGTCATTTAGGACAATGAGATAAGCGCCGTAAGGCGAACGAGAACAGGGACTGCAAGTTTACTTGCAAGTCCCTGTTTTTGTGAGCAAGCGGGCATTTTGTTATGAGCGAGTGTTTGCGGCGATACAAACTTTTGCAGTGACACAAAATTTTGCGGTGACACGAAGTAGTCATTTAGGGCGACTGCCATAGACACTTGCCAGGAATACATCTTTTATCTTGACAATTATTTCCTAATCCTTCATCTTTTATCTTGACAATTATTTCCTAATCCTTTATTGTTATTAAGTGACAGAAATCAAATCATTTTAACTTATTTGATCAGATCCGTACAGATCTAATACGATTTAAACAGTTTGTATTTGGAATTCAGTCAGAAATACCCACCAAACTAAGGATTGTCAAATTTTAGTAGGTAAAAACACCTGCAGGTCGAGGGCGAAATGCCTACTAAACAGAAGGTCTGACGAATTAGTAGGTAAAAAAGCCTGCAGGTTGAGGGCGAAATGCCTACTAAACAGAAGGAATGTCAAATTAGTAGGTAAAAACGCCCGCAGTTCGGGGATAAAATGCCTACTAAACGGAAGGGCTGACGAATTAGTAGGTAAAAATGCCTGCAGATCGATGGCGAAATACCCACTAAACAGAAGGTTAGTCAAATTAGTAGGTAAAAAAGCCTGCATCCCTGGGGCGAAATACCTACTAAACAGAAGGTAGGTCAGATTAGTAGGTAAAAACGCCCGCAGTTCGGGGATAAAATGCCTACTAAACAGAAGGTCTGACGAATTAGTAGGTAAATCAACTGTCACAGTAAAGAACATGTTAAAGAAAGGAGGATCATGAACACAAAACTGATAAAAAATGAGATTGACGAAGAAATAAGGAAAATGAATGAATTGGAAAAGGAGTTAGAGGA
>ONRZ01000007.1 GCA_900320345.1 uncultured Lachnospiraceae bacterium | reverse complement strand
TTATCAGAATAGTCTGAGTATCTCACCGAGTGCTTCCTTTATCGTGATAGCATCGGTGTTTACGTTGATGCCGTTTTGCTTAAGCAGATACATCACTTTACTAACCTGCGGTATATCAAGCCCCATCTGCATGAGTTCCTTCTGATATGAAAAAATCTCCTTGGGCCGCCCGTCCATCACCAATGCTCCCCTGTCCATCACAAGAAGCCTGTCGGCATGTTCGGCGGCATCATCCATGCTGTGGGATATGAGGATGACCGTTGTACCCTGCTCGCTGCGGAGCCTGTCTATGAGTTCAAACATCCATTCCCGCCCTCCCGGATCAAGTCCTGCCGTCGGTTCATCGAGTATAAGGACTTCGGGCTTCATGGCAAGCACACCCGCCAGAGCAACCCTCCTCTTCTCACCGCCCGAGAGGTCAAAGGGTGACTGGAAGAATGCCTCATCCTTAAGCCCTACCAGCTTAAGAGCCTCATATGCCCTTAACTCCACTTCGCTTCTCTCTAGTCCCAGATTCTTAGGTCCGAAGCACACGTCGGTGAACACATCTTCTTCAAACAGCTGATATTCTGGATATTGAAAAACAAGTCCGATCTTACCTCGGAGTGCCTTAAGGTCATAACCCTTCTCGAAAATGTCTTCCCCGTTCACGTAGACAGTACCAGAAGACGGCTTAAGAAGTCCGTTCAGATGCTGGGCCAGGGTTGATTTCCCGGAACCTGTCTGACCTAAGAGCGCTACGTACTCTCCGTCTTCTATCTTAAATGAGACATCATCAAGAGCCTTATGCTCATACGCCGTATCCGCACTGTATATATAATTAAGATGATCTGCGATAACAGACATTTTCAAACCTCTTAGAATTTCCCATTCTTTGCCGCATTAAGAATCCGGCATAACTCATTTGCAAGTTCCGCCTCAGTGAGTATGCCTTCCGGAAGATCAACTCCATTTCTCCTTAACTCAAAGGCAAGTTCTGTAACCTTGGGGATCGAGAGCCCCACACTCCTTAGCATTTCAACATTTGAAAAGATCTGCTTAGGCGTACCCTGCATCGCTACCCTGCCTTTATCCATCACATAAACCCTGTTCGCATGTACAACTTCTTCCATGTAATGGGTTATGAGAATGATCGTGATCCCTGCAGTTTTGTTAAGTTCACGGATCGAAGCGATAACTTCCTTGCGTCCCATGGGATCGAGCATTGCCGTCGGCTCATCGAGCACTATGCATTCAGGCTGCATCGCAAGAACTCCCGCGATCGCCACACGCTGCTTCTGCCCACCGCTTAAACGTGAAGGCGAATGTTTCCTGTATTCAAACATGTCCACGCTCTTAAGGCTCCTTATAACGCGTTCCCAGATCTCACGGCTCTTGACACCCATGTTTTCCGGTCCGAAGGCTACGTCTTCCTCAACGACCGTTCCTATGATCTGGTTATCGGGATTCTGGAAAACCATGCCTGTCGTCTGTCTTATATCCCAAAGATGTGCCTCATCCCTCGTATCCATGCCCTCAACGAAAACCGTACCTCCGACCGGATACAGAAGTGCATTGAAGTGTTTGGCAAGCGTAGACTTTCCGGAACCGTTGGCTCCGAGTATCGCGATAAAATCACCCTTCTCAACAGACAGATCGATCTCATCGACCGCCTTATTGATTCCTTCCACCGCTCCGTCCTTATCGCGTCTTATATATTCATATGAAACTTTGTCGGCTTTTATCAGACTCATAGACTTTAGTATAAGATAAAAAAAAGCCGCAGGCAACATCAAATGCCTGCGGCTTATATCATTTCGGTTATTATACCAGCTCAATGATGACTTCCATTGCTGCGTCACCCTTACGCTCACCAACCTTGATGATCCTTGTATAACCACCCTTACGGTTCTCGTACTTGGGTGCTATCTCATCAAACAGCTTGGCTACAAGATCTACCTTCTTGGTGTTCCTCTTCTTACCTGCATTCTCAGCGGGAACTTCGGTTACGGGATAAAGCACCTTTAACATCTGGCGTCTTGCATGGAGCCTTGAAGGCTTATCCTTCTTGATCTCCTTGTCAACAGTATCGAACTTGGTGACTTTCTTGCCGTCAACAACTTCCTTAACTCTCTTGCCATCCTTATCCTTAAGCGGAACCTTGGCCTGAACGGTAACTGTCTCGTAATTATCCCTCTCCTTTATTGCAAGAGCGATGATACCCTCGGCGATCTTCTGTACTTCCTTAGCCTTAGCCTCGGTAGTGCGGATCTTGCCATGATAGATAAGATTTGTTACCTGGTTCCTTAACAGAGCCTTCCTCTGGCTCGATGTTCTGGATAATTTCCTATACTTTGCCATTTTTTCCTCCTGCCCGGCACGCCTTTTGGTCTTACTGCCAAACTAAATATTAATTTGTTACACCTCGTCACACCTTTTGGATTTACTGACTTGGTACTTGTGTATTTGTCATAAGGGCGGACCGCAAAGCGGTGGATTCCTTATGACTTATATTTTTTTATTCATCACCAACGTTAAGCTGGAGACCTAACTCTTTAAGTTTTGCAAGTACCTCTTCAAGGGACTTACGTCCGAGATTGCGGACCTTCATCATGTCATCACTTGTCTTATTGGTAAGTTCACCGACAGTGTTGATGCCTGCTCTCTTTAAGCAGTTATATGAACGAACCGAAAGTTCGAGCTCATCAATGTTCATATCAAGAACCTTGTCCTTGTCGTCCGTCTCCTTGTCTGCCATAACATCAGCGGAAACGGCTACTTCGGAAAGGTCTATGAACAATGACAGATGCTCTGAAAGCACCTTGGCCGCAAGGCTTACTGCCTCGTCGGGAGCAAGTGTTCCGTTCGTATATACATCAAGTGATAACTTGTCAAAATCCGTTATCTGGCCTACACGGGTATTCTCGACGGTAAGGTTAACACGCTCAACCGGTGTGTAGATGGAATCAACTGCGATAACACCTATCGGAAGATCCTCACCCTTGTTCTTGTCAGCGCCCTGATAACCGCGTCCCTTTGTAATGGTAAGCTCCATATACAGCTTGCAGTCCGAACCGCCGTTAAGTGTAGCGATATGAAGTTCGGGATTCATGATCTCTATATCCTGATCCACCTGGATATCAGCTGCAGTTACTTCGCCTTCACCTTCGAAATCTATGATCGCGGTCTTAACCTCATTGCCTGTGCTGCTGTTCTTGATAGCAAGGCTCTTGATGTTCATTATGATCTCAGCAACATCCTCCTTGACTCCGGGGATGGAAGAGAACTCATGAAGAACACCGTCAATCTTGATCTGACTAACCGCCGCACCCGGTAACGAAGAAAGCATTATCCTTCTTAATGAATTACCGAGAGTCGTACCATATCCTCTCTCCAGAGGTTCTACAACAAATCTGCCGTACTTCTTGTCTTCAGAAATCTCAACGATCTCAATATTTGGTCTTTCAAAATCAAACACTGCAAAGTACCTCCATTTGTAGATATAAGTTAATAGGTTTTACTTCAAAATACAAAATAAATCCGCAAGATTTATTTTGAGTACAACTCGACGATAAGCATCTCATCAACGGGAACATCAATCTCCTCACGTGTAGGAAGAGCCTTGATCTCACCCTTGAGATTCTCCTGATCGACATCCATCCATGCGGGAACCGATCTTCCTGCGGTCACCTCAAGGATATCCTTATATCTCTGTGATCCTTTGCATTTTTCCCTTATCTCTATAACATCTCCGGCCTTGATAAGATATGAAGGGATGTTGATGCACTTGCCGTTAACAAGTACCTGCTTGTGATCAACGATCTGCCTTGCTTCTCTTCTGGTCCTTGCAAATGTCATTCTGAATATAACATTGTCAAGCCTTCTCTCAAGAAGGATCATAAGGTTGGAACCTGTCATACCCTTCATTCTGTCTGCCTTCTTATAATAATTCCTGAAAGGCTTCTCAAGAACGCCGTATATGAATTTTGCCTTCTGCTTCTCACGGAGCTGAAGTGCATACTCACTCATCTTTCTGTTTGATCTTGTTAATGTTCTTCCGGACTTCTTATCGATACCAAGATACATCGGCTCCAAACCGAGTGATCTGCATCTCTTAAGAACAGGAACTCTATCAACTGCCATCTATTCTTCCTCCTGATACTGGGCCTAAGGTTATACCTTATGCCGGTCTATTGAAACTATATCTTCTACGACTATACTCTTCTGCGCTTGGGCGGACGGCATCCGTTATGAGGTACCGGTGTTACATCACTGATACTCAATACATCAAGTCCGTTAGCTGCAAGTGCACGGATAGCAGCCTCACGTCCCGAACCGGGGCCCTTGACCATAACATCCACACTCTTTAAGCCGTGTACGAGAGCAGCCTTGGTAGCTGTCTCTGCAGCCATCTGAGCTGCGTACGGAGTAGATTTCCTTGAACCTCTAAATCCCAGACCACCGGCACTTGCCCATGATAAAGCATTACCCTCTGCATCCGTTATCGTTACGATGGTATTGTTAAAGGATGACTGGATATGTGCCTGTCCTCGTTCAACGTTTTTCTTGACACGTTTTTTTGTTACTTTCTTTGCAACTTTCTTTGCCATTTAAACTAACCTACTTTCTTATAATCATTATCAACAATCAACCATACCGGCTTACTTCTTCTTGCCGGCAACTGTTCTCTTGGGACCTTTACGCGTACGAGCGTTTGTCTTGGTCTTCTGGCCACGAACGGGAAGTCCCTTCCTGTGGCGGATACCCCTGTAGCATCCGATCTCCTGAAGACGCTTGATGTTCATTGCAACTTCACGTCTGAGATCACCTTCTACCTGGTAATCCTTCTCAATTATCTCACTGATCCTCTTAACCTCTTCATCGGTAAGGTCTCTGCAGCGTGTATCGGGATTAACCTTAGCTGCCGCAAGGATCTTGGTTGCTGAGGGTCTTCCTATACCGTAAACATAGGTAAGACCGATCTCAACGCGCTTGTCTCTGGGTAAATCAACACCTGAAATACGAGCCATTTTTGTTTCCTCCTGATTGTTTCTGTTTCTATAACTGCCGGAGTCTGCGTAGTCATTCCGAGCAGTTACTACTGATTGACTGGACCGGCTCCTGCCGATCGACCGCATATAATATGTAGATACTCATATCATACTGCGGTTGTGCCCTGCATATTATGCAGGTATCAATTGTAGATGACCCGTGATACAGGTAATCTATAATTTTGTAATACCCAAATGACGGTTGGGTACTACTGTTTCAGCCGCTTTTGAGACGATCAACCCTGTCTCTGTTTGTGCTTCGGGTTATCGCATATAATGCGGATCTTACCCTTACGCTTGATTACTTTGCACTTTTCGCAAATTGGTTTTACTGATGATCTAACCTTCACGTTAAACCTCCTCTCTCTCAAAAAAAAATCCATTTTTGAAAAGACCGTTGTATATTCTAACACAGCTTGTGTTGAATATCAATAAAAACTTGTACTGAGAGCCTATTTGTCTCTCCAGATTATCCTTCCCTTGGACAGATCGTAAGGTGACATCTCGAGTGTTACCTTATCGCCCGGCAGGATCCTGATAAAATTCATGCGAAGCTTGCCGCTTATATGAGCCAGAACTTCATGATCGTTCTCAAGCTTAACGCGGAACATCGCGTTGGGGAGTTTCTCTATAACAGTTCCTTCAAGTTCAATTACATCTGTCTTTGACATTATTCTTGCGTTCCTCCTACCATCTATCTAAAGTCAAGATTTCCGGTTCACCGGTCG
Source organism: uncultured Lachnospiraceae bacterium (assembly GCA_900320345.1). GTDB lineage: Bacteria > Bacillota > Clostridia > Lachnospirales > Lachnospiraceae > UBA2868. The sequence goes on along the minus strand of ONRZ01000007.1, from coordinate 17,129 downwards.
TTATCAGTATCGTATTCTCATAATGCGCTGACGGAAGTCCGTCTGCCGCCACTACTGTCCAGTCATCATCAAGCCATTCGACCTCGGCGGTACCTAAGTTGATCATCGGCTCTATCGCAAGTGTCATGCCTGCCTTGAGCTTAAGTCCCCTCCGCCTCTGTCTGAAGTTCGGGATCTGCGGATCCTCATGGAGCACCGTTCCTATACCGTGTCCCACAAGGGCCTCCACTATACCGTATCCGAAAGGCTCTATGTAATCTGCGATCGCATTTGAGATATCGTAAAGGTGAGCTCCGTCGGTTGCCTTCTTTATCCCTTCGAAGAATGACTGTTTTGTCCTCTCCATGAGCTTTAACACCTTTTCATCGACCTTGCCGACTGCATGTGTTCTTGCCGCATCCGAATGATATCCTTTATATATGAGACCGCAGTCAAGACTTACTATATCTCCGTCGCCTATGATCCTGTCCTTGCTGGGGATACCGTGTACGACCTCTTCATTTACCGATACACATATCGAAGCCGGAAACCCGTTATAATTCAGAAAGTTCGGTATGCAGTCCTGCTCGCGTATCAGTCTCTCCCCGTATTTATCGATCTCCCATGTGGATATGCCGGGCTTAATGATCTCAGCCATCTTGTTATGTACATATTCAAGCCTTTTCCCGGCTTCCCTCATGAGTTCTATTTCTCTGGGCGATTTTATCGTAACTGCCATTTCTATTCTCCAAGGATAGCAACTATCGCACTGAATACATCCTTCATATCCTGCGATCCGTCTACTTCCCTTAATATTCCTTTTTTATTGTAATAATCGATAAGAGGCTGTGTCTGTTCATGATAAACGTTCAGACGCTTCTGTACGGTCTCGGGCTTATCGTCGTCACGAAGCACCAGCTCGCTTCCGCACTTGTCGCAGATGCCTTCCTTCTTCGGCGGTATATGCTCGATGTGGTAAGTTGCTCCACATTTTAAGCATGCCCTGCGTCCCGACATCCTCTTAACTATGTTCTCATCCTTAACATCCACATTGATCGCAAAATCAATGCTCTCGTTCAATTCGCTTACTGCCTTGTCAAGCACCTCTGCCTGAGGTATGGTCCTCGGAAATCCGTCAAGCACGTAGCCGTTCTTGCAATCATCCTTTGCCACCCTGTCAAGAAGGATCTTAACAGTAAGCTCATCGGGTACCAGAAGTCCCTGATCCATATATTTCTTGGCTTCCATACCAAGTTCGGTCTGATCCTTGATATTTGCCCTGAAAATGTCACCCGTTGAAACATGAGGTATCGAATACTTCTCGGCGATCATCTTCGCCTGCGTTCCCTTGCCTGCACCGGGTGCTCCAAGCATTATTATCTTCATTTTCATAACCCTCCATCATGGGATCCCCGTCTCTGTTCCCCAAAACCCGTAGTTTTCGATATTTATGGGATAAAGCCTTAAGAATCCTGCAAAACACGCGTTAAGACAAGGCCACTTAGCCTTGTCTTCAGCGCATTATTTATCAGTTATCAATTATCAAGAAATCCCTTGTAATTCCTTACGAGCATCATCGACTCAACCTGCTTCATTGTCTCAAGGATAACACCTACGATAATGATCAGTGATGTTCCGCCGAAGGATACATCCGCACCGAACATACCGTTACAGAAGATAGGTATGATGGCTACGATTATAAGACCAACGGCACCGATGAATACGATGTAGTTAAGTATCTTCGTAAGGTACTCGCTGGTAGGCTTGCCGGGCCTTATACCCGGAACGAAACCGCCCTGCTTCTTCATGTTATCTGCGATCTCCAACGGATTGAAGGTTATCGAAGTATAGAAGTAAGCGAAGAATATTACCAGGATAACATATATAAGAGCACCTATTGAATATACCCAGTTCTCTCTCTTGAACCAGTTCCTCGAGCTCATAACGCGAAGGAAGGTTCCGAGCGCTCCCTGCTGATTGTTTCCGAAGAAGGAAGCTATAACAACCGGAAGCTGCATAAGGCTCGAAGCGAAGATGATCGGGATAACACCGCCAGTGTTTACCTTAAGAGGAATATGCGATGTCTGTCCTCCCATTACCTTTCTTCCCTGTACCTTCTTGGCATACTGTACAGGTATCCTTCGCTCTGCACCATTCAGTATTATCGTAAGGATGACCGTAATAAGAACTATCGCAACGATTATGATACCTGCGATAAATGCCTTTGCGAAGCTCTTGTCCTTCATGAACTGCGCATACAGCGAAGTGAAGTCCTGAGGTATCCTGGAGATAATATTTATTGTAAGTACTATTGAAATACCGTTTCCTATACCCTTGTCCGTGATCTGCTCACCTATCCACATAAGGAAAGCCGAACCTGCGGTAAGAGCACATATTACCGTAAGAACGCTTAAGAAATTGAAATTCTCAAGCACTTTCTGGTTACCGAAGCCGATCGCCATTGCTGTCGACTCGATAAGTGCAAGACCTACGGTCACGTAACGTGTGATGGATGCGATCTTCTTTCTTCCGTCTTCACCCTCTTTCTGCATCTCCTCAAGCTTGGGTATCGCTATCGTAAGAAGCTGCATTATGATCGAGGATGTGATATAAGGTGTGATGTTAAGTGCGAACACCGACATATTTAAGAACGATCCACCCGTAAAGGCATCGATGAAGTTGAACGAATCTCCTGTCTGCTGTGCAAACCAGTTGGAGAAATATTCCCTGTCAACGCCCGGAACGGGAAGCTGACAGCCGAGCCTTATAACGATCATCATCAGGAAGGTAAATAAAAGCCTCTGCCTTATTTCCTTTACCTTCAATGCGTTCTGAAATGTTTTAAACATTAGATCACCTCAGCATTTCCACCAAGAGCCTCAATTTTTTCCTTAGCAGATGCAGAAAAAGCGTTCACCTGGACCGTAAGCTTCTTGGTCAATTCACCGTTACCGAGAATCTTCACGCCATCTCTGGGATTGCTTACAATACCCTTCTCAAGCAGTGATTCAACTGTAACTGTATCGCCGTTCTCAAACTTCTCAAGTGCCGATACGTTGATAGCTACGATTTCCTTAGTATTCCTGTTCTTGAAGCCTCTCTTGGGAATTCTTCTGTATAAAGGCATCTGACCACCTTCGAAACCTACTCTGGGTGCGCCTGAACGAGCCTTCTGACCCTTATGACCCTTGCCGGCAGTCTTACCGTTGCCTGAGCCGTGTCCGCGTCCTCTTCTAAAATTATCACTATGCTTAGAGCCCTCGGCAGGCTGTAAATTCGATAATTCCATGTCTGACCTCCTCCGTTTTATTATGCTTCCTCAACCTTTACAAGATGACATACCTGCTTGCACATACCTCTTACAGCATCGTTGTCGGGAAGGATGTTACTCTTGCCCGTCTTCTTAAGTCCGAGTGCTGCTACTGTAGCCCTGTGCTTAGGGATGGCACCGATAGTTGATCTTACCAATGTAACTTTAATTTTCTTATCAGCCATTTATCCGTCCTCCTTAGCCTACAACTTCCTCAACGGACTTGCCGCGAAGACGAGCTACTTCTTCGGGAGTCTTGAGCTGGCTCAAAGCCTCGATAGTAGCTAAAACTACATTCTGCTTGTTATTCGATCCGAGTGATTTCGTACGGATATTCTTGATGCCTGCAAGCTCACACACCGAACGAGCGGGACCGCCTGCGATAACACCGGTACCTTCGGGTGCCCTCTTAAGAAGAACGTTTGCACCGCCGAACTTACCCGAATAATCATGAGTTATACTGTTATTCTCATCAAGTGCAACTGTAACAAGCCTCTTGGTCGCATCCTCTTTTCCCTTGCGGATAGCCTCGGGAATTTCTGTTGCCTTGCCAAGACCTGCACCTACATGGCCGTTTCCGTCACCGACAACGACAAGAGCGGTGAAACGCATGTTACGACCACCCTTAACAACCTTCGTTACACGCTTGATGGAAACTACTTTTTCCTGAAGCTCCATGTTGCTTGTATCTATGATAGTACGTTTCATGTATTTTCTCCCTTCCTAGAATTCTAAGCCGGCTTCTCTTGCCGCCTCTGCCAATGCCTTGATCTTGCCCTGATATATAAAGCCGCCTCTGTCAAAAACAACTTCCTTGATTCCCTTATCAAGAGCCTTCTTAGCGATCACTGTTCCAAGATATGCAGCTGCTTCAACATCATTTGTCTTCTTAAGCTCAGCCTTAACATCCTTCTCAAGAGTGGATGCTGCAACTAAAGTATTTCCGACAGTATCATCGATGATCTGTGCATACATATGATTATTGCTTCTGAACACGGAAAGACGCGGACGCTCGGCAGTGCCGCTGAAGCGGTTACGCATTCTTCTGTGTTTCTGTAAACGAACTTCCGATCTTGATTTTTTGTTAACCATCTTCACACACTCCTTATTTATTTCTTACCGGTCTTGCCGACCTTGCGTCTTATCGTTTCGGTAGAATACTTGATTCCCTTGCCCTTGTAAGGTTCAGGTCTTCTCTTGTCTCTGATCTCGGCAGCGTACTGTCCGACCTTTTCCTTATCAATACCCTTAACGGTTATCTTGTTCTGTCCGTCAAGAACAGTCTCGATACCCTCGGGATCTTCCATCTCAACAGGGTGTGAATATCCGAGTGATAATGTAAGCTTCTTACCCTGCTTCTGAGCCCTGTAACCAACACCGTTGATCTCCAGGACCTTCTCGTATCCGTCGGTTACACCAACGATCATGTTATTGAGCAGTGTTCTTGTGAGACCGTGAAGAGATTTCATTCTCTTAAGATCATTGGGACGGCTTACGGTTGCAACCGCACCATCAACCTTGATCTCCATCTCAGGTACCATGACTCTCGTGAGTGTACCCTTAGGACCTTTTACAGTCACCTTATTATTTTCTGCTACCTCCACGGTAACGCCCGCGGGAATAGCGATTGGCATTCTTCCTATACGTGACATGCCCGTACCTCCTATATATTTTAACTTTATTACTACCTCTGCAAATGCTCTCGATAATCCGTCCGCTTCGCGTCCGACGCATCTTCGATGCTCCCGATTATCTCGATGTACGCTCGGGTGAAAACAAATACTCCGCTGCGCTTCGTGCTTGTTTTCCGTCCTCGCTACAACATACCGGTGTTAGCCATTTTAAAACTTAATCAGGCTTTACCATACGAAGGCTAACACCTCGCCGCCAACTCCGGCTTTTCTTGCTTCCTTGTCTGTTATAACACCGTTGTTTGTTGAAATTATGGCTATTCCGAGACCACCGAGAACCTTCGGAAGCTCATCCTTGCCTGCATATACACGAAGACCGGGCTTAGATATCCTCTTAAGACCTGAGATTATCTTCTCGTTCTTGTCCTCGCCGTACTTAAGTGTGATGTGGATGTTCTTAAAAGAACCGGCATCCACGATATCATACTTCTTAATGTAACCTTCATTTAAAAGAATCTCTGCGATCGCAAGCTTCATTTTGGATGAAGGAACATCTACTGTATCATGCTTTGCAGTATTTGCATTACGAATTCTTGTAAGCATATCTGCAATAGGATCATTAGTTGTCATTTTTGTTTTCCTCCTTTACCAACTTGCTTTCTTAACGCCGGGAATCTGACCCTTGTAAGCCAATTCGCGGAAACAGATCCTGCAGATTCCGTATTTCCTTAAATAAGCATGCGGACGTCCGCATATCCTACAGCGGTTGTACTCTCTCGTCGAGAACTTCTGCTTGCGCTGCTGCTTAACCTTCATTGCTGTCTTAGCCATGAACGAATCCTCCTCTTATTACTTAGCGAACGGCATTCCGAACTGTGTAAGCAATTCCCTTGCTTCCTCATCGGACTTAGCCGTTGTTACACAAATGACATCCATACCTCTGACTTTATCTATCTTGTCGTATTCGATCTCAGGGAAAATAAGCTGTTCCTTGATACCGAGAGCATAGTTTCCTCTGCCGTCAAAAGCATTGGGATTAACTCCTCTGAAGTCACGAACACGGGGCAATGCAAGATTAACCAGACGATCTAAGAACTCGTACATCCTCTCGCCGCGAAGAGTAACCTTACATCCGATAGCCATTCCTTCTCTTATCTTGAAATTGGCTACAGCGTGCTTAGCGCGTGTTATCACTGCCTTCTGGCCGGTGATGGTCTCGAGATCCTTAACTGCGGATTCAAGTACCTTGGCATTATCCTTAGCCTCGCCGACACCCATATTGATAACGATCTTATCAAGCCTGGGCACCTGCATGACATTCTTATATCCGAATTTTTTGATCATACCGTCTACGATCTGATCCTTATACAAATCCTTGTACCTGCTCAACGTCTTTAGCCTCCTCTCTCAATTAATCAACTACTTCGCCGGTCTTCTTATCGAATCTGACCTTCTTGTCATTCTCGAACTTAAAGCCCAACCTTACGGCCTTGCCGTTGTGAACATACATTACATTCGAAGCGTCGATGAAGGCTTCCTGCTCAACAATGCCGCCGTTCTGATTTGCAACGGAAGGCTTGGTGTGCTTCTTAACAACGTTTACGCCCTCAACCTTTACTTTGCCGTTCTTTCTGTCAACGGCAATGACCTTGCCCTCGACACCGACATCTTTACCGGCGATAACCTTAACCGTATCACCATTTTTTATCTTCATAGTTGCCATCCTGCTACCTCCTATAATACTTCGGGAGCCAGTGAAACGATCTTCATAAACTGCTTATCACGAAGCTCTCTGGCTACTGGTCCGAATATACGTGTACCTCTGGGTGTTTTGTCATCCTTTATGATGACTGCAGCGTTCTCGTCGAACCTGATGTATGAACCGTCCTTACGACGTGCACCCTTAACAGTACGGACAACAACCGCCTTGACAACATCGCCCTTCTTGACAACGCCGCCTGGCGTTGCATCTTTAACGGTAGCGACGATGATATCACCAATATTTGCATATCTCCTTACGGAACCGCCCATAACCCTGATGCACAGAAGCTCTTTGGCACCTGTATTATCAGCGACCCTAAGTCTGGTTTCCTGCTGTATCATGGTTTTATCTCCTTTTTTTACAATGAATAGGTATTTATTTAGCTTTTTCTACTATCTCGACAAGTCTCCATCTCTTATCCTTTGAAAGAGGTCTTGTCTCCATAACCTTCACCGTATCACCTATCCTGCACTCGTTGTTCTCGTCATGAGCCTTAAGCTTATAGGTCTTCTTAACGATCTTCTTGTACAGAGGATGCTTAACGTGATCCTCAACGGCTACAACGATGGTCTTTTCCATCTTATCACTTACTACCTTGCCGGTACGTGTCTTTCTTAAATTTCTTTCCATCATCTGCTCCTCTCTACGCCTCAGCCTTAGCCTTTTCGGTAATGACTGTCTTGATCCTTGCGATATTTCTTCTTACCTCTTTGATCCTGCCGGTATTATCAAGCTGATTCGTTGCGTTCTGGAATCTCAGATTGAAAAGCTCTTTCTTGGCAGCAACTAAATCTTCATTAAGCTCTGCACTTGATTTTGACTTAAGTTCTTCTAAATATTTACTATTCTTCATTCGCTACACCGCCTTCCAAGTCCGACTTAGAAACAATCTTGCACTTGCAGGGAAGCTTGTGCGTAGCCAGACGTAACGCTTCTCTCGCTGTCTCCTCGGGAACACCTGCGATCTCGAACATTACACGTCCGGGCTTAACTACCGCTACCCAATACTCAAGGGCGCCCTTACCTGAACCCATTCGGGTCTCGGCAGGCTTCGCAGTTACAGGCTTGTCGGGGAAGATCTTGATCCAGACCTTACCACCACGCTTTATATAACGTGTCATTGCGATACGGGCTGCCTCTATCTGGTTACTCTTTATCCAGCACGGTTCGGTAGCTATGATACCAAACTCACCGTAGGATAATGTGTTACCGCGAAGAGCCTTACCTCTCATGGTACCGCGGAACTGCTTACGACGTTTAACTCTTTTTGGCATTAACATTATTTATCGCTCCCTTCCTTTGCCTTAGTGGGAAGTACTTCACCCTTGTAGATCCATACCTTGACACCAAGCTTACCATAAGTGGTGTCTGCCTCGGCAAATCCGTAATCTATGTCAGCTCTCATTGTCTGAAGCGGGATGGTTCCTTCGCTGTAGCTCTCGCTGCGGGCAATATCCGCTCCGCCGAGACGTCCGGAAACCATTGTCTTGATACCAAGGCTGCCGGCCTTCAATGATCTTGACATTGCCGACTTCATTGCCTTTCTGAAGGTAACACGGTTCTCGAGCTGTACTGCGATGTTCTCGGCTACGAGCTGTGCATCCCTGTCAGGTCTCTTGATCTCCTTGATATCAACAACGAGCTTTTTCGATGTGAACTTCTGGAGTTCCTTCTTGGTAACCTCTATCTCCTGTCCGCCCTTTCCGATGATAACACCGGGCTTAGCCGTGAAGATGATGACCTTTACTCTGTCAGAAGATCTCTCTATCTCGATCTTGCTGACACCTGCGTTGTTTAACTTCTTCTTAAGATATGCCCTGATATTGTAATCTTCTACGAGGAAGTCAGCAAAATCCTTGTCAGCATACCATTTAGAATCCCAATCCTTTATAACACCGACTCTTAAGCCGTGAGGATTAACTTTCTGTCCCATTTATTTCCTCCTACCTTTCATCCAGAACTACTGTAATGTGACTCATTCTCTTTTCTATACGATATGCTCTGCCCTGTGCCCTGGGTCTTATACGCTTCATTGTGGGACCCTTGTTGGCGTAGCATTCAGCCACATAAAGATTCTCCGCATTCATGCCGTTGTTGTTCTCGGCATTAGCGATCGCCGACTCCAATAATTTCTTGATTAAACCTGATGCATACCTGGGATTGTATGTAAGGATACCGAGTGCTGTCTGCACATCCTTACCCCTTATAGCATCCAGAACGAAACAAGCCTTCTGGACCGACACCCTTGCATAAGACAGCTTGGCTGAGGGTCTTGTATCCTTGTTTGCATTTCTTTCTCTCTTGATCTGGGATCTATGTCCTTTTGCCATTGGAAATTACCTCCTTTCAAACTATCTTACTTAACCTTAGACTTCTTCTCGTCCTTGCCATGTCCTCTGTAAGTCCTTGTAGCAACGAACTCACCGAGCTTATGTCCTACCATATCTTCGGTAACATATACCGGTACATGCTTCCTTCCGTCATGAACGGCTATCGTATGTCCGACAAATGAAGGGAAGATCGTTGAACGACGTGACCAGGTCTTGATAACCTGCTTATCGTTAGATGCGTTCATAGCATCTATCTTCTTAAGTAAACTCTCGTCTGCGAACGGGCCCTTCTTTAGTGATCTAGCCATTTTTTCTCCTCCTACCTTAAATCAACTACTTGATCGTTCTGCCGTCACGGCGTCTTACGATCAGCTTATTGGACTTCTTGTTCTTCTTCCTGGTCTTAAGACCAAGTGCAGGCTTGCCCCACGGTGTGCAGGGACCCGGACGTCCGATCGGGGATCTTCCTTCACCACCACCATGCGGATGGTCGTTAGGGTTCATAACCGAACCGCGTACAGTAGGTCTGATGCCCATGTGACGCTTACGTCCTGCCTTACCTATGTTGATAAGGTTGTGATCACCGTTTCCGATAACTCCTATCGTTGCCCTTGCATTCAAAGGAACCATTCTCATTTCGCCTGAAGGAAGACGAAGAGTTGCATACTTTCCTTCCTTGGCCATGAGCTGTGCGCTGTTACCTGCGCTGCGGACCATCTGGCCGCCCTTGCCGGGATACAGCTCTATGTTATGGATAAGTGTACCTACAGGGATCTGAGACAGCGGTAAGCAGTTACCTGTCCTTACCTCGGCCTCGGGACCGTTCATGACCTTCATGCCAACCTTGAGTCCCTCGGGTGCGAGGATGTATGACTTCTGTCCGTCCGCATAGCAGATAAGTGCGATGTTTGCGGTCCTGTTGGGATCGTACTCGATCGCTACAACATTTGCAGGTATTCCATCCTTGTTCCTCTTGAAATCGATTATCCTGTATTTCCTTCTGTTTCCGCCGCCGTGATGTCTTACGGTTATCTTACCCTGGTTGTTACGTCCGGCGTTCTTCTTAAGTGAGTAGATCAGTGATTTCTCGGGTGTTGTCTTGGTTATCTCTGAAAAATCCGACCCGCTCATCTGCCTTCTCGAAGGTGTATATGGGTTATATGTTTTGATTCCCATTGTCTTTCTCCTTTATCTGTTCTTATCAGGTTTACAACCTATATTTACTATGTTCGGTAATAAATCCTATCGGATTTATTTTGAACACGCTCGCCGCTAAGGCATCATAAGGAATCCACCGCAAGCGGTTCCCCTTATGATCAAAGACCACTGAAGATCTCTATATCCTTGCTGTCCTCGGTAAGCTGTACAACAGCCTTTTTCCTCTTTGCTGTCTTGCCTGTTACGACTCCGCGCCTTCTGTTCTTGCCGTCAAGGTTCATTGTGGTTATGCTCTTTACCTTGGCGCCGTCAAACATCTTCTCGACAGCTTCCTTGATCTGGCTCTTGTTTGCTTCGGTGTGTACATAAAATGTGTACTTCTTCTCACCCATGCCTGCCATGCTCTTCTCGGTTATGACCGGCTTAAGGATCACGTCATAATACTTGATATCAGCCATTATGCATACACCTCCTCGATCTTTGCTACGGCATCCTTGGTAGCGATGACCGTGCTGTACTTCATTATGTCATAAGTGTTTATGTTGCCGGCTGCCGAAGTTATGACCGTAGGGATGTTCCTTGCCGAAAGAACAACATTCTTATCATCCTCGGCCGTTATAACAACTGCCTTTGCAACCTTGAGGTTATTAAGTACTTCCTGGAACTTCTTCGTCTTGATCTCATCAAGCTTAAGCTCGTCAAGTACGATGAACTTCTCATCCTGTACCCTTGAAGTGAGAGCAGACTTAAGCGCAAGCCTCTTCTCCTTCTTATTTAACTTAAATGTATAATCCCTCGGTACGGGTGCGAATACCATTCCGCCGCCCTTCCACTGGGGTGCTCTTGTCGAACCCTGCCTTGCGTGGCCTGTTCCCTTCTGTCTCCAGGGCTTTCTTCCGCCGCCGGATACCTCCGACCTTGTCTTGGCCTTCTGGGTTCCCTGACGCTTAGCCGCAAGATGCTGAACTACAGCCATGTGTACCAGATGCTCGTTGACTTCAACACCGAATACCGCATCGTTTAAGTCCATCTTGCCGACTTCTTCGCCTTTCATATTGTAAACAGATACGTTAGCCATCTGTGTGTTCCTCCTTCCTTATAAAGACTAAGCCAAAGCCTTTACAGATTCCTTTATCGTGATAAGTGCCTTCTTAGGTCCCGGAACGGCACCCTTGACCAGTAATACATTGTTCTCTGCATCAACCCTAACTACTTCAAGGTTCTGTACAGTAACTCTCTTGTGGCCCATCTGGCCGGGCATTCCCTTTCCTTTATATACACGGCTGGGACTTGAACATGCTCCGTTAGAACCCTGATGACGATGGAACTTGGAACCGTGAGCCATGGGACCTCTGTGCTGGCCGAGCCTCTTGATCGTACCCTGGAAGCCCTTACCCTTTGATATTGCGGTTGCATCGACCTTGTCGCCAACCTCAAAGATATCAGCCTTGATCTCCTGTGCAGGTGCATACTCTTCAGCATTTTCAAACCTGAACTCCCTGACGAACCTCTTGCTTGAAACGCCTGCCTTCTTGAAATGTCCCTGCTCCGGCTTATTAACACCGTGTCTGTGAACTATTTCCTTCTTACCGGACTTATCCTTGTTTATGATCCTGTCCTTCTTGTCCATGAAACCAACCTGGACTGCGCTGTAACCGTCGTTCTCAACTGTCTTGACCTGCGTTACCACACAGGGACCTGCCGCAAGTACGGTTACCGGAACGAGCACTCCGTCTTCATTGAAGATCTGCGTCATTCCGACCTTTGTTGCCAAAATAGCTTTCTTCATTTTTTCCTCCTTTTTCCTACAGCGGAACATGCCGCAACATGTTCATACTAAGTAGGAGTTATTTGTTTTTCATTTTAATCTCAACATTAACGCCGGCCGGCATTTCAAGCCTTGACAGTGAATCAACCGTCTTCTGGGTCGGTGTAATGATATCGATCAACCTCTTATGGGTTCTCTGCTCGAACTGTTCTCTGCTGTCCTTATACTTATGAACGGCACGAAGGATCGTAACCACTTCCTTCTTGGTAGGAAGGGGTACCGGTCCGCTGACCTCTGATCCGTTCTTCCTAACAGTCTCGATGATCTTCTTGGCTGATGAATCTACTAACTGATGATCATAAGCCTTAAGTGTGATTCTCATTACCTGAGTTGCCATAAAAAAAGTCGCCTCCTTTTCGCACTTTTATTGATAAGTACGACAAGCGGTGACTGTACACTCTCCCGTGTGTGTCCTGAAGATTTACATCATAAACTTTCACACGTCGTTTCTGCCGATGCAGACTAATGATTTCGTACAGTGACTTGTCGCCAGTTTCCTAACTTGACATTCGCTCCACGGAAAACCTACTATACTCACCATGCTACAAGGTAAGAATCCTTACGGATTCTTTTGATGCCTCAAAGCCGGCGGGCTCCCTCGAACTTCGTTCGGGGGCAGTAGCAACCTCACGCTTCACAGCTATCAATGTCACAGCAAACGCTATTTTACAACAAAAAACCCCCTATTGCAAGGGGTTTTTTTAAAAATTTTGTTTTTTACATATATCAAAAGCCATCATAAGGAATCCACCATCTTCGATGGTCCCCCTTATGATAAATACCCATTCGGATTCATGCTCTGCCATCTCCATGAGTCGGCACACATCTCATCTATCCCGTACTCAGCCTCCCAGCCGAGCTCTTTTTTTGCAAGGGATGCATCCGCATAACAGGTTGCGATATCTCCGGCGCGCCTTGGCTTTATCTCGTATGGGATATCATGTCCGCAGGCCTTCGAGTAGGCTTTTACTATATCAAGCACGCTGTAGCCTTTTCCTGTGCCTAAGTTGTAGATCTTAACGCCGGGATCTTCCTTTATCTTATCAATAGCCTTTACATGTCCTACGGCGAGATCGACTACATGGATGTAATCCCTTACTCCCGTTCCGTCGGGTGTATCGTAATCATTTCCGAAGACTCCGAGACACTTAAGCTTACCTATGGCAACCTGCGCAACATACGGGAGCAGATTGTTGGGGATACCCTTGGGATCCTCTCCGATGAGCCCGCTCTTGTGTGCGCCTATGGGATTGAAGTAACGCAGCAGTATAACGTTCCACTCGGGATCTGACGTATGAAGGTCCGTCAGGATCTGTTCGAGCATGCTCTTGGTCCAGCCGTACGGGTTGGTCGGACTGCCCTTGGGGCACTCCTCTGTAATGGGAATAAACGCCGGATCACCGTATACCGTAGCCGAAGATGAGAAAATGATATTTTTGCATCCGTTCTTCCTCATCGCATCAAGCATCACCAGCGTTCCGTTTATATTGTTCTCGTAATATTCAAGAGGCTTCTGCACCGATTCGCCCACAGCCTTAAGACCGGCGAAGTGTATAACACATTTCGGCTTCTCAAGCGCGAAGATCTCATGCATCGCTTCCTTATCTCTTATATCCTTCTCGTAGAAGGTAACTTCCCTGCCGGTTATCTGCTCTATCCTGTCGACTGCCTTGCTGTTTGAATTGTCGAGATTGTCAACAATAACAACATCATAGCCCGCATTAAGAAGTTCAACACAGGTATGGCTTCCTATATATCCCGCACCGCCCGTAACCAAAATCTTCATATCCGTTTCCTTTCTGCTTTACCGTTTTGTTTTCTCTTGCGGAAATCCCGGTTCGTATTATACTATGATTGAAGGAACAGACCGGGATTTGTTTAATATTATTTCGGCAACTATTCAGAACAGGTTCAGAATACTTCATATTTTAAAATATATGTGCTGTTCTGAATAGTTATTCATATTATATCTTATAAGAAGAGATTTTTCACTCATAAAATAAAGGAGAACTCTCATGAACATCTGCTCATTAATAAAGGAACTTACCGATTACGGAATGAACAAGGGACTGGTCGAGCCTGCGGACGAGATTTATACCGTCAACAGACTGCTCGAACTTTTCAATATAAATGAATATACACCGGATGGAGCCGAAGATGATACCGAGCCAAGACAGGTGCATCTCATCCTAAACGATATGCTTGACTACGCCGTGTCCGAAGGCATGATCGAGGATACGATAACAAACCGCGACCTGTTTGATACTAAGATAATGGGACTCCTTACCCTTCCGCCTCTCGTAGTGCGGGCTAAATTCTCGGTCGCTTATGAAAATTCTCCAAAAGCAGCAACAGACTTCTATTATGATTTCTCACGTGCGACCAACTATATCCGCGCCGACCGTATCGCAAAGGATGAAAAATGGTCATCCGATACCGAATTCGGTAAGATAGACATTACGATCAACTTAAGCAAGCCCGAGAAGGATCCAAGGGATATCGCAAAGGCAGGCGCCGCAAAAAAATCAGGCTATCCCGCCTGCCTTTTGTGTCGTGAGAACGAGGGCTATGCAGGACATATGGGGCATCCCGCAAGGCAGAACCACCGTATCATCCCCATCATGCTCTGCAACGAGCAGTACTACCTGCAGTACTCTCCCTATGTTTATTACAACGAGCACTGCATAATCTTCAACGAAAAGCATACCCCTATGAAAATAGATAAGGACGCATTTACAAAGCTCCTTGATTTCGTAAGGCTGTTCCCGCATTATACGGCAGGCTCCAATGCCGACCTTCCCATCGTCGGCGGTTCCATCTTAAGCCACGACCACTTCCAGGGCGGCAACTATGAGTTCCCGATGGTACGTGCTCCTTACGAAAAGGAATTTACCCTTCCGGGATACCCGGGTGTTCATGCCGGGCGTATCAAATGGCCTCTGTCCACAATACGTCTTCAGAGCGAAGATTTTTCCGCCCTGATCGATGCCGCTGATCATATACTGGCTTCATGGCGCAATCATACGGACGAGTCTGCTTTTGTTTTTGCATATACAAAGGAAGGAAGCCTTTCACCCGTAAACGCCGGCGACGAAGGCGCCATACCCCATTCAACCATAACTCCCATTGCAAGGATGAGGGACGGACTGTATGAACTCGATCTTGTGCTGAGGAACAACATAACGACAGATGAATATCCCCTCGGTGTTTATCACCCGCATCAGGAATATCATCATATAAAAAAGGAAAACATCGGTCTTATCGAAGTGATGGGACTCGCGATACTGCCCGCAAGGCTGAAGACTGAAATGGCCGTTCTTAAGGATGCCGTATTAAGCGGAGCAGATCTTACATCCATCCCGGAGACTCAGTCACATGCGGACTGGGCTTACGAATGGATGAAGAAATATGATGAAATAAACAAGGACAATATCGACGGTATAGTCCGTGACGAGATTGCCCTTGTATTCTCTCATGTTCTTGAAAATGCCGGTGTATATAAGCGCACCGATGAAGGCTTTGCTGCCTTCGATAGGTTTATTGATACCCTTTGATATTACTTCGAACTCCTTGCCACATCCTCGAACTCTTCGATGATGTTCGCACCCGGCTCGGGAGTTGCAAGCGACGTTATAACGATCAGTATAAGACTGATAAAGAAACCGGGAACCAGTGAATACAGTCCCGTTGCGTCAGCAAGCGTTGCGCCGGATACGAGAGGTATGTAGTCCCACAGGATAACGACCGCAGCACCCGAGATTATGCCTGCAAGTGCTCCCGGAAGATTGGTCCTCTTCCAGAACAGCGACATTAGCACGAGCGGTCCGAATGCAGCACCGAAGCCTGCCCATGCATCCGATACAAGTGCCATGATCGAACTGTCCGGATTCCACGCGATCACGATCGCAAGAAAGGCCACTATCACAACCGTTATCCTTGACAGCTTAAGAACACTGAGTTCGTCCGCATCCTTCTTAAATATTCCCTTATACAGATCCTCGGCAACCGCAGATGCCGTAACAAGAAGCTGTGAATCCGCAGTTGACATTATAGCCGCAAGTATCGCGCATAAGAAAATACCTGCTATGAACGGGATCCTGAAGTCCGAAATGAACATCTTCTTTATCATCTCGATGAACACACTCTCGGATGAAACCTGACCTTCCGTACCGAGGATCACAGGAGCAAGATATGCTCTTCCCACAACACCGATGATGCATGCAAACAGCAGTGATAAAAATACCCAGCTGATCCCGACAACCTTACTCTTCTTAAGTTCCTTTTCATCCTTGATCGCCATAAAACGAACAAGTATATGAGGCATACCGAAATAACCGAGTCCCCATGCAAGCGATGAGATTATGGATACCGCCTTGATGGGTGCTCCGTTTTCCTGCATCAGATTCGTAAATGATACCGGGTCAACGCCTGTCCCAGAAAGTACCGATGATAAATTGCCGCCTCCTATCATGCAGTAAGCAACGATCGGTATCGCAAGCAGTGCGACGAGCATGAGCGTACCCTGGATGAAATCAGTCGTACAAACGGCAAGGAAACCGCCCATGAAAGTATAAACAAGTATTACGAGCGCACCTATAACAAGTGCCGTATGATAATCGATACCGAATATCGAATTAAAGAGCTTGCCACCCGAAGCTAAGGCTGAAGCCGTATATACAAGGAAGAATATAACGATGAGAACCTGTTCTGGAAAAACTCAGGCAGTGTCAGAGAATTGTTCGCGCGGATAGTGTACTTTCTCAAACGGCCCGCTACGACCAGCCAGTTAAGTACGGTTCCGATAAACAATCCTATACCTATCCATGCCTGACCCGTTCCCATTAAGTAGATCGAACCCGGCAGACCCATAAGGAGCCATCCGCTCATATCCGAAGCCTGTGCCGACAGTGCCGCCACAAAACCGTTAAGGTTACGGCCTCCGAGGAAATAATCCTCCGTATTGTTATTCTGCTTCATGCACATTGCGCCTATGATTATCATCATCAGAAGATAAGCGAAGAACGCAATCAGCACAGCTACCAGTGAACCGCTTGTCATATCAATTTCCTCCCGTAATGCAAGTATTGTGTCGGTAAACGATTTCGTCACCGACCTGATAAGTATAATATAT
>ONRZ01000184.1 GCA_900320345.1 uncultured Lachnospiraceae bacterium | reverse complement strand
AGTCGGAAACGCGTAAGACCACATAACCGATCACAAGATATTCAAGGATAAGCTTTACAAATATAGGCCCGTACATATGGGGGATCAGCATAAGGCTTATGATATAGTAATAAGTGGTTATGTAATAGAACCATGTATAGTGGGTAAGGCTTACCGCGTTTTCAAAAATAAGTGTCTCGTCGTTGCTTAAGTATCCGCCCCTTAACTTTACTGCGGAAACGACAATGATGACCAGAAGATAGGGAAGGGCAGACAGCAGGACTCTTGTGACCGTGTTATCACGCCTGTTGCGGTCCATGATAAGCTGCCAGAGCATGTAATAAAAAAACCAGGCAGCGATAAATGCACAGATCTTACAGATCACATAATCTGTCATGTTTTCGGACGGGGGCACCGTGAAGATCCGTTTATCCGCAAAATACGTCCATATCTGATGGATAAATGAAAGCGCCGTGATCACGGCATATTTTATCCTGTTCATATATATCCCCCCTCTGCCCGTAAATAAGACTAAAAGTTGAAAAAAACCACAATATTGAGTATACTATATTTTGGTTTATTATGAAACCCTGCGGGGAGTATAAGAAATGCAGTATGTTTACGAATTTTTCCACAACAGAGTGCTGATGTCGGCTATTTTGGGATGGGCGATAGCGCAGGTTGTAAAAACCATCATCGATCTGTCGCTGAACAAGAAACTTAACTTCGAGCGTCTGGTAGGCTCAGGAGGAATGCCAAGCTGCCACTCTTCAACGGTATGTGCGCTGTGCGCGGCGGCAGGTGTGGAATACGGGCTTGGGTCCGGTGAGTTTGCGATAGCAGGCATACTTGCGGTCATAGTAATGTATGACGCAAGAGGAGTCCGCAGGGAGACAGGCACTCAGGCCGAGATACTAAATCAGATAATGGACTTTTTCAGGCTTCCCGAAAACGGCAGATACAAGCTTGAATTTGACCAGGATAAACTCAAGGTACTTATTGGGCATACACCGCTTCAGGTATTCTGCGGTGCGGTACTCGGGATCATAGTAGGACTGGTATCGATAAACTTACTTCCGTGAACCGGCGCATGATCCGCACAGGGGCGGGATAAGATAAAAGAATTAAGGAGAGAACAATGAGAAATGTAGCACTTATAACGGGTATTACAGGACAGGACGGTTCGTATCTTGCGGAACTTCTGCTTGAGAAGGGATATGAGGTTCACGGCATCATCCGCCGCCATTCCAGCATAAGCACGGACAGGATCGACCATCTCTATTACGACAGGGAGATCAGGGATAAGACGATGTTCCTGCATCACGGCGATCTTACGGATTCGAGCAACTTAAACAGGCTTATCGAGCAGATACAGCCGACGGAGATATATAACCTTGCGGCACAGTCGCATGTCGCGGTATCCTTTGAGGTTCCGGAATATACGGCAGAGACTACGGGTATAGGAACGCTCAGATTACTGGATGCCATCAAGAAATCGGGCGTTAAGACAAGATTCTATCAGGCATCCACCTCAGAACTTTTCGGTGGGCTTCCCGAGACTGCCCCTCAGTCCGAAAAGACACCGTTTTATCCGAAGAGCCCTTACGGTGCTGCCAAGCTGTATGCTTACTGGATAACCGTTAATTACAGGGAAGCATATAATCTGTTTGCATGCAACGGCATACTCTTTAATCATGAATCTCCGAGACGCGGCGAGACCTTTGTTACCAGGAAGATCACGCGTGCGGTCGCATCGATCATGGCGGATGAGAGGGAGAAGCTTTCTCTCGGTAATCTGGATGCAAAGCGTGACTGGGGATTTGCGGGTGATTATGTTGAGGGTATGTGGAGGATACTCCAGCAGGATAAGCCCGGTGATTATGTGCTTGCAACAAACGAGACACATACAGTTCGTGAATTTGTTGAACTTGCCTTTAAGGAAGTCGGCATAGATATAGAGTGGAAGGGCAAGGGAGTAGGCGAGAAGGGATATGATTCCGCAACGGGAAGGCTTCTTGTCGATGTCAATCCGAGGTATTTCAGGCCTGCCGAGGTTGAGTTCCTCTGGGGTGACTGTTCGAAGGCAGAGAAGGAGCTAGGATGGAAGCGTAAGGTAGATTTCAAGGGACTTGTTTCAATGATGGTGGATGCGGATATGAGATCTATAGCAGGGATAAGTTCAGAAGCCTACAGAAACGGTGAGAGAGTTGAATTATCGGACAGGCTCGACAGCCGCAGATGATCCTAAACGATCTGTAAAGGAAGTAGCATATCATGATGGAAAAAAATGCAAAGATATATGTTGCCGGCCACAGAGGCATGGTCGGATCCGCAATAGTAAGGGAACTTGAGAGACAGGGCTATACGAATATAATAACAAGGACACATAAGGAACTGGATCTGTGCAGGCAGGAGGATGTTGAGAAGTTTTTTGCCGATGAGAAGCCTGAATACGTATTCCTTGCGGCAGCCAAAGTCGGAGGAATAGTTGCAAACAGTGAAGCTCTGGCAGATTTTATGTATTTTAACATGATACTTGAGATGAATGTCATCCACAGCGCTTATGAGAACGGCTGCAAAAAGCTTGAGTTTTTGGGTTCATCCTGTATATATCCCAGGCTTGCTCCGCAGCCGATGCCCGAGAGCTGCCTGCTCACTTCGGAACTTGAGAAGACCAATGAGGCCTATGCACTTGCGAAGATATCGGGACTTAAGTATTGCGAATTCCTCAATAAGCAGTACGGGACGGATTATATCAGTGTGATGCCGACTAATCTGTACGGACCGAATGATAATTACCATCCGACTCATTCACATGTCCTGCCGGCACTTATAAGGAGATTCCATGAGGCTAAGGAACAGAACCTGCCGTATGTTACATGTTGGGGAGACGGCAGTCCTTTAAGGGAGTTCCTCTATGTTGACGATCTTGCAAACTTATGCGTATTCCTTATGAACAATTACAGCGGGGATGAGACCGTAAATGCGGGTACGGGTAAGGAACTTACGATAAAGGAGCTTACCGAGCTGACGGCCAAGGTTATAGGATATACGGGAGAGATACGCTGGGATACGAGCAAACCGAACGGAACTCCAAGAAAGCTGCTTGATGTATCCAAGGCAACGGCTCTCGGCTGGACATATAAGACGGAACTTGAAGACGGGATAAGACTCGCGTACGAAGATTTCCTTAATAACCCCATGCGCGCCGAAAGATGATTGATCATGAGGAGGGACCCGCTTGCGGGAGGAGTCCTTATGATGCCTAAGTGGCGAACGTATTCAAAAGAATTACGAAGTAATTCTTACAGATGATTGATCATGAGGAAATATTTTTGAAAGAATTATGGGCATCCTTGGTAACTGCATATAATGATTATCGTGGGACGGGAAAGCTGCTTGCGCTGTTTCTCGTCTCTGTTCTTAT
>ONRZ01000117.1 GCA_900320345.1 uncultured Lachnospiraceae bacterium | reverse complement strand
AATCGGTTAAAGGAATATTATCCACGATATCAGCAAGCATATGTCCGATATCAGACCGTACAATCTGATGCAAGGATAAATGGGGTCAAATACAAAATTCATTTTACGGATTTTACGATGGGGTCAAAGGGGAATACCATTGACAAGTAACAACAATGTCGTTACAATAAGGATGAATGGAGGTATTTTCATGGAAAAGACGGCGACATTGAATTTAAGAGTAAACCCGACATTAAAGCAGGACGCGGAATCTGTATTGGGACGTCTTGGAATCCCGATGTCTACAGCTGTTGATATGTTTCTAAATCAGATAGTCCTGGTAGGTGGAATCCCCTTTGCTGTGACTTTGCCCAATGCTCCTGAGAGTATTGATGCTGCCAGAATGAGTGATGAACAGATTCATGCAAAGATACAGAGGGGTTATGAATCTTATAAGGCAGGCCGCACACAGGATGCAGCGGAAGCATTTAAGAAGTTCCGGGAGAGCCATAGCTGATGGAACGATACATAGTTAATATTACGGATGAAGCGCTTGCCGATATGGACGCGATGTATGAGCATATTGCGAAAAAGCTACAGGCTCCCGAGAATGCCTTGGGACAGTATAACCGTATTGCAGATGCCATTCTGACACTGGAATCATATCCAGACAGATACGGCCTGTTTGAGTGCGAGCCTGAACATTCGCTGGGAATACATAAAATGGTAGTGGATAATTACCTTGTTTGTTATGTGATAGATCCGGGAGTGGTGACAGTTACCGATGTGCTTTATGGAGCGTCGGATGTACATAAGAGATTACAGAAAAGGCATAATTAAGAAATCCCGACCGCATTTTGACCGCAAAATGTTACGTAAATGAAAAGAAATATCAACTAAGCAGGAATGAATCAGAGTGCATTCTCATACCTGAAATAAAGGGCTTGCGAAGCCAGACTCGATTTGACAATAGTCTTAAAACTGCTATAATAAAGATACAAAGGAGTTGCCGGAAGACGGTTAGCCCGAGTAATAATGGTTATATAAAAACGATCGCCATAGGTCTCGTAAACTAACGGCGGTCGTTTTTACTGTATTCGATATATCTTCCTACAGCAACTCCGGCTGTGAAGATTGTAATTGAGGCGGCAATAGCGCCCAAAATCTCCAAAGTCATCATTGCAGAAGCCCTCCTTTCAAAGCATTCCCTGTCGGGTTTCTATGATAAACGGAGGGTCCAGTCCCCCCGAAAGAGGGGCTAACCGCATTGTCTTGGTAACTCCCTTGCACAGAAATTATATCACCGCGAACGTTTGTTCGCAATTGTAAAAATCCCGATTCGAAGAAACCCGAAAACGATACTTATTACGATTAACTAGACATTTTTAGTTCTATGCTTGACGAAGTGGTTCGCATATGGCAGTTTTTTATTAGGAGTCTCTTTGTTTAAATAAATACTCTCAGGAGGTAAAATGTGGAATAAGATAAAGACTGTGATCGTTACTGTACTGGCGACTCTTGGGGTTCTGTTCATAATACTCATGCTCATACCCGATGATGAGGATGAACCGGTGGTTCAGGAGATGCAGGCAGCACAGGGATCTCAGGATGTTCAGGAGTCTCAGGATATTCAGGATGTTCAGGAGTCTCAGGATATTCAGGATGCGCCGGAGAACCTGGAAGATTTGCAGCTTCAGGAAAATATGGAAGAAATATCAGAGGTGGAGCAGAATGCCTCTGCTCCGGCTGTAGACATCCCTGTTTCGGAGATTTCCGATAAAAAGCTGAAATTCACCACAAAGACACTTGACGGAAAAAAGGTGGATCAGGATATTTTTTCGGGTTATGATATCACGCTCGTTCATGTGTGGGGCACATTCTGCGGTCCATGTATTGCCGAAATGGATAAATATGCAAACTTTTACGAAAATCTCCCTGAAAACGTGAACCTTGTCGGAATAATATGCGATGTTTATGATGGAATAGATAACAATGTGGATGACGCAAATGAAATTTTGAGTGAAGCAGGGGCCGGGTTCATGAACCTTCGTACAAGTGACAGTATTTATGATGTAACAGAAGAGATACAGGTCATCCCTTCCTCCTTTTTTGTGGACAGAGAAGGACATATTATCGGAGAAATGATGATGGGTCAGGGCTATGATGCGACGATCTCAAGGCTGAAGGGATATATAAGATAATAACGGGAATGATATGAAAAAAAAGTTACTGAGTTTATTGCTCG
Source organism: uncultured Lachnospiraceae bacterium (assembly GCA_900320345.1). GTDB lineage: Bacteria > Bacillota > Clostridia > Lachnospirales > Lachnospiraceae > UBA2868. The sequence goes on along the minus strand of ONRZ01000117.1, from coordinate 14,198 downwards.
CGGGAATCCTGTCTGTTTTCTTGTTGGGCGGATGTGATGATGAGTGGTCGGACGAGATCGATGATGGTGAGGCCGTTGAAGAAGCGGCGGATGAAACCGGTGATACCGAAAACATTCAGGACCACAGACCGGAAAATGAAACTGTCGACATCGAGCCCGTGGCGATCGGAAGCGATGCACGTTCTGTGACTGTTATGATCTATATGAACGGATCCGATCTTGAGACCAAGGCAGGTGAAGCTACCGCAGATCTGTCCGAGATGATCGATTCGGGCGTTGGTGAAAATGTTAACGTCATAGTTCAGACCATGGGTACAAAAAAATGGCATGATTATGACATTTCTTCCAAAACATCCCAGATATACAGAGTAAACAGGGGAGAGCTGGAGCTTGTTAAGGATAACTTAGGTCAGCTTGACTGTACAAAGTCCGATACGCTGTCCGATTTCATTGATTTTGGCAAGAAGAATTATCCCGCCGACAGATATATAATGATTTTCTGGGATCACGGCGGAGGCCCGGTATATGGATTCGGATATGATGAATGGCAGGCGGATACGGCATCCCTGACTCTTGATGAGATACAGAAAGCTTTTCGTATGAACCGGGATATCAGGTTTGACATCATCGGAATGGATTGCTGCATAATGGCCAATCTTGAGACGTGTTACGTTCTGGCACCTTTCTGTAAGTATGCCGTGTTGTCTGAGGATTTCGAATCGGGACTCGGGTGGTCATACACAAACTGGATGAAACTGCTTGAAGAAAATCCCGGAATATCTACACCGTTACTCGGGAAAAAGATCATAGACAGCATGATAGATGCGAACGAAAACGATGATGAAGCCGGCGGTTCGTCGACTATGATACTTGTTAATGAGAGAGCCGTTCCCGACCTTGTGAGGAAGTGGACTGAGTATGCATACAGGAATTCGGACAGCCTTTTGAGGTTAAATTACAGTAAGCTCCATGTGGCCAGAGGCAGAGGATTAATGGACCTTATTTTCGATTCGTGGGATGATGACGAAAGCTCTGTGACGATGGACAATTATTACGTAAGCGACATGATGTCGATCGTCGAAAGTGTAGGTAAGGAAGATGAGTTCACGAATGATCTTCGCTCGTCGCTTAAAGCCTGTGCCGCATATTTCGGGCATACTTCGGATAAAAATGAGCTCACAGGGCTGGCTGTTTCACTTCCGTACGGAGACAGGGTTTTTTACGACCGGCTGGCCGATGTATATTCGAAATGCGGATTTGATGAAAAGTATATAGAGTGGCTAGAAGGATTCGTCAGTGCAGAAGGCACCGACGATTATTACGACTTCAGTGGTTTTGAGGATTCATGGTCCGGCTGGCAGACATATGAGGAAGGATGGAATTCATGCGGACCGGATGAAGACTTCGAAGACTGGGAGTATGATTACGAAGAAGAGCTCTGGTATCTTTATGAAGACGGCAATGTTTATCTCTATGATGATGAATCGGATATCATGTTCTTCTATGATGAATACGAAGATGAATTGTATTATTATGATGAAGAAGATGATGATTGGTACGTGGCTGAGGATTAGGAAACGAACCGATGAACCGTCCCCTGTTTCATAAAACATTCATGACCATTTTGCTTCCCGCAGATCAATTATTTCGACACGTTTCGATGGCCTTATAGGATACAGACATAGGAAAATCCCGGAGCAAAAGCTTTCAGAAATGCCGGAAAAACACTTTCCATTTGATAGGAGGTTTATCTTTCCGGTTTGTGTGGACGATACATATGAGGGCCGGCATACCGGTGTGTTTAGTGATACAGGTGCTGATTTTAACGATGTCATGCACTTTGGAGAGGAACTTTGAACAATAATGAAATAAAGGTTACGAGAGGTCAAAGTAACAAAATGGGAAGACCGGACACTGCTCTTGAGAGATTAGAAGAATTCGTTAAAAAAATACCGGATAATTATGCAGTTATTTATGAACCGGGCGTCAGACTTACATTCAAAGAACTTTGGCAGCTTTCCGGGAAGATCTATGCCTGGCTGAAAGCGAAGGGTATCGGTCCGGAGGATGTCGTTATGTATTGTCTGCCGCGGGGCCTGATGCTTTATGCGTGTATGGCGGGGACTATGCGCGCCGGTGCCGCTTTTGTTTTGACGGAGACACAAAATGACCCCGAAAGGACTGCCTTTATCCGGAAGGATTCAGACTGCCGGCTCTTTGTGGACGAAAGCTGTCTGCCGGAAATACTCAGCTGTCGTCCTCTTGAAGGTTATGAGCCGGTCAGGCTCCATAGTCTGTGCTATATCGCCTATACCAGCGGGACAACAGGTCATCCTAAAGGCGTTATGCATGAATACGGTTCATTAGACAATGCATGGCGGGCGGTTATGGTGGACGGGAGTGCTATCATGCATGAAGGCGATATTTTCCTCTCAATGAGTCCCATGAATTTTGTGGCAATGCCTATCATCTTTGCATATTTATGCGGACATGGATGTGCAACGGCCGTGATGCCTTATGAATATTCCAAAAACAGGGAAAGCTTTTATGACTATCTTGATAGGGCTGAGGTAAACTGCGGATATGTTACTCCTTCTTTTTTACGAAAAATGCATCCGTTTCATGCCCCCTGGCATATGTGCATTCTCTCGGCCGAACCGGCCGACGGACTGTTTGTTAGTGGAATGAAGTGTTACAACACATATGCTTCCACGGAAGGGGGCTGTCTGCTTACTGTTTATGAGTTATCAGAGGCCGTGACTCCTGCACCCGTGGGAAAATCCTATTCGGATGTGGAAGTGCTCATTGTTGATGAGGATGAAACGGAGGTTCAACCCGGGGAGATCGGAGAGGTCTGTTTCAGAACACCTTATGTCCGCGGATATATCCACCAATTGAGAAGACAGGGGGAAGGTCTGTTTCATACGGGAGATGCCGGAAAGATCGATGCCGCGGGAAATATGTTTATCCTAGGACGCTTAGATGAGATGTTCAAGATCAGAGGTAATCGCATCGAACCGGATGAAGTAGCCAATGCTGTGAGAAAAGTAAGCGGCATTTCCGGTGTAGTGGTCAGAGGATTTGTTTTCAGGGACATTTCATCAATAGTTGCATTCTATTCCGATCATCATATCGTTGATCCTGTTTCCCTGCATGAAGCTCTTCTCGGGGAACTTCCGGAATATATGATACCGACGAATTATATCCGCCTTAAGGAGTTTTCCGTTTTGGGATCAGGCAAAGTAGATAAGCTGAGTCTCCTGCCCCCGGAAGGAAGCTGGGATCGTTTCAGAAAGTCGGCTGCGGTCGAACTGCCTGTTATCGGCAAGGGCAGAACATCATCCGTCTATGATATGGGTGATGGTATCGTATTGAAACAGTTTGCTGCTTCCATTCCTTACGGGACAGCATGGGACGAACTGACCCGGACCCACATTGCACATATTTGCGGACTTCCCGTGCCTGAGGTCTATGATATTACGAGGTCTGATGGAGGATATGGAATCCTGATGGAAAAACTCTCCGGTACAAATCTTGAAGAGATGATCCGTGAACGTCCCAAAGAGAGATTTTTACTGATCGATCTGTTTGCCGGGGCAGTAAAAGCACTTCATCAGGTTGATTGCTCGGATACGGATATGGAGGATGCAAAAGAGAACTCCATCGGGATATGCGACCGGTTTGATAAAAACTTCTGCACGGATGAAGAGAGAAAGCAGATACGTAGAATATTTGAATGTATTCCCGATGCCGGCACATTTACCCATGGCGACTGCCATCCGGGTAATGCCATGTTATACGATAGGGGTATTAAATTCTTCGATCTGACATTTGCCGAAAAAGGGCACGCGGTCTTTGATCTTATCGGAATGTATGCCCATTACGTATTTCTCCCGTCCTTTATCAGCGAAGGGGAATACAAAGCAAGATCGGGACTGACTAAAAAGGAGGCAATGGATCTGTACGACCGTTTCATTGACATATATTATCCTGAAAAGAACGCCGCAGAGATCTCAATGATCAAAGAATGTATCATTGGAGTCCATGCCGCCAGGATCTGTCTGGCTTCTGTTACTATGCCCGGTATTTTTTCGGATGAGATGCTCGAAGAAGTAAAACGCAGAGCAGTATGCTTCTCCGGGAAGCACTGCGGGAAAGGATCCGTTCCATGTCAATTACCGATTTAAAACATACTAATGAGAACGGGATGGATTATCGGCTCATAACAGATAAGTACCGGGAATTCTTTTTTCCGGTATTTATGATCGCCATGGCAAAGTATCTGACCTCTTTCGTGGATTCCGTCCTGGTAAGTACTTTCCTGGGCGTGGAACGGATGCCTGCCGTAAATCTCTGTTTTCCGGTTGTGTGTTTCATAAGCCTTTTTCATGGGATGGTCGGGATCGGAGGAAGCCTGATAGCCGCCAATGCATATGCAGAGCATGACAGAAATAAAGGAAACAGGGTATTTTCCGCTGCTCTGACGTTTATTGTGCTTCTCAGTGTTTTTGCGGCTTTATTGGGAATGGCTTTACGATCGCATATTGTTCCGCTGCTTTGCAGTGACCCTTCTTTGCAGAAGGATACAGGAACTTATTATTCCGTAATGATCCTTGGCTTTCCATTTTTTTGTCTGCTCATCTGTCTTTCCCGTTTTATACAGACGGATGGCTTTCCGAAGCTGACGTCAAATGCCATGCTGATCTCCAATGCAGTGAATCTGTGTATGGACTGCGTATTGATGAAATTATGCAAAATGGGATTGGAAGGGGCGGCAGCGGCCACCGTGATCGGGTATATCTGCGGCATTATATTTTTACTCGCCGGTTATATAAGAAACTCCAAACGGCAGCTACGGTTTGTCCGGCCGTTCGCCTCCGGCTTAAGAACATTTTTCGGTGATATCCGGGATATCTGTATCAATGGTTTTTCCACTGCATCCGTATGGCTTTACCTTATGATATGTATCGATGTGATGAACAGCCTGATCCTTACATATTGCGAGCCCATTGATATTCAGGCCTTTGCCATATGCAGAAATAATGTTAACCTCTGCTATGTTTTTTTCCTGGGTATCGCACAGACGCTGTCGCCGATAGCTGCTGTTTATGCACATGGCGGGGATTATGACAGGGTCCGTTATATTTTGAAACGCTCTATACTGTATATTCTTGCTGTTTCCGTGATCATGGGACTGTTCTTTGTTTTACTCTCTCATCCGATACTGTGGCTGTATGGCGTCAATGACCCGCAGGCGGTGGTCTATCTAAGCCGCTGCATAAAGATTTATACTCTGACTTTTCCCGGAATTGCCTTTATACTGTTGATGAATTATTATTTTCAGGCGATCAAGGCACAGAAACCGTCAACCGGCTTAACTATCCTCGAAGGACTCATCCTTCCGGTATGCCTGGCATTCTTTTTGACGCCGCATTTTAAAATGAACGGAGTCTGGACGGCTCTGATCGTATCCGAGGCTGTACCGGTACTGCTTGTCCTTATATATCTGAGGATTGACAGGTACAAGAGCCGTGCCTTTGGGGAACGTATCTTCCGGCTCCCGAAAAACGATGACCGCAGGATATGCGGATTTTCCGTCAGGATGGATGTTTCGGAAATCGTGGAAAAGACGAGGGATATTTCGATGTATATTGAGGAAAAGACAGATCATCACACTGCTGTGATCACTTGTCTGGCACTCGAGGAAATGCTGACCGGGATCGCCCTGGCAAATAACAACCGGGAGAATGTTATCGATGTGATATTGCGGGAAAAAGATAAAGATATTGAAATATCCATAAGGGACATGGGTATCGCTTTCAATCCGCTGGTGCGGGATGAAGCGCTTGCCTATGATTTTGATAATGCGATGGTTCTTCAAAGCATAGCATCGGATATTCAGTACGATCTATCGCTGGGGATGAATGATACGACGATCCGGCTGGCCGGCAATTCCGAAAGGCAGTGCCACGCTTGACGAAACGGTTAATATATGGCATTTTTTATTTTATGAGGAATCAAGGGAAATAAAAGGAGATTAAAGATCATGTACTTATTAAAAAAGAAAAACAAACCGATAACTGTCATTCTATTGATTTCGGTTATTTCACTGATCCTGTCCGGATGTAATATAAACATAAACCGTAACAATACTGCCGATCAGGGTATAGCCGACAGTTCCGATGAGAGCGATAACGCCGGTGGGGGCGACAGTTCCGATGTGACCGATAACTCCGGTGTAACCGACAGTTCCGATGCGACCGATTATTCCGATGAGAATAACTGGGCATACTTCGGAATAGGAGAAGATAAAGCAGCCGATCTGTTCCTTATATGCCCGACAGTTGATCTGAACGATGAATACAATATGTCTCTCGATGATGAAAAGACCAAAGAGAAATTTACGGGAGCTCTTAACATGGAGAGGGGTATATATGAAGACAGTACCAGAATGTATGCGCCTTACTATAAACAGGCAGCCATGAAGGTGTATGATCTTGACGGTGATGAACGGGAACAGTATATGCAGATAGCATACGATGACATTTCCGCTGCATTTGACTATTATCTGGAAAATGAAAACAAAGGCAGACCCATTGTTCTTGCCGGCTTCTCGCAGGGTGCCGATATGTGTTACCGGCTGCTGGAAGAGTACTTTGGAAACGATGAACTGTATAACAGGCTTGTAGCCGTATACGCGATCGGCTGGCCGTGTACCGAAGAGATGGTTGACAGGTATCCTCAGATAAAGCCCGCCGCATCGGCTGATGACATTGGGACAGTCATAAGCTTTGACTGTGAAGCCGAAGATGTGACCGGAACCTTCATATGTCCTGAAGATGTTAAAGCGTGCACCATTAATCCGCTTAACTGGAAGACCGACTCAACTGTGGCTGACAGATCATTAAATGACGGGGCCTGTTTCACGGACTACAGCGGAGCGATCGTCAGCGAAGAAGAAGAACTGTGCGGCTGCTACATAGATGAAGAACGCGGCGTTTTAAAGGTGACGGATATTTCTCCTAAGGACTATCCCGCACATCTTACGCTCCTGCCCGAAGGAGCCTATCATATATATGACTATCAGTTCTTTTACAGGAACCTTCAGGAAAATGTGGCAAGCAGCTTCGGGCAGCAGGATCTATTTTGCCGCACCTCTTTTCAGCGAAGCAGAAAGGGAATACAACCTGAAAATAGTCAATATCCTTGAAAGTTACGGTTATGAAGTGTTCCTTCCTCAACGCGACGGTTTTCTTGCTCCGGATCTTGAAGGTAAAACCGAAGAAGAGAAGACGAAGATCATTTTTCAAAAAGATAAAGAGGAAATTCTTAAGTCGGATATAGTATTCATGCTGCTTGACGGCAGGGTTCCCGATGAAGGAGCATGCATTGAGCTTGGTATTGCTTATGCAAACGGTAAAAGATGTTACGGGTTTAAAAGTGATGCAAGATCTATAGAAGCCGACATGGATCTTAATCCGATGATAGCCGGATGTTTTACTGAAATTTTTTATGATCTTGACGGAGAGAACTTAATAAGATCGCTCGAAGATTATCTGGAACACAACAGATTATAGGAATTTAAGATCCTGCCGGAGAAATACTTATGAAGAATGATTCCGATATTATGAATATAAAGACAGGATCGGGAAAGAGAAACATTGTTTCCGCAATTTCGGCAGCAGCATGCCTCTTTGTGCTGTTGATCATCTATTATGCATTGGTAAAGCATGATCTGTTTTCCGAAAGGACGAGATACTCATATATTGCCAAAGATGAAGCGGAACATATCGTAACCACTATCGATTGTGTTATGGCAAGGGCCAATACACTTAAGGTATTGATACAGGATCATGACGGGGATACTTCCTTTTTTGATGATGTTGCAGAGGATATTTATAAAAATGTGACCGATGAAACCGGTATCACACTTAAGAATTTTGCTCTTGCTCCCGATGGTGTAGTATCAAAAGTATATCCGCTTAAGGGCAATGAGTCTTTGATCGGCTTTGATTTTCTCGACCTGTCACGTCCCGGCAATATGGAGGCAAAAGAGGCGTACGAACAGGGCCATACCGTGCTGACGAATCCGTTTGAACTGGTTCAGGGCGGAATAGGCATGGGCGGACGGTCTCCCGTCATACTGAGAGACGGCGATAAAGAAAGGCTTTGGGGCATTGTAACGGTCACGATCGATTATGATAATCTTATGGGTGTATTAAATCTTGATAATCTGGAAGGCATGGGGGTTGATTATGCCCTGTCCTATATTGATGAGGACGGCAGCAGCCATGTCATGCAGGCAGGAGGTCTGCTTGATGCGCATCCGGAAAAAATACAGTTCAAGATAAGAAATCTGACATGGGAGCTTGCGGTGTCACCGAAGGAAGGCTGGGTTTCGCCTTTGCGTCATACTGTTGCCACAGTGGTAATTCTGATAATTTCGGGATTCGCAGGCTTATTTTCCAATGTTTTGCTGAACTTACGTGAAAAGAACAGGATCCTTTATCATCTGTCAAACACAGACCGGCTGACCGGAGGACTGAACCGGATGGCTTACGGTATCGCACTTTCCGAAATGTCGGCCGAAATGATGGAGGATGATTTTGTTTATGTTTCGGTCGATCTTAACGGATTGAAGCAGACCAATGATACACAGGGCCATTCGGCGGGAGATGAACTCATAAACGGTGCGAGCAGGTGTCTGTGTGAAGTCTTTGAAAAATACGGAAAAGTATATCGTATAGGCGGAGATGAATTTGCAGCACTTATACATACTAAAGAGGACAGTATTGACAGAATAGCGGATGAACTGCAGACCGTAACAAAAAACTGGACAGGTGAAAATGTCGGGGAATTGTCATTGTCTGTCGGATATGCATCGCATAAGGAGTTTCCCGGGGCAACGATGGAAACGCTGATCAGGACAGCGGATAAAAGGATGTATGAAGCAAAGCGCGAATACTACCGGGCTCCCGGTGTCGACAGGCGTTTACTGAACACGGGAGATTAAGCCGTGAGATTAGGAGGGAATTATGAACGATAATTCCAATCAGAAGGCCAGAGCACATAACACGGTCGTAGGCATCATGACAATTGCCTGCTTAGGTACGATCGCAGGCAGTATTTCTCTCGGGTGGGAATTCTGGGTTCCGCCCCTTATCGTATGCGGTATGGTCGCGGCATGGTTCATGCATTTTACCCAATACGGTTCATGGACTTTCCGTGAAAATTATTATCTTATCCTGTCTATGTTTCTTTCGTTTTACCATGGCGTACATCTGACCAGTACATTTGAGATAGTGGTGGTATCCGCACTTGTCATGGTAAATGTTACGCTGTTCAAGCGAAAAGAATTTATCACGATCATGCTCGTTGAATGCATCTGTCTTTTTGTCCTGCAGATGATCATGGGATTTAGGACCGGTATGCTGACGCCTGATATCCTTACCGTATCCAAACTGACGCTTCATATTCTCTGTGAGTTCTGTATTTATAAAGGTCTCTATGACGCGATCAAGAACAATCGTATGGACAGCGGGGAGCTGGAGCTTCGCAATAAAGAAAAGGAAACGGAGCGGGCACAACTTGAGGATTTCCTTGTAAATATCTCCCATGAACTGAGAACGCCGGTAAATGTGGTAAACGGCATGTCTTCGATGATCCTTAAGAAGGAGAACAGGGATGATATAAAAACGATAAGGGATGCCGGGCTGCGCCTGTCGCGCCAGATAGAGGATATCCAGGATTACAGCGAGATACAACGCGGGGAAGTGATCCTTGAAGAAGACAAATACATGATCACATCCCTTCTCAACGATATAATCACGAATTTCGAGGTCACGGAGGAGAAGAATGACCTCGATCTCGTCATAGATCTGGATCCGTGTGTACCGGCAATGCTTAAGGGCGATTCCGGCAAGATAAACAAAGTGATCTGGCATCTTCTTGACAATGCCGTTAAGTTTACGAAAAAGGGCGGTATTTTTCTTAAGGTAACCTCCATAAAAAGAGAATACGGGATCAACCTCGTGATAGAGGTGAAGGATACGGGAGTCGGTATCAGTGCATCGGATATGGACAGGATATCGAAGGGGTTGTATCGCGGAGACAAGGGACGCAGCAGAAGAGCGAGCGGTATAGGACTCGGCTTTTCCATTATATACGGCTTTGTCCGTGCTATGAACGGCTTTGTAAATATCTCGGGGAAGAAGGGCGAAGGAACTACGGTACGCATAAGCATAGCCCAGGAAGTCATCGATCCGTCACCCTGCATGAGTACCGGGGACAGCAGTAAATACAGCGTTGCCTTCTTCGTGTTCCCAAGGAAATACAAGGTTGCACAGCTTATGCATTTTTACAGGGATATGGCGTCGGATATGGCATCGGGGCTTAATATCAACCTGTATTCGGCTTCAAGCCTTGCAGAGCTTAAACGGCTTGTAGAGAACGGAGATATCACCCATGTATTTATGGGCGAGGAGGAATATATGGGCTCCCGGGAATATCTTAACGGACTGGCTGAACAAGGCATAAAGGTAGCTGTTTCGGCGGGTACGGGCTTTGCTCCGGCAGAAGGCAGCGGCGTGATCGTATTATCAAAGCCTCTGTACGGATGTCCCGTAATGAAGGTTTTAAACGGAGAAGCGACACCTGTCATACAGGCGGGTTCCGAGGCGTCAAGAAAACCTGCACTTGACGGCGTAAGGGCTCTTGTCGTTGATGACGAACCCATGAACCTTATCGTGGCAACCGGGCTGCTTAAGGGATATAACATGATCATTGATACCGCAAAGAGCGGAAGGGAATCCATACTTAAGTTTGCGGAAAATGATTATGATATCGTCTTTATGGATCATATGATGCCGGAAATGGACGGTATAGAGGCGATGAGACACTTGAGGGATTCCGCCGCTCAGAAAGGCAGAAATATATGCATAGTGGCACTTACGGCCAATGCGGTGAGCGGAGCCAAGGAGATGTTTCTTCGCGAAGGCTTCGATGGCTTCATAAGCAAGCCGATCAACATAAATGATTTTGACAGGACGATAAACAGACTGATGCCCATGATAATACCGGGTAAGAAAGGAGGCTTGTTCCCGAACGCAAGCTTAACGAACGTGTCTACATCCTGATGCTCATTGTTTCGATCGGAATGCTGCTGGTCGCGCTTATCGGAGACGGGATATACAACCGAAACCCCGTGGAAATGGCAGCCATAGGCGGGCTTATAATCCTGATACCTTTTATATCGTATTTGGGTATTAAGCATAACAAGCTCGATATAATGATCAAGATCACGTCTTTGATCATCATGATAGCGATCCCTGTGATCTTCCTGCAGGCAGGCGGCGCGGAAGGCGCGGCTATCCTCTGGTATGTGTTCTATTTTCTGTACATTGGCCTTGTAATGACGGGCTGGTGGCGTATCATCAACCTGTTTCTGTTAACGGTGATGGTGTTTGCCATGTTTATCATAGAATATCTGCATCCGGAGATCTTCAAGCCGTACACAAGATGGATCTTCTACATTGACACATCTCTTGCCGTTATCGAGGTAGGTCTTGTCTGTTTTATCATGACGTGGTTCCAGAACCGTCAGTTTATGGAGGAGAACAACAGGGCGAAGGAGGAAACACGTAAGGTTGAGGAACTCAACAGGTCGCAGACGCGCTTTTTCTCAAGCATGAGCCATGAGATACGAACGCCCATCAATTCGATCCTCGGTCTTAACGAGATAATTCTCAGAAATGAGGATGCGACCGAGGAGATAAAGACGGATGCCGAGAATATCCAGGGAGCCGGCAGGATGCTGCTCGCGCTCATAAACGATATCCTGGATTTTTCAAGGATAGAGGCCGGAAGGATGGACATAGTACCGGTAAACTACAGTCTTTCGTCCATGCTCTCGGAGATCGTAAATATGATATGGCTGGGGGCTCAGCAGAAGGGACTTGAATTCAGGATTGAAGTCGATCCTTCCATACCCGTGGAATTATTCGGAGATGAGATAAGGATCAAGCAGATCCTGGTAAATCTGCTCAATAATGCGGTCAAGTATACGAAGGAAGGTTCGGTTACTCTGAGGATCGAAAAAGAAGATTCGGGAATGGACAGTGTATTGCTCCTGTTCTCCGTTATCGATACGGGCATCGGTATAAAACAGGATGCCATGCCATATCTTTTTAATGCATTCGAGAGGCTTGACGAGGAGAAGAATGTCGGGATAGAAGGTACGGGACTGGGCCTGTCCATAGTAAAACAGCTTGTCGACCTGATGGAAGGCAAGATCACGGTGAACAGCGTTTATACCCAGGGAACGACCTTTATGGTATCGCTGTGGCAGAAGGTGACGAATTCCGATGCGGTAGGAGAGATAGGCATAAACGGTATATCGGGTAATAAAATGGATGGCAGATACGAGCCCGGCTTCACCGCACAGGATGCGAGGATACTTATCGTTGATGACAATAAGATGAACCTCATGGTTGAGAAAAAACTTTTCGAAGGAACGGGTATAGCCATTGACACCGCAATGAGCGGAGAAGAGGCACTGTCCATGACCATCTCTGTCGGGTATGATCTGATATTCATGGATCATTTCATGCCGGAAATGGATGGTATCGAATGCATGCAGCTTATAAGAAAGCAGTCGGGCGGGCTTAACAATCAGGCGCCGATCGTCGCGCTTACCGCCAATGCGGGCAGCGAAGAAAGAGAATTATACACGAACAGCGGGTTTGACGGATATCTTGTAAAGCCTGTGACGGGACGCCAGCTGGAAGAGACCGTGCTTTTGCATCTGCCGGAGAGTAAGGTCATAAAAAAGGCTACTTTTGATTTCGGCGGCCTTAAGATGAATACATCCGGGATCCGCAGTCACAAGATACCGGTCATCATAGCCACGAACACTTCCTGCGATCTTCCTATGAACGTTATCTTTGAGCAGCAGATAGACACGATCCCTTACAGCATTCATGCAGACGGGAGGGTATTTTATGACGGCACGGAAGCAGGTGCCGATGAGGTACTCAGATATATGCGGTCAGGCGTCCGGTTTAATTCGGAACCTCCTTCCGTCATAGAATTTGAGAGATTTTTCGGGCTTGAGCTTAAGAAGGCACATAACGTCATATATATAACGGCTTCGTCTGCCATAAATGATGAATATGACAGGGCAAGAGCAGCAGCTAAGGCGTATGGCAATGTAACCGTATTTGATTCGGGATCTGTTTCCGGAGCTATAGGTCTGCTCGTGCTGTTGGCACACAGGATGAGCGTACAGGGCAGTACGCCGGATAAGATCATAGAGGAACTGGAAGCCGTAAAGTCGAGGCTGCGTGTAAGCTTTATAACGGATGGATCGTATTTTACCGGAAAGAGAGATATGGTAATACGTACAGTTCATAATATCGTAAAGGTTATGAGCATAAGACCGTTTGTAAAGGTATATGACGGGAAATACAGATTTGGCAGCTTTACCCTGGGCGATAATATGGTACGCAACTATGAAATTTATGTTGATCATGCCCTTCCGAAGCTGGCAAAACCGGAATCCGATCTGCTGCTGGTGCTCTATGCGGATATGGATGAAGAAGAGCTTGGGAAGGTAAAAGAGCATATAAGCAGGAGATTCGCTTTTGACAACATAGTCTTTGAAAAGGCATCCGCTACTTTTGCGTTAAGTTACGGCCCGGGTTCCATGGCAATGGTTTATTTTGAAAAGGGTGTACAGGAACTTAAATTGAGCAGGATGCTTATGCAGAATAAGGGGCCGGCGGGATTCGGAGAAACCTTTGATCATTTAAAGGATGCACCCGGATCGGATAGGTCTTCCGAGCCGGCTTTCGGAGCGGTGAAAAAAGCTCCCGCGAAGGAGGAAAGACCTGAGAGTCCAAAGTGGTATGAGAAGATCACCGGTGTTGACGGAAAGGAGGCACTTAAAAACAGCGGATCCGAGGATAACCTTCGTGAAATGCTGTTTGTCTTCTATGACTCGATCCGGGAGAACAGCGATGAGATACGCGGATTCTATGATAGTGAGAACTGGGAGAATTACACGATAAAGGTGCATGCGTTAAAAAGTTCGGCAATGCTTATAGGAGCCGCGAAACTTTCGGAAGGTGCGCTGGCTTTGGAGAACGCAGGCAAAGAGGAGAACCTTGCATATATCAGGGAGCACACCGAGGAAGTGCTTA
>ONRZ01000105.1 GCA_900320345.1 uncultured Lachnospiraceae bacterium | reverse complement strand
AAGGAAGGAAGAGGATGATAATGAAAAAAATAATGTGTATGTTTTTGTCGGCGTTGATGATCTTAAGTCTGGCTGCATGCGGCTCAAAGAAGCAGGAAGTGGCAGTTGAGGAAGGTTTTAAGCCGTCACTTGATACTTCGACCGGCTGTCATTTAGTCATTGCCGGCGGTTATGACAATTTTGAGGCATTGGAGGCGGAGATCGATAATTTCAACGATTATTATCCCAATGCGGAACTTGTTTATACAAAGGTTGATGATTATAACAACATGATCGGCACGGTCCTAAACGGAAACGATGCACCCGACATCTATGTTAATTACTCATGGATGTACGGAAGAGATCAGTATAGATCCTCTATCGATCATGCCGAGGATCTGACAGATCCCAAGTTAGGTCTTGATCTTGACTGTATCCGCAGCAATATAATCCTTAAGACAGATGACGGAACACTTCCGATGGTCCCTGTTTTCTCAAATACCTACGGTATGCTTGTTAACAAGAGTCTTTTTGAGAAGGAAGGCCTTAGTGTTCCGACAACCTATCGGGAACTGGTGGATGTATGTGATGCGTTTCGTAAAAAAGGATATGAAGATCCGATAATGGGTTTTACTCAGCAGGAGACGACCTCTCTTTTTTCTCTGACGATCTATCCGTTCTTCTGTGAGACAGTGGCAAATGATGCAGAGGCTGTTAAAAAGCTCAATTCACTTGATCCTTCAGCCGGCGAGTATTTACGGCCGTCCCTTGAAAAAATACAGCAGTTCTTAAGTGACAGCGGTGTGGATCTTGATGCCTGTGATGAGATCGAGAACAACTATGATGCCGTTATCCTTCGATTTTTTGAAGGTGATATACCCATGATGGCCTGCTCGGGAGATACCGTTTCCGGAACCAAAAAACGCGAAACGCGAAAGCCGTTCCGAGGCATTTATCGCAAACCCCTTTACATATACCTTTGTCCCTGTTCCCATGTCGGATGAAGGTTCCGTTTTCCTTGACATGTCAAATCTGCAGTTCTCAGTCAACAAAGACAGTGCGGAAAAGGATATGGCCAATGAATTTATGCGTTTCCTTATAACGCCGCGTGAACTTAATAGGATGGCGCAGAACAAGGGACTGATGTCACCGACGAAGGACCTGTCTTTTAACAGTATATATGCGGCATTCGGAGACATTCCGGAATCCCGGATCCTGTCGCCCGAAGTGATAGGATTAACAGATGATGCGGTCATACAGTTAAGGATGGCAGTTTATTTTGTAGGAAAGGGCGAAATGACCATAGACGAGGCAATAGCCGGCTATGGTACATTTTCACAGTAACTGCCCCATCCGGTTTTGAAAAAAATCCGATAATCCCTTGTAATAGTAAACACAATATGTTATGTTGTATGCGATATGCGCATTAATTTGTTGCATATCGCATTATTATTGGATAAAATTGTCACATTTAATCGTTTAAGGAGCAGTTCATTGTTAAGCGGCAAAACGGAGGTGATGTGCAGATAAGATAAGAACCGTACTTGGCAAATATTCAGTAACTGGTGTAAATATCCCATCCTTATGACTTGGGGACAGGGATACGGCTATCTGAATCAGGAGGAGAAGTATATGGAAGAGGTACCGAAGAAAGTACCATTGCCTTTTGTTTATAAGGCAGGAGAACGAAGGGGGATAAGAAGTCTGGTGCAGCTGATCTTTGAGGGAAGGATATGTGATTTCCCTACCGATAAAAGATCACTTGACAGGATCAAGTCGGATATCATGGATTTCATCGATTACAGTTACCCGAGGACTGAAGAAAAGGGTTATGTCGAGGAGGCTATGATCGAGGAATTTCATAATATCGCAATAGTCCTTCGGGCCTATTGCGAGGTTAAGTACGGAGATCTCTGGGAAAGTGTTTTCAGTGATTTTCACAAGGAGCTTTTCCGTTACGCATTGGAACAGGGAGTTAAGTATAATAAGGGACTTATAATAAAACTTCTTACACAGAGCGAATTCATCCTGGCACTGAGCATATATATATTTCAGTATCAGGCATATGAATATGATTCAAACCTTATACTGGATTACAGTGATATTCCGGCAACGGACATGAGCATGCTCTGTTTCATGACACATCAGGTTTGTCCCAATATAAAGGAAAAGATAAGGATCGATATAAAGAACCTGTCGGTTGAGGAACTGGTAAAAGGAATAGAGACGAATTATTTTACAGACAGAAAAGAAGAAGTGACCGACAGGATCAGGTTATTGTTGGGCAGGCTTTATAATGACAATAACAGAGAAAGATATGACAGCATCGTAAGGGATATCATGATGCTGCATATAGATGACTATATCGATTTAAGGCCTATGGAGGATATGGTAAGGGATCATATCGTGTATAAACTGTTGTATCATCCGGAAACCGTGGATTATGAAGCCATGGATCTTAATACCTTTATAAACATAAGGAGCAGAAAGATCGTGGAAAATGCGATAACCCACGGAGGATATCCGCTGTATAAGCGGATAAGAAGAGAGTATGAGAGAAACAGGAATGTAAAGAATATCGATGCATTCAGATGCATACTTGAAAGAGAAGATTTAAGGCGGAGATATAATGAAGAAAGAGAAGAACCAAGACATAGGGATAAGAACGATAATTGAAATAATCATAAGCGGATAGTATAATAGAGCCTATGAATTATATCGTACTTGACCTGGAATGGAATCAGGCTTCGGATAAATACATAAAAGATTACGGTCTGCCGTTTGAGATACTTGAGATCGGTGCTGTCAAGCTTAACCGGAGGATGAAGGTCATCGGAGATTTTGATGAGATCATCAAGCCGCAGATTTATCATACCATTCATTATATTACCACCAAGATAATAAATATGGATAAGGAAGAGCTTGAGAAAGGGCGTCCTTTTCCCGAAGTTATGCAGGAGTTCCTTGAATGGTGCGGAAGGGATTATGTTTTCTGTATCTGGGGAACGCTGGATCTTACGGAGCTTCAGAGAAATATGGTCTATTACGGAATGGATGAGCTGTCGAAGGGACCGTTGATGTATTTTGACATCCAGAAGTTCTTCTCCATGACCTATGAAGACGGGAAGATAAGGCGCGCACTTGAATGGGCGGTCGATTATCTTCATATAGAGAAGGATATACCATTTCACCGGGCACATTCGGATGCGTATTATACCGCCAAGGTGTTTAAGATAATAGATGCGTTCAAACCGGAGATCGAGAAATATGTATCTTATGATGTCTTTATGGTACCGCAGAATAAGCGCCAGGAGATACATGCCAATTTCAAGACTTATTCAAAATATATCTCCCGCGAATTTCCGGATAAGAATACCGCGATCGAAGATAAAGCCGTAAGTTCGACGAAATGTTATCTCTGCGGACGTAATGCAAAGAAGATGATCAAGTGGTTTTCGGTAAACGGCAAGAATTATTTCAGCCTTGCTTATTGCAGGAAGCATGGATATCTTAAGGGCAAGGTAAGGATGAAGAAAGCGGATGACGGAAACGTATATGTCATAAAGACTCTTAAGCTTGTGGGCGAGGATGTTGCCGAAGAGATAAGAGAAAAACAGGATAAATTAAGGCTCCAGCGGATGGAGAAGCGACATATGAAAAAAGAGAAGGCCGAATAAGCCTTCTCTTTATAATTTCATCTTCTTTTTTCGTTTTTTATAGCGTTTCTTTTCTACATTCTTCATATGCCTGCCGGAATAGGAATAGCTTAAGATAAAGGATTTCATAAACAGGAAGATAAGGATCGCTCCGAGCACGGAGGCAAGGATGATGATTATCCTGCGGACATTTACGAATACCACATTCCTGTTTCGCTTAAGGGCCTGCGGGGAATTACCTTCCATAGATGCCCTGAGCACATTCGCAAATTCGAACACTTCCTTATCACTGTGTGCATAATCAAGAGTAGTAGAGCCGACATGGTTTCCGGAAAAATAGTAATCAAGAGTCGCTACATATCCTTCCGACCCGTCGGCATAGGTGAGTTCAACATCAGCATCCTCAAAAGAGGCTGTCTTGGGGATTATCACCGTGCCCGAATCATTTAAGTCAAGGGCCTGTTTCGAACTGCCCATGATATCTAAGTCTGTTTTAAAGAAGGTCGAACTGTCCAGCGTATACCTGGTCTCGTTTGCCTTTACATTAAGTATCTGGAAGCCGTCGAAGCCGTAGTCAAAAAGCTTCTGCGTATCTATGAACTGATCCGGGCTTTCCTCCTTCATAATGACACAGATAAGGCGCATACCGTTGCGTTCGGCACAGCTTACAAGTGTCTGTCTTGCGTCTTTGGTGTAACCCGTTTTACCCCCGATGAACCCGTTGTATTCATATCTGAAGCCCTGTACCATCAGATGATGGTTATCCATGATACGTTCCTCGGACTGGATATTGGTTGCCGGTATAGTGTAATTCCTCGTACCCGATATATTGGCGAAGGCTTCGTTGCGGTAACATTCCTTGGCGATCAGGGCCAGATCGTAGGCACAGGTATAATGGTCTTCATTCGGGAGTCCGTTGGCGTTTATGAAATGCGTATTATTGCAGCCAAGCGCTGCCGCCCGCTCATTCATCATATCAACGAAGGCATCAAGGCTTCCCGCAACGTGTTCCGCAAGGGCATATGCTACTTCATTGGCTGAACCGAGCATCAGACCGTACAGGCACTGTTCTACCGTGAGCTGCTCTCCGACATCGATCCCGATACGGCTGGAATCCGAATCAACATTGTGTATGGCTTCATGGGAAAATGTGACTATCTCATCCATTGAAGTGTTTTCGATCGTAAGAAGAGCAGTCATCATTTTTGTAGTGCTGGCAGGGTAGAGCTGTTCATGGATATTCTTGGAATACAGGATGGTATCCGTATTAAAATCCATGAGTATGGCAGCTTCGGCACCAAGCACGGGACCTTCGGGCCAGCCCTTCCACTCATTGCTCTCAACGGTGAGGAACTTGCGCTCCTCCGCAGCGGCCTTCTGTTCGGCGGTAGGCTTGGTGTTCACGGCATAAACGGGTATGCAGTGTGAAAACAGTAAGATATTTATTATTATGAAAAAAAAGGATCTCTTTAAATATCTCATAGGACCTCGAAATGATAGTATTTCCGGACAGTTACATCATACAATAAAACAGCCCGGTTGCCAAAGAGTTTTTACGAATAAAACAGCAATTAAACAGAGGTTACCTAATCACAAAAGAAATGATATACTTAGAACACCATGATGTTTTGGAGGAAGTATGAGACTTAGGAATATAACGGGCTCAAGGGAATTCATAGCAGAAAACAAATATGTGGTGCATGAGCCTGAAAAATACAAAGGATGCTGGAATAAGGAGATATTTGAAAATGACCGTCCGATACATATCGAGATAGGCATGGGAAAGGGAAGGTTCATAACGGAGCTTGCTTCAATGAACCCCGATATCAATTACGTGGGGATAGAGAAATACTCAAGCGTTTTGCTCAGGGCTATCCAGAAAATGGAGGCAAATGAGCTTAAAAACCTTGTGTTCATAAGGATGGATGCGGAATATATCACGGATGTTTTTGCAGAGGATGAGATCGACAGGATATATCTTAATTTTTCGGATCCGTGGCCAAAGGACAGACACGCCAAAAGACGCCTGATGTCGTGCAATTTCCTGAACAGATATACACAGATCATGAAGGCCGGCGGAGTGCTTGAGTTTAAGACGGATAACAGGGAGCTGTTTGATTTTGCCGTTGATGAGGTTCCGGCAGCAGGCTGGGAAATACTTAAGCTTACGTATGACCTTCATAATGACGAAGAGATGATGAAGGGCAATATAATGACCGAGTATGAAGAAAGGTTCTCGGCCGAAGGGAATCCGATATGCAAGTATATCATCCGCGCCGGGACCTGCCGGTGAGGAAGGGGAAGAACCTGTTTATCAAAAGTATGGTAAGGGAAGTGTATATAAGATATACGGCTATCACTACCGCATAGCTGATATAACCGCGTGCCCTGGTAACATACTGGTTTACGTACATAGCTGCAAGAAGGGCAAGTTTCATGATCTCGGAGTTGTTATGGACAGCCATGAATAAGAGCGAATTGACACCGCAGAACCTTATAAAGGGGAAGGCGGTGTATTTTTCTGCTTCGGAAGATGAGGATCCTGCTGTATTTTTAAAGCCACGGATACGTGAAAGAGCACGGCTTAAGAGTATGATGAACACGGAACCGCAGACAGAGCATATATAATAAAGAAGATAATTGTTTAGCACAAGAGAACGGAAATCAACAGGACGGTTAAGAGTGTTTATATAGATATCAAGAGCAAGAAGGACAGGCATGAGGATCAGTTCGATGATATTTAGGTTACGTGCCTTTCCTTTGATATATTCAAGACCCTTGTACAGATGATAACCCGTTAAGACATATACACAGGCAAATACCGG
>ONRZ01000204.1 GCA_900320345.1 uncultured Lachnospiraceae bacterium | reverse complement strand
GCAGGACGGACATACTATCTTCTTATCCATAACCATCAGTATATCACGAAAATCATCCTATTTGTATCTTTCGTACGCCATTACTCCTATCCCGTCAAATCTGCTGCCGTTATCGTAAAGGGCCATGCACACATCAAGCTGGGGCATCAGCAGTACCGCTCCCGTTCCCTCACCAAGCGCCATCCCCGCATTTATCGGAGCACTTAACAACAGTTCCTTCATTATCCTTTCGCCCACGGGTTCCTTTGGCATATGCGAAGCGACACATGCCCTGCTGCACCCTGTATAAATACGTTCCGCGGCAAGAGCGGCCGACAATGTTATAAGACCGTCAAGGATGATGGGAATATTAAGTTCATTCCCCGCCTTTACCGCTCCGGCCATCGCCGCTATATCATATCCGCCGAACAATGTAAGTATCTTCATTGCATCATCCGCATCATATGTGTATCTGTTAAGAGCCTCATTTATCACATCACATTTATGCGACAGCTTCTCATCGCTAAGGCCCGCACCCCTTCCCGTAACTTCATAGGGATCAAGTCCTAAGAGCGCGCATGACACCGCAGTCGCGGTCGTGGTATTTCCTATGCCCATTTCACCGAGCAGTATGACATCATTACCTTCTTCCTTAAGCTGCCCTACCGCTTCATAGCCGGTTTCCATGGCAGTACGCACTTCATTCTCCGTCATTGCGGGTTCCTTTAAGAAATCTCTTGTGCCGTTCCTTATCCGCCTGTCCATGATGCCTTCCACCCTGCTGCCTTCCATTCCGACATCCACCGGGCAGACCCTGACTCCCGCTTCCTTTGCCATTATGCATACTGTCGATCTGTTTTGCGCCATCGCCACGGCAACACTGTGCGTCACTTCGGGACCGCACTGGGATACTCCTTCTTCCACTATCCCGTTATCGGACAGAAAAACAAGCAAAGTCCTGTTCTTAACGGATGGCCTCTGTGTCCTTTGGATCATACCGATCCTGGCTATGATCCCTTCATAGATGCCGAGTCCGTCAAGCGGCTTTGCTATGCTGTCCCAATGTTTCTTTATCACCGAATATATTTCCTTATCTGCCGGATCGGGCAGCTTTGGATCCTGCATTACCATTTTTCCGTCATATATCTCATCCCACCGGATCAGTCGATGTTTATGATCACATATTCTGACTTGGTAGCTGTCTTAAACAGTATCTCCCAGTCCGATATCCCCGATGTTACGATGAAATCCGTTCCTCCCCGTCTCTCAAATCCATATGTATTATCATTTATATCAAACCATTCACCGACATAGGTCACAGGGAATACCTGGCCGCCATGGGTGTGTCCCGACAATACCAGATCCGCCTTTACTGCAGCTTCATTATCATAATCTGTCGGCTGATGATCCATGACTATCATGTATTTTTCAGGGTCAAGTCCGCTCACGAGATCTTCGATCCCCATGCGTCCGCTGCTGCTCGCATCTTCCCTTCCCACAAGATAGAACCTGTCATCTATAAGTTCGGTCATGTCAGATAAAACATGCACATGATTTTTCTCAAGTTCCCTTACCAGATCCTCTCCGGTAAAATCATCCTCTCCGTTCCGGTTGTATCCCCTGTCATGGTTTCCGAAGACATACCATATACCGTACTTTGGATCGATCCTGCCCAGTTCTTCGCACGCTTTTATCATCTCGGACTTCTCCGTGCCGTCATCAACATAATCCCCGACGATGAGCACTATGTCCGGAGAATGTGCCATTATCTCATCAAGAAGCTTCCCGAAACCCTTCGCATCAAAAGTCGTCCCAAGATGCGAATCCGCAAACATCGCCACCTTAAGCCCGCCGATATTTTTATCCGTCTTTAGATCATATATAGTAGGATCGACATGAAAACAGTTTATGCAGCCTGCGATAAGATAGACAGCACAGAAAAGCAGAGACATCCATCCCTGCCAGTAAGTCTTGAACGGTTTCTTACGGTAATTCTTAACGATGATCCCGATAAGCCCGAAGATCAGCCTGAAGCTTATCACGAACAGAAGTATGACGATGGCATTGACCATCGACATAACGACCGTAAAGAACGCGAACATGAGCGCTATGATCGCAAACGAGATAAGTGATGCCTTCTTCCTGTTATCCCCTGCGAGTTTCTTAACAAAGGCAAACTGCCTTACCGCCCATGTCAGATAAAAGATCCCGACGATGCTGCATACGATCGTCAGTAAAAATATGAACATCCACATATACGGTCACGCTCCTTAAAAACCCTAAGCGGACTTAAGCGACTCATATATGGCTTTTGCAAGCTGGTCGGCGCATGAGGTGCCTCTTGTGCCGCATTCGTTCCCGATAAGGATGTCCGCCGCATGCTTTGCATCCTCTCCTTCGAGAAGACGGCCTATCGCCTTAAGGTTACCGTTGCAGCCTCCGACAAAACCCAGATTATGGATCCTGCCCTCATCGTCGATATCGAAGCTTATCTGTCTTGAGCAGACACCTGTGGGTGTGTATGTGTAATTTTTCATAAGATCCTCCATTCTACCTTACTTAAGTATTATCCTTATTGATCCTTCTTCGGGGCAAATTCCAGGATGACACCGTTGCCTGCAGCCGTTCCTTTGGATAACGTATCACCCTTATGTGCCCTTATAGATCCTATAACCTTTTTATAGAGGTCGAGCATTGGTTCATGCTCACTGTATATCGTGCCCAGGTCACCCGCATCCGCTGCGGCTTCCAGGCGGGCGGCGATCTGAGACAGATCCGTTGCACCTATCATTTTTGATGTACTCTTAAGCGCATGGACTACCGCGCCGTAATTCCTCCAGTTGTGTTCCCTGTAATACTTCTCTATCGAGGGGATCTTGCTCTCGGATTCAAGTACATAAGAATCCAGCAGTTCCTCGTACATATCCTTATCTTCGCCGTAAGCACCGGCAGCCTTATCAATCTGACAGAAAGCCTGCTATCATTTCCTTTAGTTCATGGCTGTCTATGGGTTTCGTAAGATAGTCATCGAACCCTTCCGCCAGATATTTATCCCTTGCCCCCGCAACCGCATCGGCGGTAAGGCAGATGAATGGTGTATCCTTGTTGATACCGCCGTTTTCCCTTATCCTCTTCATTGCTTCGGCACCGCTCATCTCAGGCATGCGCTGATCCATCAAAATGATATCGTATTTTTTTCTCTCGGCAAGTACGATCGCCTCCTTACCGCTTAAGGCCGTATCTATCTCAATATCGGTATCCTTAAGAAGGCCCTTGGCAACGGTAAGGTTCATTTTTGTATCATCCACGATCAGTATGCAGGTATTCGGTGCACTGAAGGTTTCTTCCTCTGCCTTCAGTGACAGGATGCTCTTTTCGAATTTTGCCTTGAAATCTCCTATGGGTTCATCGGAAACTATCTTCTGCGGCATAACAACGGTGAAGGTCGATCCCTTACCGTACTCACTCTCTGCCGAAATACTGCCGCCCATCATATCGATGAGGCTCTTCGTTATCGCAAGTCCCAGACCTGTACCTTCAACGGTGCTGTTTTTCTCAAGATCGACTCTTTCGAATTTGTTGAAAAGTTTACCGAGGTCCTCCTTCTTTATCCCGATGCCCGAATCTTCCACACGTGCAACAAGATCGATCATATTTTCAGCCTCTCCTCCAACGTGTTTTCTGGAAAAGACTGACAGGCGGACATATCCCTTGTCCGTATATTTCACGGCATTGTTGAGCAGATTTGTGATGATCTGGCGCACACGTATCTCATCGCCGTACAGACCGTCCGGAGTCGAATCCTCAACATCCACTTCAAATTCTATATCTTTATCGGCAGCCTTGAATACGATCATATTGCTGGCATCATTGAGTACCGAACTCAGTTCATATTCCTTATTGATCAGTTCAAGCCTGCCTGCTTCTATCTTGGAAAAATCAAGGATATCGTTTATTATCGCCAGCAGGCTCTTGCCCGCGCTGTCAATATTGCCTGAATAATTGCAGATATCCGACAGAACAGCCCTGATCTCCTCTCGTTCCTCAGGCAGATCATCCCTTGCCTTAAGGCTCTCCTTTAAGATCATTTCATTCATCCCAAGCACCGCATTTATGGGGGTGCGGATCTCATGGGACATATTGGCGAGGAATTCGCTCTTGGCTGTGTTCGAGCGCTCCGCCACAAACATCTCTTCCTTGAATTTCTTACTCTCCTCTGATTTCTGCATCAGGTTCACAACAAACACTATCGCAGCGGAGAAGAGTACTATAACAACAGAGATGGCAAAAAGCATTATGGCAATGATTATGTAGGGATCGCTGTCTCTACCTATCGATCCCACATTGGTCGTCAGTGTCCTTTTCATCCAGAGTGCGAGCAGATAACCGCCCGTACCGAGGATAAATATGATCACGCAGTAGCTGGGTGCGATCGCATTCTGCCTGCGTCTGTCAACGACATTTTCATCCTCTCCGTCCATTACAAGGTATGCTTTACAGATCGCAAACGGGATCAGTACATAACAGAGCATATCCAGAAATGATGCGTAGTTGTAAGGGTCAGCGAACTCAGACGGCCAGTCAAAACATGATGCAGTCCATGCCGTATATTCCATGGTTATATAAAATGCCACCGCATAGGATACATACGGTACCCGGGCATTTTTCCTGCGATTTTTTATATAGAAGACTATGGAATTGATGCTCATGCATATGGCAAGCGTTGCGAAAAAATTCTGCCAGATATTGTTGAATATCCCGCCGTATGCAAGGTAGAGTTTGAGCTGATACAGATTGATGGGGATGGGTATCAGACATAGCGGAGAGAAGAATCTCTTCTCCTCCTCTGTTCTCATAAAATACAGGACGAACGGGAGAACAAAAAATGCCACGTTCCATCCAAAATAGGCAAACATGGACGATACATTCGGATCATCGCCCATAACAAGCACATATATCCCCCAGTAATAATTGGATAACAGATTGCTCAGGGCAAATACTATCGCATATATCCAGGGTTTTCGCGGCTTCCTGACATACTGAAACAGGCTGACCATAAGTCCTGCCAGATTTAAAACTATAGTACTGATATTTATAAACTGTTCAAAGATCATCCGATTTCCCGCTGTCTGTACTGTACTATTGTCCGTGCCGCGATGATATACAGATTGGCCGCTACCTTATCATTTTATGCGAAATCCGCCTGTTTTACAATGATTTTTGTCAGACAAGCTTGTTAAGAGCCTTCTTATAATCACTCGTGGCCTTCTCAAGCCTCTTTAACAGTTTCTCCTCATCCTTATCGACTACACCGTCATCCTGAAGCGCCGAAAGCTTGCAAATGCTCATGAAATTATCTACCGCAAGCAGCTGATTCTGGATCTGGATCTTAAGATAGTTGTTTCTTACCGCTATTATCTCATCCGACTGCTTCTCGATCTCACTTGTAAGCTGCGCTCCCGTTTCCGCTATCCTGCCCGCCATTGCACTGCTTCGGATCATACTGTCGCTGATCGTATTGTCCGGGATCGGGCTGCTCTGGATCGGACTGTCCGGGATTGGGCTGCTCGGGATCGGACTGTCCTGTCCGGCAGTGTCCTCTGCGGTATTTTCCTGCGCATTATCATCTTCATCATCACTGCCTCCTTCGGACATATAAGGATCCTTGAAGCTGTCTCCTATATCGAAAAATGCAGAGATCGAATCTGTGTTGATGTCTGTATCTGTATTTGTATCTGCTTCGGTTTCTGTGTTTGTGTCTGTTTCTGTATTTTTATTTATATCTGTGTCTGCACCTGTGTTTGTATCCGCACTTATATCGGGTGCCGGCGCAGGTACGGGTGCCGGTTCCGGTTCCGGAGTGGCTTTCAATAATGTATTAATATCTGTCGGAGGCGCACTCGGCTCAGGTTCCGGGGTTGCCTTGAGCAGTGCGTTTATATCTGTCGAAGGTGCGCTTTTTGCAGGCTCAGGAGTGGCCTTCAATAACGCATTTATATCCATCGGAGGTGCACTCGGTTCAGTGCAGGCTCAGGAGTGGCCTTCAATAACGCATTTATATCCATCGGAGGTGCACTCGGTTCAGGCTCAGGCTCAGATTTCGGGGTAGCCTTTTGTGCCGCCTTTTGTGCCGCATTTTGTGCTACATTTTTATCGACAGGCGGCGCGCTTACGGGCGGTGTTTCGGGAACAGTATCCCCGCCTGCACTCCCGTAGAGCAGGGCATTTATATCGAACAATCCCGAACTTCGCGGCTTTTCTTCGGATTTTTTTACATCATTTGCGGGCGTCGGAGGAACGACATCAGGAGCTTTAATCTCGGCCTCCGGAGTTTTGGTCTCGGTTTCCGAAGCCTTAGTCTCAGCTTCCGGGACCTTGGTATCGGTTTCAGGCATACCGGTATTCTCCTCCGGTGTCTGAACTGCGGGTTCCCGGACCTCGGGAGCCTTTTCGCCCTCCCTTGCCTTATTTTTTAGCGCCTCCCTCTTATCCGGATCAAGCGCTGCATATTCGGTATCTGTTATCTCAAGGTCAGCCAAAGGCTTCGAGCAGTG
>ONRZ01000044.1 GCA_900320345.1 uncultured Lachnospiraceae bacterium | reverse complement strand
CCCTTGCATCCTCTTCATCCTCGACATTATATCCGTCGCGGTATACCCTTCCGGATGTCCGGCATGAAGGCCTACTCCCGAGGGATAAGGAAACATATCGAGGGCGTAGTACTTTGGCTTTGAAAAATCCCACACATCTGTCTTAAATGTCTCGTTCTTCTCCCAGTACTCCTGCCACTTTTTCTCTACGGCTGCATGATTATAAGCTTCTGCCATTTCACTGTCCTCACATATCTATTAGAATAACTTTTTTTATTGTAACAGACTCTGCGGCAGTGTCAAGAAACTTATCTGTGCCTCTTCCTGCCGGATCTGAATGCAAGGATCATTATTATCCAAGATGCAAGCATGATCGTCAGCCAGAGAATAACGTTGGCGGTATCTCCCGTAACGGGAACACTTCTGTTTCCGCTTTTCTCACTTTCGCCGGCTGTATTCACCCCGTTTATGGTACTGTTTATCGTATTTAAACCTATATTGGCGTTTGAGTTGTCGGCAGTCCCGATAGAGATTATGTCATTACCGCCGCTTGAACCACTTGAACTGCTGCTGTCAGAGCTGCTGCTGCCCGAACTGCTGTTTCCTGAGCTGCCGCTTCCCGAACCGCTGTTTCCTGTGTTGTCTGTGAGCCCTCCGCTGTCCTTGGCATTACCTGACTCGATCGTGAATGCAGCATTTGCACTTCCGTCATCAAACTCGGCAATAAGCGTATGGGTGCCGGCTTTTAATCCCAACAGATAATCGGGGCTCAACCTGATTATCACGCTGCCGGCAGCCTTCGTGTAGTTATTTTCCGCAACATTGTTTCCGTCGATCTTTATGCCCATGAAGTGACTGAAGGTTGTCTGATCATCAACGGATCTTTTGAAGACAAAGTCCAGAGTATCCTTACTTCCCTTGTACCATTTCTGGTTGTTGCCGGCAGTAACGGAATAGGAGGTTTCTTTGGGATCTTCCTTGGGATCTTCCTTGGGATCTTCCTTTTTTTCTTTCTTATTCACCGTTCTTGTCTCCGTCATGCCGCACTCCTTACAAGTGCGTGCATCTTCTCCGTTTTCCGTATACGTGGGCTCCTTTACTCTTTTCCATTCTCCCCAGTCATGTCCGAGTGCGGGGATCACTGCCTCACCCTTTTTTATATCAATCTTTGTTTTCTCTGGATCTTTCGCATCAAGGAAGTCCCAACCGCATCCTGCGCAATGATAGTAAGGCTTACTTCCGGGCTTAGTGCAGGTGGCTGCTTTACCCTCTACCGTTTCAGGGTCGTGTACATGCCCCTTCTTTGCCACCTCGCGGGTCTCCACATGCTCACTGTTTCGTTTGCATTCTCTCACCACAAGTCCCGTCTGTGTTTCGGTTGCCGTTCTTGTGGTTATCCATTTGCCCCAGTCATGACCGAGTGCAGGTATGGTTTCCGTTTTGCCGGAAATAGTCTTTGCACATCCTGTGCAAATCTCATATATTTGGCGTTCCCCGGGTTCATCGCAGGTTGCTTCCTTTGATATTTCGCTTATCTCTTTTATAGTATGTTGATGGTTCTCATGCTTGTTTATCACAACCACGCCATCTACTTTCCCATCGCCGTTTCTGACTGTCTTACTGATCGTAGAAGTATATCCTTCGATCTTATCTTCAGTTACGGAATATGAATCTATGGGAGTATCATTATCCAGAGTAAATGCGAACAGCCAGTCACCATCGGCATTCTTGGTCACATTATTTGTACTTACCACAGAACCTTCCTTAAGCAGATTCACCGAAACGGATTCCGGCCTTTTTGCGTTGTCGATATCCTCGTCTGCCCAGATTACAATTCCTTCAAGCAGTCTGCCGGAAGATATGAGAGTATTGATGACTTCAAATCCCTGTTCCGCTCCGCTTGTGTTAAGTCCGCTTATGTAAGTGGAATAACCCTTAATATCCTCTTTTCCTTCTTCATCCTTCTGCTTAAGAGTATAGGTTATTTTGGTCACCTTATTTTTTTCCTCATCATAATCATAAAGCTGTAGATCACCCAGATCATAGTTCCAGTTATCATCTGCATTAACCGTCAGTATCTTTACCATAACACCGTTTGCGTACAGCTCCAATTTTACATAATGTTCTGGACGTGTTCCTTCGTTATTGTCCCTATCATTCCAGATTATGCTTCCGGAAACATGAACTGTTTTTTCGGGTTTATGAGTAAGATATATTGTAGTACCCTTTATATTATATTCGTATCCTTCAGGTGGGGTCAGCGTAACTCCCTTAACCTTATATTCAATGTTTGTTCTCCAGTTGTTATCTGAAGCTCTAAGAATCACATCTCCTTTTTCTTCGGGTTCCGTACCTTCTTTGGTAAAAGTTACCGAAAGCCATGTCGGTCTCGTTCCGTCCGCATTATCTCCGTCATTCCAGACTGCACGAATACTGCTGCTGTCCGAAGTTTCCCATACAGCAGTGAAGGTAACATCATCCGTCACGGTAAAGGCATCATCGGGATAATAGCATTTATCAGCTGATTTCCAGTACTGGAAATAATTGCCGTTCTGATCCGGATCATCATAAATACACTCGGGGATCGTGATCGGCGTGTTTTTCAGTACCGTATATTTCTTTGGAGTCGTATCGTCTTCACCTGACTTTACTGTTACGGTGCGGTATTCAATCCCATCAAAGAAATTGGTAACCCATACCTGTCTTGCTACCTTTGTATTTTCACCATCCATATTTACAAGGCCGATGAATTTCCCAATACGGTCAGTAAGTAAACCTCCATCACCAAACAGTACCGGAAGTACCTTATCCGCAATATCAAGCGGTGTATCCTTTGGCTCGTTCGTACCGTTGGTTCCTGCCACCATATAATAATCAAAAGCGGCCTTTTTTGCATCTTTTGGCAGATCATCATATCCGTTATTTGCATAAAAATCTTTAAGATTTTTAATCTTGGTATTGGCATCATCATGAAAGCTTCCGAAAACATCTTTAACGCCTCCCTCAATGCCCGCATTATTATTAAGTCCGTAAATGATCTTACCCCTGCATTCCTTAAGCTGAGGATATCTCGTTAACCCTTTGGTATAATCTCCATCTTCGGTATACAGATACGGCTCTCCCGTCGAGGGGTTTATCTCCTGCGAAAGCGCCCTTATGTGTTTCCGTAACCTGTTCCTGGCTTCATCTTCATCCAGATCGATTCCCTGAGAGTCGATATCTATTATTACCGTTTCTGTCGGGTTCTCCTTCAGGAATTCTTTAATCCAGTCAAAAACTTTTGCAAGTGTCAGCGGATCATCGTTATGATCCTTGGCATAAAACGTGCCCATGAATTTATCTTTACCATGCATTATCCAGAGATCCTTACCGTTATCAGACCTGCTCATATTGTCCGCATGGTATGTATTTACCCGAAAGTCGAATTTACGTATCCCGTCCTGAAGCTGTTCATCCACATAACGCCTCTGACATTTTGCATACCTGTCTGTGATCGCTGTGTACACATCATCCGAGAAATAACTTATAAGTCCGCCCAGGGGATTGGATACGGTGATCAAACCTTTTAATATCCAGGCTGCATATGATGTACTTGTATTGCCATGGATATTTGCTGTTCCCGAATCGTGTGTACCCGGAAGATTCACTTCGTTTAAGTATCTTTCTCCCGAAAGACCTGACATCCAGTCACTGCCCTTAAGTTTCTGCCAGTTGCGCTCCATCTGGCTGCTCTTTGGTATAAACGGATTGGGATCTTCCTCATTCTTGCCTGCCTTCTTAAAAGCCGCTTCAACGTCCTTCAGATATACTTCATGCTTATCATTTGAGAAAAATATCAAAGAAGGTTCGATTCCTTCATTATTTATTATATAGCCTTCGGTAAAGGCCGTATCCAAACCATCCTCTGTGGTGACTCCTATTCGAGCATATACGGCACTGTCTCCCTTACCGGCAAAAAGAGGACCATTTACAGTGAGTTTTTTGTCCTCCGTCAGATAAATGTCACTTCCTCCGAGATTATCGGATATTTCTGCATTTCCACTGATATAAACATTATAAACATCTTTGGTATGGCTATCCACAAAGATACCGCTGCCGGACAGTCCTGACATATTCCACGTTATACGTCCTCCTTTTACAGTAAGTTTGGCGTCACCGTTATCAATGTATATACCGCCGCCGTAATCCGCACAGCTGTTATCCTGTAGCGAACAGTTATCAAGAGTGACGGAGCAATCTCTTATACGTATTGCACCTCCGGATACATTTGCACTGTTTTCCTTAAGTGTACAATCCTTAAGTTCAATATCGCCATCGGTGAATATGGCACCGCCGTCCTTTCCTGCTCTGTTAAGACCGATCGCGGTACCGGTTATCCCTATCTTACCTTCTTTAACATAGATTCCGCCGCCATCTCCCTTTACACTGTTTGCACTAATCGAACCTCCGATGATGGTCATATCATTAGTCGTATAGATACCGCCACCGTCAGCCTCACCTGTATTACCGATGATATTACAGTCGGTGAGTGTTGCGCTATTCCTGTTATTAATTCCTACACCGCCTTTTTTAGAAGAAGTGTTGGCACTTATCTCAACACCCGTAAACTCTATAGTGCCGCCATCATTATATACTCCGCCGCCGTCTTCGGATATGTTACCGGAGATCTTTCCGTTTTCCATAACAACCCTGCCTGCATATATTACCATGCCTCCGCCGTTGTTTTCTGCCCGGTTGCCGCTCATCTCAGTATCCTTAACGGTAAGCGTTTTATTCCCGGCCTCCACTCGCATTCCGCCACCGTCTTCGGTCTCGGATCTGTTTCCGTTCACGCGTGAGTTCTTAATGATCGCATCACTGCCAAGGTGGACGATAAGTCCGCCTCCGTCGTTCTTTGATGTGTTACCGGAGATAACTGCGTTTTCGATCTCAAACGTTCCGCTATCCGCACAGTAAATACCACCTCCGGTGTCTTCGGCGTAATTACCTACTACCGAACCGCCTTTCATGATGAGCCTGCCCTTGACAAAGATCCCGCCGCCATCACCATTACTGTCACTTAAGAAACCATCATGAACTTCGGAACGGTTACCCGTTACGGTTCCGTCCTCAATAATGCAGGTTGAATTCTTTTCTATCTTAATACCGCCGCCTTCATCATCAGTATTTCCGCCCGTTATGATGCCTGTACCGATGCTGTCTGTAATGGTCAGTGTTGCACCGTCCTTTACATTGATAACATGACCGTCTCCAGAGGATGATGAACGCTTCCTGTCCATTTTATGGCCATTCAGGTCGATCGTAATTTCCTTAACATTATCACCGTCAACTTTAATGCTGTAGTCTTCCCCGGAAGCATCAATATCTGAGATGAGAGCAACTGTTTTACCATTGTTTTTACTGTCGTTAACGAAATCCTGTAAAGCCTTCCAGTCACCTACCCAGGCTTCTGCCGATATTGCCTTATGACGAAGCTCGCCGTCTTCTATCTCAAGAGCAGTCTCATAACTTTTCTCATTATAACTGAATATTTTGTCCGCATCATCCGCACTGCCTGACGTTGTAAGACCATCTGTCAGTTTAGCACTGCTGCCTCCTGTCGAAGCAGAGCTTTTTGCGGAAATATCTATCTTTGCGCCAATGCTGCTGTCATCACCTTTTGTAAGAATCCCTGCGATCTTAAGCACATTACCGGCACCAAGCAGTATATTCTTTCCTGCTGCTCCCTCATTTCCTTTTACAAAAGGAGTACCGGATACACTCAATTCACCTCTTTTGCCGACAAAAATGCCACCGGCTTCTACAGTAGCTGTATTGCCCGTGATGATACCGCCTGCAGCAACAGCTTTGGCAGTATCCGCATCTTCATCTTCAAGGTAAATCCCACCGCCCCTTACCGCTTCGTTATCATTTATACTTCCGCCTGTTACCGTAAGCTCACTTCCTCCATGAACATAAACAGCTCCGCCTTTGTCTGCTTTATTGCCTGTTACATTACCGCTTTCGATAGTGCATGCTGCTCCTGTCTGAAGATTGATGGCACCGCCTTTGTCTGCCCATCCTCCCGTGATCGTTCCGGTCTTTGCATCAGAGCTGTCCCTTATGGTAAGAGAACAGCCGTCACCCACAATAAAGACATGTCCGTCTTTATCCTTGCTTGAACGGTTCATGTTTATGGTATGTCCGTTAAGATCTATAACCAGTCTCTTACCCGCAGGTAAAGAAAGCATCTTATCATTTCCGTACCCCTTCCAGTCCCGGTCTATTATCAGAACAGGTTCAGCACCGGGCTCTGTATTTGCAACAGTATCATTGATGAGCTTCTGCAAACCGGGCCATTCGGTATCCACGAGCTGTCCTTCTCCGTTACCATCTTTTCTTACCGTATAACCGTGGTCGGAGAAAAAGACATTCGCAGGATCCATTTCCGGATCGATCGTCTTTAGATTTTTTGTGAATGTCCCGCAATCATCTTCAAGGGATACATACACTATGGCTCCCTGAATGTCTCCGCTTATATTAAGTTTTTCTTCATCGTGCAGATATACGTTATCATTTTTATTATTTGAAACTTTAAGATCGCCCTTTATCTTCAGCTCCTCATCAACAAAAATACCGCCTCCGTAAAGCTGCGCACTGTTATCTGTGATATTTCCGCCGTCGATAAGTGTATCTCCGTCTTCAACATATATGGCGCCGCCGTTTCCCTGCAGATCATTATTTGACTTTGCTTCGTTCTTTATCATATTGGCACTCAGGATGATCATATCGTTGTCAGCCTGATAAATTCCGCCACCCTGTGCCGCCTTGTTAGAGTCAAATGTACAGTTTTTTATTATTGCATCGTCCTTACTGAACACAGCTCCTCCCTTGGAATCAGCTCTGTTCCCTGTGAATGTACAGCGTGTGAGAGTAATTTGGGATTTATTATAAACTGCACCCCCGCTATCCTTAGATGACCGGTTTTTCGTAAACGTACAATCAGTCATTTGGGTTGTACCCTTATTGTTAACACCTCCGCCGCTTTCGCTACGTGAGTCATTATCGGAAAATCTTACATTTTCCGCAGTAAATTTGGTATTGGATGTGACCATGATCCCGCCGGCGTCATTTCCTGAATTACCGTTCATCTCTCCGCCACTCATATGTATCGTTCCGGAATTCAGATAGATCCCGCCGGCATAATCATCGGCACTGTTCCCGCGTATGACCGTATTGTTGATCGTAAGTGTCTTCCCGTGCGCATCAAAGCAAATGCCGCCGCCGTGCGCCAGATCAAGTACTCCTCTGTTATTTTTACACTGTACTGCCCTGTTATCGGCAATGGTGCAATTGCTGATCACACTGTCCTGTTTGATACGGAGCATGAGACCTCCGCCTCCGGATCCTTCATTTTTGTTTAATGATATGTTCCCTGAGATAATAGCATTATCAAGATATATGGTACCTGTATCCTTCTCCACATAAATACCACCGCCTTCATCAGCGGCCTCATTATTTGTGACAGAACCGCCTGTCATTTTAAGAGTTCCCCAGACATAAATGCCTGCTCCGTCTTTTGAAGCCTTATTACCTTTGATCGTACCGCCTTCAATGATACATGTTGAATCCTTCTCGATCTTGATACCGCCGCCGTCGGTTGCGTAACCGCCTGTCAGCACACCTGTGCCGGCACTGTCTCTTAATGTCAGTTCTCCATCATTTTTAACATTGAAGACATGTCCGTCTCCGGTCGATGACGAACGATTCCTGTCCATCTTATAACCGTTAAGATCCACGATGACTTTCCTATTGTCCACCTTGATACTGTCATCGTTGTTACATACAATATTATTTGAAAGAGTGATGATATCTCCGTCTTTGGCATTGTTTATGGCAGTCTGTAATCCTTCCCAGCTGTCTATCGATTTACTGCTTTCGATATTCTTAAGATATATCCTCTTCCCGTTATCTTCAGTTCTGATCTCAAGCCTGTCATTTCTACCCTCATAAGTAAATATCTTAAGTGCATTATCTTCACTCACATTATCACCGAGGTCTCCTGTAATGGGAGCTGCAGTTGTATCTGTTGTCACGTCAACCACTGCAGCTACATCAAGATTTCCGGCGACATTTATCACATTACCGCCCTTAAGGAGGATATTTCTGCCGATAATCGAAGTATTACCCAAAACGGACGGCGCACCTTTTATATTCAGCACACCCTCCGATTCCGACAAGCCATGCCATATACCTCCGGCTTCAGTACTCGCATTGTTTGATGTGATACTGCCTCCATTAAGATTCAAAGAACCGCCCGCGATATATACACCTCCGCCTATATCAGCCCGATTAGCCGAAATACCGGCAAGATTATTTATCTGTCCGCCGGCCATATAAATACCGCCGCCTTTTCCGGCCGCATTGTTACTATTGATGGCACCCGTTTCTTTTATTTCAACAGCGCCCTCCGAATAAATACCACCCCCATCAGGCGCATTGTTATTTTCAACTTTACCGGCTTTAATGGTTATATTGCCCCCATTATTTACACGTATCCCTCCGCCGCCTGTGTTGCCGTTATTTCCGGTTATACTGCCGTTTTCAAGAATAAATCTCCCGCCATCTTTTACTAATACTCCGCCTCCGGCTCCGAAACCGCCGCATATCTTTCCTCCACCGTCTTCTGATGTGTCTATGATAGTCAGATTTCCGCTAACCGTAATGGTTTCTCCGTTTTCTTTATATGAATTAAGACCACGGTCGAGCTTATGGCCGTTTAAGTCGATCGTTAAGGTCTTTCCCTGCGGGATCGTCAGGGTTTTATCATCGTTCTGGGCTATATAGTCGTTGTCAAGATTTATCACGGCATTCTCGGATGCTGTGTCAATATCATGCTGAAGCCTGCCCCATAATGAAGAAATGAACCTTGCTTCTCCGTTATCATCAAGAACAACAGAATAGCCGTTCTCGGGAACAAAATAATCGACAGGATCTTCTCCGGCGTTATGCTCGGAAAATCCCTCCGTAAATACTCCACTCGAAGCTTCAAAGACCATGCGGAATTTCGATTTACTGTTTCCATCAGAAAGCGGGCCGGTGATCTTAAGCTTCCTGCCTGTAATAAGATAAATATCACTGACTTTATTATCCGTCATCGTATTGACACCGCTTATATCCACGCTGCCTTTGCTGCCTACATATATGCCGCCTCCGCCCTTAATTCCCGTATTATTTCTTATGTTGTTTCCCGACAGTACTGTCCTGCCGCCGTTATCGACACAGATGCCTCCCCCATGATTTTGTGAAGTATTTCCGTCTATGGTGCAGTTTACTATGGTTATAAAGTTCTCCGTATAAATACCTGCTCCGCTTAATTCAGAGGTATTATTGCTTATCCCGCAGGAAGTAACTGTGGCATTACCCTTATTGTTAATGCCCGCACCGGCATATTTGATCGTTTTATTTCCGGTTATCGTTACTTTGTTAAGCCGGATGGTACTGTTATCGTTATATATACCTCCACCATCCACGGCAGTGTTATCTTTTATAGAGCCACCTTCCATGGCAAGCGTTCCGGAATCCACATTGATCCCGCCGCCCTGGTCAGCGGCCGTATTACCACTGATCTCTGTATTACTTACAGTCAGAGTTTTTTTATCCGAATTCAGTTTCAGTCCGCCACCGTCCGTCCCTGATCTGTTACCTTTGATGATACAACCTGTGATGCTTCCGTCCGTAGCAAGGTGAACATTCAGTCCGCCGCCGTCATCATCCGAACGGTTGTCTGTAATATTTGCATTACTTAGTTCCAGCTTTCCAGTTTTTTCCACATAAATGCCGCCGCCTTCATCCTCTGCTTCATTGCCGGCAATGATGCCGCCATTCATACTCAGGGTACCCCACGCATAAATGCCTCCGCCGTCCTTGCTTGCCTTATTTCCCGAGATCGTTACATTTCCATCAATAATACAGGTTGAATCCTCCTCGATCTTTATACCGCCGCCATCGGTAGCATAACCTCCTGTCAGCATACCCGTACCCACACTGTCTTTAAGGGTCAGGGTTGCTCCGCCCTTTACGTTAATAACATGCCCGTCGCCATCACTCGACGTGCGTTTTCTGTCCATCTTATGACCGTTAAGATCCAGAGTTATTGTCTTACCATTCACCTTGATACTGTCATTGTCAGTACATACGATATCACTCGAAAGAGTGATAGTATCACCATCAGCAGCGTGATTTATCAGTTTCTGTAATCCATCCCAGGATGTAACCCCTTCCGAATATTCAGGGCTTATTTCACTTTCAATATCTATGTCGATGATCGATCCATCCGTCTCGGGCCCGGAAATGATCTCTTCTGATCCTTCAGGATCAATGATCTCAAGTCCGGGTTCCGGGGTCAGTTCAGGTTCCATGGTCAGTTCATCCTCAACATGCTCAACTATGATATCCTCAAGCTCATCCTGCTGTTGAGTGACGATCTCATTTTCTTCCGTCAGAGCATCTTCTCCCTGATCAATGGACATATCCTCGGGTTTTTCCTGCTCCGTCACAATATCATCAAGCTCTTTGGCATAAACACTGACAGAAGCCGGTGTATAAGTAACCGTTATTACCAGAGCCATAAATGCTGCAATCATCCTTTTGAAGTAATTTCTTTCTTCCATTGCATACTCCTTATTATTTGTCACCGGATAAAATCAGACAAAATTGTATAAAAATACACAGTAATTTTAAATCAAATTTTGTACATTTTCAATAAACAGATTACTAAATGTGACTAAATATATAATAAAATATTTATGTTATTGTCACGCGAATCGGGAAATGTCTGTGTGAAGATCGGATTTGCTTCAAAGGACTTATCGTGATGATCTCAGCAAAAAAACTCCCGGCCATCCGGCCGGGAGTAACTGCTTCTCTGTATCTGTTTGTTTAGTCTTCTCCGCCCTCGTCGTTGAGCTTGCTTGCCCTTGCGGCAACTTCCTTCTCCTGAACGTCACTCGGAGCCTGCTCGTAACGCAGGAACTCATATT
>ONRZ01000295.1 GCA_900320345.1 uncultured Lachnospiraceae bacterium | reverse complement strand
TGAAGCCAGTATAATAGTGGACGATCTGTCGCCGTTGTTTGATCTGTCCGCTTATCCGCAGGAGATGCACGAACTTCTGACCGAGTGCAACCGAAGGATCGATGAGGCAAACAGTAAATACAGGATCGCAAAGTTCAGGGAGGATATGTTCGCGAAGGGAATGAGAGCAGGTATGTATTTCTGTACTTTTGACCGTGATGAGAACATGCTGAGCTTTGAGTTCAATGAGGAGACCAGGCAGATGCTTGGCTACGACGGACTGGAAGATCTGCCGAATGAGTTTGACAGCTGGGTCAAGACTCTTGTTCCGGAAGAACGGGAAGCCATCGTTAAGTTGTTCTGGGATTCGGTGCAAGCTCATCGTGAACTGCCGGATATCACTCACGCAACATACCGTATGCAGAAGAAGGATGGCAGTATCATCTGGGTTACCGGAGCAGGAAGGTTTATAAGGCGTTCAGACGACAGCTCACTTGAGATCTATATGGGCTGCTATCGTGATATCACCGCGCAGCAGGAAAAGGAAGAATATTTAAAGATCATCGAAGCCATCGGAAAAGTTTTTAATTTTTCCATATTCATTGATGTAAACGATATGAGTTACCGGATGATAAGTACCAACGAATATGTTGAGATGGTCCCGAAGGATCCGGATGCTTTTAAGTTCCTTAAGAATAATGTTGCCGCATCGGTGGCCGAGAGCTTCCGTGCAGATTTATATGAATGGCTGGATAAGGATAAGATCCTTGCCGCCATAGAGGAACATGGGACGGCAACTATGGAATTC
Source organism: uncultured Lachnospiraceae bacterium (assembly GCA_900320345.1). Classification (GTDB taxonomy): domain Bacteria; phylum Bacillota; class Clostridia; order Lachnospirales; family Lachnospiraceae; genus UBA2868. The sequence goes on along the minus strand of ONRZ01000295.1, from coordinate 1,387 downwards.
TACAGCGAGAGCGCACATCACTGGTTTGAGGGTATCTTCCTGATCGGTGACCGGAATGAAGACGGAAGTATCGCACACATAGTATACGGCTGTATGGATACTACGGAAGCAAAGCTGCAGAACCTTGCCCAGCAGAAGAAGATATCAGAGTTCGAGACGGAGGTCTATATAGATTCCCTGTCCAAGATCCGAAACAGAAGGTTCCTGGATGAAAAACTCGTCTATCAACCATGCAAAGCCGTGGTCATGGCTGATATCGATCTTTTTAAGGAGATCAATGACACGGTCGGCCATCAGGGCGGGGACGAAGCGATCGCAAAAGTTGCCGGGATCCTGGAGCAGTCTGTCCGAAAGGAAGATGTGGTCATCCGCTACGGCGGCGATGAGTTCATGATGGTATTTTTCGATATCACCATAGAAGATTCCTTAAGTCGGCAGTGAGTGAGATCAAGATCGAAAGCAATCCGGAAGTCAGGATAACCATGAGCTTTGGCGGTGCGTTCGGGACCGAGCTTGTGAATAACCTGATCGGAACTGCCGATAAGGCACTTTATGAATCAAAAAGGAAGCGTGACACATATACCGTGATCGAAATATGAAAAGGGAGCGGTTCTCCGTTTCACCCTTCCTCAAAGTAAACGGTATATGCTTCGTCGGTAACTTCATATAAGGGGATCAGCCTTATATTCTTAGGCTGGTGTTTGGTCATGTAATTGTTCTGGAGCCAGACAAAAGTATCGTAAATATGCTCTGTATTCCTGTATAAAAACCCGTCCGGCTTGTCAAGATCACCCCGTATCGTATCAACATCCTGCGTAAGCCCCGCAAGTACGATGGGTCCGTCAACAAATGCGGCAATGTCTTTCATATCGGGCAGTCTTTCCGCTCTTACGGCAGCGGGAAGGAAGAGATCGATCTCATCTCCCGCCTTTATTCCTTCGATAAGAGCATACCCTTTTTTGATCTTTAACGTATCAAAAGATATCTCTTTATCATTTACGGTGATCACGGGATTTCCGGATATCCATCCCGGTATCCTGAGTGACAGCGTGAACCTGTCCCCGTCTGTTATCGTAAAATGCATCTTCCATCTGGATTTTTCACTGACCGCATGTTCTTCAAACAGAGACTGTACTTCACGTCCGCTCATCAAAAGCGACTGGGATATTTTTACGGTGCTGTTTCCGAGTCCGCCCGTAAGTTCCGACGGTATATACTGGTTCACATACAGTATCCTGTCTTCATCGTCAGCCGAATATATCATCTCGGGATACTTTGTTGCCGACTGGATCATTGTCCCCTGGCAGCACCAGAAGTCGTTTCTCTTTGATGCCCACTTTTTCTTTGAACCTGTTGTCATGGGAAGGAAATACGTCGGCATGCCGGT
>ONRZ01000157.1 GCA_900320345.1 uncultured Lachnospiraceae bacterium | reverse complement strand
GATCGAAGAAAGATCTCCGTTATCTCCGTATTCTTCAAGCTTAGCCGCAAGCTCATTAAGATCGAGCGCACCTATAAGCCTCGCCGAACTTTTAAGTGCATGTACGGTTATGGTAAATTCACTGATATTCTCTTCTCGCCACAGCTTTTCTATCTTTGCCGGCCCGGTCTTTGCCGATACATAAAAATCATGTACCGTATTCTTAAGTATGTCCGTATTCATGCAGTTTTTCAATGCGGTTTTAACATCTATCCCGTCTATCCCGGCAAACCGGTCCGAAAATTCCGTATCTTCATGTGCCTGCACGGCAGCATCACCCTCCGAAGGCTCCTTAACCTTTTCGGGCGGCAGATATGCTGCCACGGTACGCTCAAGCTTCAATGCATCCACGGGCTTGCTCAGATAATCACTGAAGCCCTCCTTCATAAACTGTTCCTTTGCTCCCGCCACAACATTGGCAGTAAGTATGATAACAGGGGCCGCATGGCTTAAGTTCTCTTCTTCCTTCATCTCCCTCATCGCATGCAGAGTCTGTGTCCCGTCCATACCGGGCATACGCTGATCCATGAATATGATATCATAAGCTGTATCCTTTATCATCTCAAGACACTCGGATCCGCTTGATGCGGTATCGATGTTAACCTTTGTTTCCTTAAGCAGGCTGCGTATCACGGAAAGGTTTATCGGGGTGTCATCCACAACCAGGATCCGGGCATCCTCAGCAGTAAAGCTTACCCGGTATTTTTCGATACTCTCAAGCGATCTGATGTATGTTTCATTAAAATCACCTATGGGTTCCCAGTTTATTACTTTCTGTTTTACCTCAAAGGAAAAATCGGAGCCTTCACCGTACACGCTTGAAACCTCAAGCCTTGATCCCATCATATCAAGGAGATTCTTAACAATGCTCATCCCCAGTCCCGTGCCTTCTATATTCCGGTTTCTCTCCTCCTCTATCCTCTCAAACGGTGAATACAGCTTCTCAAGATCCTCTTCCTTTATTCCTATGCCCGTATCCTTCACTCTTATCTTAAGTGATATCTCATCATCCGAAATCCCGCTGTATGACAAGGACATGGAAACGCTTCCCTTCTGTGTGTACTTAACGGCGTTATTAAGGACATTGAGTATGCATTGTTTTATCCGTATCTCATCCCCGCAAAGAACATGAGGCATGGCCGGATCCACATCGATGTTTAGCTTAAGCCCCTTATCCTCCGCCTTGTTCCTCACCATATTTATAAGATCGTTTACGGTCGAACTCAATTCGTATTCAACGGGGATTATCTCCATCTTTCCTGCTTCTATCTTGGAAAAATCAAGCAGATCGTTTATAAGGCTTAAAAGTGTTCTTCCCGAGTTCTTTATATCTGCCGCATATTTCAGTATCTCTTTATCATCACTCTCCCTAAGGATCATCTCATCCATCCCGAGAACCGCATTTATGGGTGTCCTTATCTCATGTGATACATTTGACAAGAATGTGCTCTTTGCTTCGGAAGAGGCTTTTGCGACACGCAGATCCTCCTTAAGCTGCTGTTCTCTCCTCATATCGTCGATATAACTGTTAAGCTCGCTCGACATCCTGTAGATCACCTTATACAGCGATTCGATCTCATCCTCACTGTTTATGGTAAGTTCCGATAATTCATGTTCGACCTGCAGTCTCTGTTCCTCGTCATCACCGAACTTCTCCATTATGCCGGTGATGTTTACCAAAGGCTTGACAATCAGCATCTGCCCGATATAGTTTGCAACAAGCACTATGGGATGGATAACACATAAAAGGAGCATAATAAGCTTTAAGTCAAAAGCGATACCCTGATCATCAAACGCGAATCTGTCATGCACCGCATGCTCTCTCGCAGCCTCAAATGCATCGTTAAAACCTGTCATCTGCGAAATATCTCCATAGACAGAATCGGGTTTTTTACTGGGTTTTTCCGAAGGCTTCACGGCCGGTCTGCCTGTACTTTCATCCACCGAGCCCATCACCTGAGAAATATGCTCTTCACGGTACCTCTCCATCATCTTTGGTACCAGACTGTTGGCAAAAAAGGCGGCCGCTATACCCATGAGCACTGCTTCAGTGAGAAGGAGTGCAAATATTTTGCCGGACAGTCCCCTGTATCCCTCCTTCATCGCCGCTCCCATCTCTCTCATCAGAGACATCGGCGATGTTTCAAGATATCCTATCTTTTCCCTGAATTTGGCGCTTCTATCATTGGCAAACCAGTATATCAGAAAACATATGAAGACCGACTGCGGCACAACATTGGAAAGATGTATCAGCATCGAGGATGCATTAACCTCGGAAAAAGATTCTCCGGCTATGAGCACGAAGATAAGGTAATAAAACGCCGACATGACAAGCCCGGAAACTATACCCGTAAGGAGCGTACGCCATATACTTCGGCATACCCCCCTTGCCTTTATATAACTGAACACATATATTGCAATGAGATGAAAAAACAGAAAATAGGCATTACCGGGAGAAAGGATAACGGCAACAACAAACAGAGGCGTGAAGCATACTATACCGCCATACCATCCATATGCCATCGACACAAGCGCTATGGGGATCAGATAGAATATGAACAGGAATACGGAAACAGGCTCCGGTACCTGTGTGTCAAGAAAGCACAGCCAGTAAATAGCTATGCTGAGGACTGCCATTACGGCAATAAGCACATCCCTTACTATATGCCTGCGGCGAACATCCGGATCAAGCTTTCTTAATCCAATGTTTTCAAACAGGCTTTTCCGCATCCATTTTCGATAGGTACGCAGCCTGGTCCTGCGTTCATCCCTGCAGCGCTCGTAATCCTCTTTTAATCGTTCTCTTATCTCTTTATCCACTTAAACCGCCTCACCCTGTCATACCGTTTCGGTGATCCCAAACAACTGTATCGATTCTTATTATACACGCTTTGCAGGGAAGTTTGCTATATAGATTTATGGATAGTGCGCACGGAATGCACCCGGCAAAAAGAAAAACCCTGCAAAATGCAAGGTTTTAATGATGCCGGCGGTGGGACTTGAACCCACACGTAGTTGCCTACAACAGATTTTGAGTCTGCCTCGTCTGCCATTCCGACACGCCGGCTTATCCGATCGCCGTTTCCCGAAAACATTCCGTTTCACGTGTGTTTGTTATCAGAAAACAGCGATTAGATAATAGCATAACTATCTTAAATTATCAAGATATCTTGTCAATGATACCTTACATAGTCCACTTGGCCGCTTCTTCGGAAAGCCTTGCGGCTGTCTTGGATAATTCACGCGCCTTTAAGTCGACATCCGAAGCACATTCCTTCGCTGCCGAAATACTTGATGCGGTCTCTCTTGTCGATGTCGCATTTGCTTCGGCGATAGATGCAAGGCCGTGTACGGCATCATAAACCGTCTGCTTGGATGAGTCTATACGGTCCGTTGTGTCTCCTATATCGGAGATACCGCGTATGCTCTCATCAAGACCTCCCTTGGCTGTAGAGAACTCTTCTATCGCTTCGTTAAGCAGTGTGGTCTGCTGTTCCGTGATCTCTCTTGCTATACGTATCTTGGATACAGACTGCTCGGAATTGGTAACAAGTTCTTCGATTATCGTCTGTATTTCGGAAGCAGCCTTATTTGATTTTTCCGAAAGATCCGATATCTCGGTCGCAACAACGGCAAATCCTCTTCCTGCTTCACCGGCTCTTGCAGCCTCGATCGAAGCGTTAAGTGACAGAAGATTGGTCTGTCCGGCAATGCTTGTTATAAGATCCGCAGCATCCCTTATCTTATCCGCGGAAACCGAGGTCTCGGAGATGACCTCTGCGATCTCCTCCGTCACAGATTCCGTGATAAGACTGCTCATCTCCTCAAACGAAACCGATGCCTCATTCGTACTCTCGGCCTGGCTCATTGCTCCCTGAGCAATATCACGGCATGCCGAATCTATCGTATCCATTATATCAATTGTCCTGGTCGTATCCTCCGTGAGTTCACCGACTGTCTTCTCCAGCGTATACGCTGATTCTGTAAGGTTGGTCACAACATCTTCCAACCGGCTCTTAAGGTTTCCGACCGCTCTTGCGATCTGACCGATCTCATTATTCTTCCTACACAGACGCCCGATCTCATTTTCATCGACGCGCAGGTTCAGCTGCCCCATCTGATCCACGATCTTCGTAACGGATTTCAGAGGACCTATAAGCCTTGTTATACCTATGAACCCGAATACTATACCGAATATTATACCTGCGAGCGAACCGATAACAAGCTTGTTCCTGAGGCTCACGGCTTCAGCATTTACCGACTTTTTATCAGTGGTAAGCACAAGCTTGAAACCGTTTCTCAAAGTATTGTACGTAAATACCTCATCGCCCTGCACAAGAAATCCGCTGTCACCTGCAAGATCCACATTAAACTCGGAACCGTCTTCCATTACGGGATGATTAAGTGTCGTATTCTCTGCGGTAAGAAGGAAGCCCTTCTCTGTCCCGGCATTTAACTGACCAACTATCCCGTTGATGTTCTCAAGAGAAATATCCATACCGACGATACCCACGGACTCACCATTGTAAAACAGCGGTATAACGTAGGATATCATGTAAACGTTAATATTTGAATTAAAATAAGGACTCATCCATATCGGCTTACCGTAATTAACCGGACCGTAGTACCAGCTTACTGCAGTATCAGCTTTGTCAAACTCGGTAAAATCGGTGGGCGTAAGCTGATCGTAATCTCC
>ONRZ01000054.1 GCA_900320345.1 uncultured Lachnospiraceae bacterium | reverse complement strand
TTTTACCATGAAAAAACATATCTTATCGCTTAAAGGCTTATTGAACCTGCTTATTATGAGCAGGATGAGTTCAAGCGGAAGGGTTATTATAAGATACAATAACAGATAAAGTGCGGAAAAAATAAAACGTAACATAAGAATACTCCTTTTGGATTTCTAATATATGATTTTATTAAATATGAGGCTTATGTGCAAGTAAAAGACGTATATGCTATACTGATTATCGAAATATGATAAAAGATTATGGCGGATCGGGGATATGGCTGAGAACAGGTATAACTTTTGCAAATTGTGTGAGATAGTAAAAAATATCCCGGATGATATCGAAGAATATGCAGACAGGCTGTACCGGCTCCTTGATGAAGACGAGCGGGCTGACAGTGAGCTTATCGGTTCAAGACTTAAAGTCTGTGATGCATGTGAGAAAAACATTCAGGGGACCTGTCTTGCCTGTGTTACTGTCTTGTAAGAAGCTTTGCAAGGTCGCAGCATTGTCCAAAAAAGAAATGGTAAAGAAATTTAAAAAACTATAGACAAAACTTTGATTATAATATAAAATACTTTAAAAATAACTAAACGATAAATGAGGCTTATATGGGCAGATTATGTCCAATAGGCCTTTTTTTTGTGAGATCAGAGGAAATACGGGAAAACAGGTATGAGAAGATCGGGAATGATAAACATAGCCGCATGTTTATGCGTGGCAGGATCAATAATGGTGTTTGGTGGCTGCGATATGGCAGTAAAGCAGCCGGAAATGACAGAAGACAGCGCCGGTGAAGCAGTCAGAGACGAGGAAGAAAATAAAGAGGGACAAGTGGCAGAACAGGATTACAGGGTAAGTTATGAAGGCATAGAATGCAAAAATATATCATCTCCGGGGGTTGCGGTACATGATCCGTCAATCTTTAAGGACGGAGGATACTATTATATTTTCGGTTCGCATATGTCTGCGGCAAAGAGCAGCGACCTTAAGAACTGGGAGATGATAGCGGATAATTATATGAAAACAAATCCGGTATATGGTCAGATATATGAGGTTGCGGATGAAGCTTTTGCTTATTCGGGAGATAAGAACAGTCTTATAAAAACAGACGACAAGGGCACACATGTGTGGGCGCCGGATGTTATTTACAATAAGGAAATGAAGAAATACTGTATGTACTATTGCACAACATCCACATGGAATGCCTCAAATCTGTGTTTTGGAACGGCAGATTCCGTGGAAGGACCTTACACATGGCAAAAGCCGCTTATATATTCGGGATTTAACTACAGCAGCATAGATGCAACGGATGTGCTCAAATACGTGGATAAAGACTATGCTGTGAAACACTACATCAAAAACGGGGCATATAATTTTGAGGATTATCCTAATGCAATAGATCCGGCGCTTTTCTATGATGAAGATGACAGACTGTGGATGGTATACGGATCCTGGAGTGGCGGGATATTTTTGCTTGAGATAGATAAGGCTACGGGGGATGTTATACATCCGGAAGCTGATGAGGCAAACGGAGTAGATGCTTATTACGGTAAACGTCTGCTGGGAGGCGGCCATATATCCATAGAAGGACCTTACATACTTTATGACAGAGATTCGGATTTCTATTATCTGTTTGTTTCTTATGGCGAACTTACAAGTAACGGTGGCTATCAGATCCGTGTGTTCCGGTCGGATAAGCCTGATGGAAAATATGTTGATATGAACGGTACATATCCGCAAAAAAGTGCGGAACACTCAGCTTATGGACTGAAACTTTCCGGTAATTACAAGTTACCGGGTCTTGATAAAGCATATATGGCTACAGGACACAATTCAGCCATGATAGATGAAGACGGAAAGAGATATATAGCATATCATACAAGGTTTAACGATAAAGGTGAGGGGCATTCACCCAGAGTTCATCAGTTTTTTGTGAATGAAGAAGGATGGCCCTGCGAGCTTCCTTATCAGACATCCGGTGAAACGATATCTGAAGAAGGATATGACAGGGGGACCGTGACAGGAAGATACTTCGTAACCAACCAGGGAACTGATATAAGCAATTATATAGTAAATCCGGTGATCTTGTACTTGAATGAAGACGGGACAGTGACCGGCCGGGAATCGTCGGGAACATGGAGTATGAAAGACGGCACCCCGTATATGTCGGTGACTGTAGATGATGTTAAGTATTCAGGTGTTTTCTGCGCAATGAAGGATGAGGCTGACACGGATGTAATGACCTTCAGTGCCGTGGGAGCAAATACAACTGTATGGGGAGTAAAGTATTAAATACGAGAGGAGAAGAGATGGACAGGGAATTAGAATACAATAAACCATGGATAATGCAGAGAGCAGATCCGTTTGTATTAAAAAACGGCGGGAATTACTATTTTACCGCTTCGGTTCCGGAGTATGACAGGATAGTGCTGCGAAGATCAGATACTCTGGAAGGTCTTAAAGATGCTGCCGAAAAGGAAATATGGCATAAGCATGATTTTGGTCCGCAAAGTATCCACATCTGGGCGCCTGAACTTCATTACCTGTTCGGTAAATGGTATATTTATTATTCCGGCGGAGACCGGGATGATATATGGGCAATACGTCCGTATGTGCTTGAATGTACAGGAGATGATCCTATGCAGGATGCATGGATCGAGAAGGGTAAGATGGGTTGTGCGGAGGATGATGAATTCTCGTTCAGAGCATTCTCATTGGATGCCACTGTTTTTGAGGTTAAGGGGAACTGGTATTACGTATGGGCTGAGAAGGTTGGAGTGGGTAAACAGATATCTAACCTTTATATTGCAAGGATGAAGAATGGGTATACACTCGACACGGTCCAGGTGATGCTCACAACACCTGACTATGACTGGGAAAGATACAATTTTTGGGTAAATGAGGGGCCTTCTGTTATCAGGAGAAACGGAAAGGTATTTCTTACCTATTCGGCAAGCGATACTGGAATACATTACTGTATGGGGATGCTTGAGGCTGATGAGGAGTCGGATCTTCTTGATCCGCGTTCATGGAAAAAGGAAAGATATCCGGTACTCAGCTCATCTGAAGAACATAAGGTATACGGCCCGGGACATAATTCGTTTACCACAGATGAAGAGGGAAATGATATTCTGGTCTATCATGCCAGGACCGAAACGGAAATAAGCGGAGACCCTTTATATAATCCGAACCGGCATACAATGCTAATGCCGGTCCGGTGGAAGGGATCAAGACCCGTATTTTCCTTTGAATGATCTAAGACTGCGTTATCGGGGAGTAGCTGAGGTTTACGTTTATATCCTGTCCGTAATTACCGAAGCTCTTCCCGAACAGCGTAAGTCCGCCTATATTCTTCGCATCATCTTCAACAGCCATTTTTAAGCGGATGGTACTGTTGAAATCAAGGGCAAGTGATGAGGATGTAACATCAGATATCTTGAGCCCGTCTAAGAAGGTTCCCTTTTTATTTATAACTATCAGTTTAAGAAGGCCATATTGATTCCAGTTCGGCGGCCACCAGTCCGGAGTGAACATTCCGCGCACATCGCCGTAATCCCCGGGAGAAGTCCAAGTACCTACCAATATATCGTTAATATAGAAGCTTATGTCCGAAGGCCAGTTATTATCTATCCCGGGAGCTTCAGAGCTTATCTCCATTGAAAATGAGATCTGTGTTATCACGTTATTGCGGGGTATCAGATTTGGGATGGTATATTCGACATATCCTTTCGTAAACCACATTATATCCGCGTTGAAGTGATCGGGATGATTAAAATACCTGATATCATCAAGTTCTCCTATAACCGTCTTGTTTGTGGCGAGTCCGCATGTGGGGCAGATATCATGTGACGTGAACTGTCCGACCTTGATATTTGTGGAATATGTGTTGGCATATTCAACCGCGTGCTCCAATTCTATAAGGATCTTGTCCGGTTTTACAGAGCATATCTTCTGGTTACCGTGACCTGATGATTCGTTTGATATTTTTATAAGACCGCAATCTTCCAGCTTTTTTATATGTCCGGTCAAAGCACCGTTAGTTATGTTCAGCTGTGCCGCAAGCTGGTTCATGCTGAGGCTTCCGTTTTCCATAAGGATGTTAAGGAGCTGAACTCTTATATCGGAACCCAGTGCTTTGAAGATATCAAGACCTTCATTTAATGAAGTGATGTGTATCATTATGGTTTCTCCTTGTAATAACGTGATACGGGATCATATATTTTAAAATAATATAAATTAGTATAGCATTAATATCTATCATATTTCAATGATTTTCTTAAGTGATAATGTTTGTTTTGGATGACTCGTGTATTATATAAGAGAGAGAAATGTCAAATAATTAAATAAATCCTAAACTATAACTATAAATATTACTTAAAATATTCAAAGAGAAGCGCTGAAAAGGACAATGTACACAAAACAAGTAAATGGAATTTGTATAAAAGTTACTAAAATATAAAATAGTTTACTTTTATCTAAAATTATTATTGACATTCTAAAATAGTTTGGGCTATAGTGTATTTAAAGAAAAGATCAGACTTCGCAGCAGTTGACAATAAGCCTCATCAGCTGTCTGCCGGGAGAGATCGTATGAATCGGATTTAACTGTACATTATAAACTATAAGGAGGACAAAATGAAAAAGAAAGCTTTAAGTGTACTACTAAGTGCAGCAATGACAATGAGTATCCTTGCAGGATGTGGCGGCGCAGCAGATGCTCCTGCAAACGGAGGAACGGAAGAGACAGCAGAGGAAGTGGCAGAAGCAGCTGAGGAAGCTGTTGAGGAAGCAACGGATGAGACTGAACAGGCAGAGGAAGAGATACCTACAAGTACATTTGGTGATGCAAGCGGAACCCATCTTGAGATGTGGACATTCGTAGAACTTCACGGACAGCATTATGGCAAGATGGCTGAGATATGGAATGAGCAGAATCCGGATGAGAAGATAGAGATCACCTGTACCACATATCCTTATGCTGATATGCATACCAAGCTCCTCACTTCACTTGAGGCAGGTACCGGTGCACCGGACATCTGTGATGTCGAGGTCGGACAGTATCCGAATGTTGTTGCCGGATTGGATCAGTGGTTAGTACCTCTTGATGATTATGCAAAGAATTATATGGCTACAATGGTTCCTGCAAGAATGCAGACTTATCAGGGTGAGGACGGACATTATTACGGAGCTCCTTATCATGTAGGTGCAACAGCGATGTTCTATAATGCAGCAGCAATGTCTGAGGCGATGGGGATAAGTCAGGATGATGTCATTGCCAAGATAGATGCGGTTAAGACGTGGGATGATTACACGGCGCTTGGTAAGGAATACCTTGAGGCACTCGGCGAAGAAGGTAAGTGTTTCACAAGTGTTGATACAGGTGGTGTTGACTGGTTGTGGATAGCTATGGCTGAGTATGGCGATGACTGGACAGGCGGTTTTGACAGTAAGGCCAATGTTAAACTGGATTCGGTAAAGAACATGCTTTCAATGCAGCAGCAGTGGCTGAAAGACGGATTTGCAATGATCTCTCCGGACGGTCATGTTGATCTTGAAGCAGGATTCCAGAATATAATGGATAAGAATATAGTTTCCTTCCCCAAGGCTTTGTGGTACATGAGCCGTTTTACGAACTATATGCCGGAAGAAAAGGGTAAATGGTATATAGCAAAGTGCCCGGTATTTGAGGAAGGTCAGAAATGTTCGGTTGGTATCGGCGGTACAGGAACGGTTGTTACACAGCAGTCTTCAAATGTGGATCTTGCAGCGAGATTCCTCTGCTGGGCTAAGATGTCAGACGAAGGTGAGCAGAATATCTGGGATACACTCGGATTCGATGTATGTAATACAGCTATGTGGACAAAAGATTCATTTGCACACGATGACAATAACCAGTTCAACCAGTTCTTCATAAATTATCCTTACGATGTACTTAATGAGATCGGAATGGATAACATTGGAAAGATATCGGTTGTAAAGATCAGTCCCACAATAAACGAGTATGCATGCACAACGACTCTTAACCAGGTTCTTGAGGATCCCGATTACAGCATTGATGACGCTCTTCAGGAGTTCCAGGATGCTGTGGATATGGAGCAGTAAAGAGTTTGTGTTAAGGTAAAGTGATAGATAGGGGGGGGGATGTCGGAAAGACTCCGATATCCCCTTGTTCTACCAATAGATTGTAGATATCATATTATTAAAGGAATTGTGATTCAAAAGAAGGAGGGCGGTCAAATGAAAACAAAAAAGAATTTTCTGTATTCGCAGAAGGTAGCTCCGTATGTGTTTATTCTGCCTTTTATTTTAAGCTTTGCGGTTTTTTGGATATACCCTCTGATTACCGCCTTTACGATGAGTTTTCAGGATATAGGACCGATCAAAAAGGAATGGATCGGATTTGCAAATTACGCTAAGCTGCTAAAAGATAAGGTATTCCTTATTTCTGTGGGAAACAGCGCTAAGTATATGTTTTTTACTCTTGTGCTGCTCATTCCGTTTCCGATGCTTTTTGCCGTATTGATGGATTCAAACATAGTCAGGGCAAAGGGTGTATGGAAGGCAATTCTGTATATGCCGGCGCTTACATCGGTTGTAATTTCCGGTACCCTGTTTCGCCTTATGTTCACGGAGTATAAGACAGGTCAGATGAACCTGATAACCCAGGCTCTCGGATTGGGCACATACAAATGGCTTAAGAACGGTTGGTCAGGCATGCTGGCGCTTTTGATACTTGCATGCTGGAGATGGACAGGGGTAAATATGTTGTATTTCCTTTCCGGGCTCAAGGCCATCGATACTTCGTTATATGAGGCGGCAGATATTGACGGTGCAACGGCAAGGCAGAAATTCCTGTATGTTACACTTCCGCTGTTAAAGCCTACAACTATTTATGTCCTTACTATTTCTGTATATGCGGGACTTGCGATGTTCCTTGAGTCGTATATGCTGTGGGCAGGAAACAGTTCACCAAATAATATCGGTCTTACCATAGTCGGATATCTTTATAAACGAGGTATAGAAAAGAATAATATGGGATATGCCTGCGCGGTAGGAGTAGTTCTTCTTATTGTAGCTCTGATAATAAACTTTGCTCAGCTTATACTGAACGGAACATTTAAGAAGGAGGAGTGATCATGGAGAACAGAAGATACAGTGATCTTGCTCATTCACCACAGAGGATAATAAAGTCAATACTCGGCACAGGTTTTTTTGTGATAATGTGTGCCATCATAGCGTTTCCCGTGCTTGCCGGTTTACTTGCTTCGTTCCGTCCGGGAACAGAGCTTATCAGAAGAGGACTTGCGATAGATCTGGATCCCAGAACTATGACGCTGGCAAATTATAAGTATCTTTTCGGAGGAAATGCTGACAGCAGGAAGTATTTCATGTGGTACAGGAATTCTTTGCTCATTACGCTTGTTTCGGTGCTTCTGACACTGCTGATCTGTTATTTTGTAGCATATGGACTTACAATGTATGATTTTAAGTTCAGGAATTTCCTGTTTACACTGGTCATCGCAACCATGATGGTACCGTTTGAGATACTCATGCTTCCTATGTATAAGGAGATCATAGCCTTTAATCTTATTGATACCTATACCGGAGTTATTATAACCGGGGTATGTAATGCATCGACCATATTCTTTTTCAGGCAATATCTCTCGGGACTTCCGAAGGATCTTCTGAGTGCTGCAAGGATCGACGGAGCAAATGAATATTTTATTTCGATCAAGATAATCCTTCCTCTTGCGAAGCCCGCATTTGCATCAATGGGAATCCTGACAGCAATGGGAACATGGAATGCAATACTCTGGCCGTTGTTAGTGCTTAAGGGAGCAGAGAAGTTTACTCTTCCGATCGGACTTAATACATTGCTTACACCTTATGGTAACAATTATGATGTATTGATCGCGGGGTCAATGTTTGGAATACTTCCAATTTTTATAATATTCCTGATCTTCCAGAAATATATCATAGACGGTATGACGGCAGGAGCGGTCAAGGGATAAAACAGGAGGAGTTATGTCAAAACTTATAATATGTAATGAATACAAAAAAAGTAAGATAGAACCGGAAATATACGGTCATTTTTCGGAGCATCTGGGAAGATGTATTTATGAAGGTCTGTATGTGGGTGAGGATTCGGATATCCCAAATACAAATGGAATGAGAAATGATGTTGTCAGTGCATTAAGGGAGATGAAGATACCGGTTCTGCGCTGGCCCGGCGGATGCTTTGCGGATGAGTATCATTGGATGGATGGTGTTGGTCCACGGGAAAAGCGCAAGAAGATGATCAATACGCACTGGGGCGGTGTTGTTGAAGATAACAGCTTTGGAACACATGAGTACTTTGAACTGTGCCGCCAGTTGGGGTGCAAGACGTATGTAAACGCTAACCTGGGAAGCGGGACTGTGCGCGAGATGAGTGAATGGGTCGAATATATGACATTTAATGGTGTTTCACCGATGGCTGATCTGCGTAAGGAAAACGGACATGAAGAGCCGTGGAAGCTTGATTATATAGGAGTAGGCAACGAAAACTGGGGATGCGGGGGAAATATGCGGCCTTCGCATTATGCAGATGAGTATCGAAGATATCAGACTTATGTCCGGAATTATAACGGCAACACACCTGTTAAGAAAATATGCTGCGGACCGAATGTTGATGATTATGAATGGACCAGAGAGGTACTTAAGACCTGTTTTGATCACAGCATGCCTTCCCAGCACGGATTTATGGATGGTCTTTCGCTGCATTATTATACACTTCCCGAAACCGAAGATGACTGGAACTATAAGGGTTCGGCTACCGATTTTACTGAGGATATATTCTATCAGACACTTAAACGTGGCTTCTTTATGGAAGAACTCATAACAAAACACGGAAATATCATGGATGAGTTTGATCCCGAGAAAAAAATAGGTCTGATGGTAGACGAGTGGGGTATCTGGACTGATGTTGAGAAAGGAACCAATCCCGGATTCTTATATCAGCAGAATACCATGAGAGATGCATTGGTAGCAGGTATGACGCTTAATATTTTCAATAAGCATTCGGATCGTGTGAAGATGGCCAATATCGCCCAGCTTATAAACGTGCTCCAGTCAGTAATGCTCACGGACGGAGAAAGGATGATAAAGACACCGACTTATTATGTTTTCCGTATGTACGCAGCCCACCAGGATTCCACACTGCTCTCAAGTGAACTTCTCAATAATCCGACAGTTGGATCGGGGAAGAATGAACTTCCAAAAGTGTTTGAGTCTGTATCAGAGGACAGGGACGGGGTGATCACGATAACTCTTACAAATAATTCTCTGGAGAGTGCGGAGGATATTGAAATAGCACTCACAAAGGATGGCGGTTCATATAATATATGCGAGTCTTCTGTGGTGACCGGCAGAATGAACGCACATAATACCTTTGATATGCCCGATGTTGTAAAGGAAGAGGAATTTAAGGATTACAGCAGAACGGGAGAAGGTTTTAAGCTCACGATCCCAAAGTGCAGTGTTGTGAGTGTACGGATCAGGAAATAAAGGATAGTAGATACTTATGTATGAAACAGGCTTCGGTAATGTTTGCCGGAGTCTGTTTGCGTTATATAAAAGCCGCAATATGAAGAGACTTAAAGGATATAAAGGATTTTGAAGTTGAGAAAGACATCGAAAGGATGTATGATTATGTAGTATATCCTTCGTGGAAGGAATAAGCATTACGGGAGTTAAGAGAGTTTGCGGATCATGGATATAGGATATATAACAGGCCCGGTCATCGGGGGGATAATAGGATATTTTACCAATTACATAGCGGTTAAGATGCTCTTCTATCCGAGAAATGAAATACGTTTTCTCGGACATGTTCTTCCGTTCACACCGGGAGCTATCCCGAAGGGGCGGACAAGGCTTGCTTCGGCGGTAGGACATGCGGTGTCGGAGACTTTGCTCACCAAGAGTGATATCGAGTCACTGCTCCTTTCGGATGAGGTAAAGGAGCATGTCACAGGGGCTGTAATGAAGCATCTTACAGCGGATCTGGGAAGTGAGATCCGTCTTATCGCGGAACTGTCCGAAGAGGAGTATTTTGAGAAAAGATCGGAAATAAGCCTGGCAGTAAGCAGGGAGATAGTGGATTCCATAGACCTTGCATCCATAATGGAAGAATTCGGGCTTGAATATATTAGGGAGCGCATCCATTCAAAGACACTGGGCAAGCTTATACCGGGTGAGAGGATCGATTCGATCGCAATGTCGATAGCCCAGGGAATGCAGGGGATAGTTGA
>ONRZ01000305.1 GCA_900320345.1 uncultured Lachnospiraceae bacterium | reverse complement strand
TCCCGGTGAATTCATCCCGATCGCGGAACAGACCGGACTCATCGACAGGATAGACAATGCCGTGTTCAGAAAATCCGCTGCTTTCATCGGCAATGCGATAAAAAATAAGGGTGCGGATATCACACTCAGCATAAATGCTTCTGTCCGCCACCTAATGAAAAACGATTTCATTGATGAGTTAAAAGAAGTCCTTGCACAAAGCGGGATGCCGGCAAAAAATCTCGAGATCGAGATCACGGAATCCATTATGCTCGATTCCGCGGATAAGGCTCTTGAATGCATCCGGAAGATCAAGGATATGGGGATCAGGATAGCGATAGATGATTTCGGTACCGGATTCTCTTCCCTTAGTTATCTCAGTAAAGTTCCGGCTGATCTTCTTAAGATAGACAAATCCTTTGTCGACGAAATGAACACAAGCGAATCCGCAACCCAGTACGCAACCATCGACTGTGACTATATACAGGGCTTTTTCTGGGGAAGTCCGATGCTGGCAGAAGAAGCCGGTGAACTCATTTAAGAGTTTCACCGGCTTCTTCTTTCAGATCATTTCATTTCATTTTATTTCATCCTTCTTGCGCGTTTCATCTTTATCTGATGATGCATTAAGATGACCATACATGCGAGCGCTATGATAAGCGATATCAGTGCTCCTATGGCAAACCTTATGGCTATATTCTTCGGCGTAGCCACCTGTTCGGCGATCGCATAAGAGGATAACTTATCCGTTGCAAATGTTATCGTATGCGGATCATCATCAAGATCGGGAAGTACCGTAAGTGCTCCGTTATGATCTCTGAGTACCGAATATACCTTTCCTTCCTTATATATCTCATCGGGTATCTTTATGATGACCTCCATCGGCACTTCAAGTTCCTTAACGTTTGTAGGCATACCGTTTACCAGCTTCATCATCGTAAGATCGAAATACTTAAGCGGCTTCTGTCCCACTGCACCGTTTAAGACTTCCTTGCTCTTTTCATCTATCGTGTTATCGGCATTTCTTATTGATACGGAAACATTGGCCGAACCGTCCTGTGCGATAGTGAGCATTTCAGCCGGTGTGATAAGTTTCTCCATAACCTTGTCAAGATTCGGCATGCTGGGATAGATATCATCCGCCGGAGTCTGCTCAAGTTCTTCTCTGGTCATAAAGTGGTAATCCGGGATCTCGCTCGGAGGAGCCAGCTGGTTATCTACGTATGTGTCAAGATTGCCCTCATAGGCGGGCTTCATCCATGTTCATCCCAAGTCTCTTCAGAACATTACTTGATTCTTCTGCGGCCGCAGCTTCATCAACTATACCCAGTTCTTCGTCCGTAGGGATCGTTATGTCGGAAAGATCCATCTCCTGAACAAAACTGTCTCCTGCCGTTCCGGATGCCGCATCCTCGAGAGAAACCACCGGTTCCTCTTCCTTCACTTCCTTCTTTTCCTCATTATCTGCGGCCTTTTGATCATCCTTTTTCTCTTCCTTATATACCTTTTGGACCTTCTTGGCCTGTGCCTCTTCTCCCTTGGCAGCCGCCGCCTTTGCTCCCGCATCTGTCTGTACAAATGCAGCCGCTATCGCGTGATCCGATTTTACATCCGAGAAAGTATATGAACTTACGGGTCCGACCTGTATCCCATCCACCGCTACCGCATGTCCTACAACGATCGTACCGCTGGGACTTATGGCACCTCCGGTCGTCGCTACTCCCGAAACTATATTATGAGTAACGATACCATCCTTTAAGAACACTGCTGTAAGGGAATAATCCCTGTCAACCCTGTCTATCCTGTATGACAGATCACGGCTTACGACCTGGTCGTTCACTGTCCATTTCTGGAAGGAATATCCGGGTGCCGGCTTCGCCTGCAGGGTTACCGAATCGCCAAGATTATATCTGCCGCTTCCCGAAACGGAACCGCCTTCGTTCGGATAACAGGAAAGAGTTATCGTATAAGATGTCTTGGCAAACTTTGCTATGATCTTTCTGTCTACCGTCAGGTTGTTAAGATCTATGGAAG
>ONRZ01000074.1 GCA_900320345.1 uncultured Lachnospiraceae bacterium | reverse complement strand
TGTTAAAATATAAATTAACTATATCTGAAGTTTTGGATCCTCACCGGGATCATATCAGCATAAACAAAATCATACAAAAAGGAGATTGTAAAAAATGAAGAAAAGGATATGCTTTTTGTTTTTTGCGGCAACGTTTGCACTTTCCGCATGCGGAGGAAAAGATGTAAATGTGAATGTTAATTTTCAAAACAACGGCAGCGAAGAAGTAAAGAATGACGAAGTTCCTGAAGAAAAAGCGGCAGTTGAAGATCCTGCCCCGGATGGAGATACTCAAACTGAGACAGAAAAACAGCCTGTCTATAAGCTTGTTTCCAAATACTTTTCCGAGCGTTACGA
Organism: uncultured Lachnospiraceae bacterium; assembly: GCA_900320345.1. Taxonomy (GTDB): domain Bacteria; phylum Bacillota; class Clostridia; order Lachnospirales; family Lachnospiraceae; genus UBA2868. The sequence continues at coordinate 9,942 of ONRZ01000074.1, read as the reverse complement.
AGGTAATGAGAAAGAGGACGGAGAAGGCAATTCGCTAGAAGGAAAACAGGTTTTTGACGGTCTTGCACAGGCTGTAATGGTAGCCGAAGAGAGCAAGGATAAATATCCTGAACTGTATAAATCTCTTAATGACGATTCTGTTCGATCACTTGAAGCTTCCCAGGCAAATGCTGACGGACTGATCAGTCAGGCACAGGAAGATGCGGGAAATTCCAAGAAGGAAAACCGCCCGTTTATCGGACCTTACAGTAATTATTCAAGAGTATCGATATCCCGTGCTGATTCAAAAGTACTTAGTTTTTTTGAGGATTATTCAAGTTTCATGGGCGGAGCTCACGGAATGTATGGCAGAAGCGGATACACATATGACGTAAATTCAGGTAAAAAACTGTCGATCTCCGATGTAGTAAAACTCACGGAAGATGACCTGGTTCCTGTTCTTAAGGAAAAACTGCTGGCCCAAAACGATGAGGATGATTATGATGATCTGGATGAGAATCTGAAAAAATATAAGCTTGATTCAGAGACTGTATTCGACGAAGAAGACCAGGAGCTTACCTACGGATTTAACTGGTATCTTGACCATGACGGCATGCATTTTTACTTCGGACCTTACGAGTTGGCTTCCTATGCGGTCGGAGCCGTCGATGTTGTGATAGCTTATGATGAATTACCGGGAACCATGAACGATGAATATCTTCCCGATGAAAATACCGGCTATATCGTAAACAGTGATATTACGATGGTCGGAAAAGAATGGGATGACGAGAGTAATACCGAACTTCATTTTGTTTATGATGCTGAGGAAAGTGAAGATAGTTACGACTACGGTTATGATTGTACCGCCCTTACCTTAAAGAAAGGGGATAAATCCGCAACAGCCGAAGACGAGTACTTTACATACAATTACGACAAGAACTATCTGAAACAGTATAAAGTTGTTACCGCAGACGGAAGAGAATACATTTACGTATGTGCCCTTACATATAACGATTATACGGATGTGATGGTATTTGACATTAATGATGACGACATTAAGCTTGCAGGCGTCTTTACCTGTCATCTCGTATACGATACAACCGATTCCGATCATGCGGGAGAGTTCATCCCGACGGATCCGGAAAATATGTATTTTGCACAGGTCGGAGATCTGCTCGGAACCTATACATGCTACGGAAGATATGTTGTCGGCAAGGACGGCATGCCCGAGTCTGTCGACAGCGTGTATAAGATCAGCTGGGGATCCGAGGAAGCAAAATCCCTTAAGAGCATCAAGGTAACGATGCTTGATGATGAATATAATGAACAGGGAGAGGAGACTGTTGATGCCGGAGAGCATTTCCTTCCTATTCGTACAGATAACAGTACCTTTGTTGACTGCCGACTTGATGATGGCAGGCTGGTAAGGCTTAAGTTTTCGCAGACCGATTATCCTTCGCAGATCGACGGAGTTAATGTTGAAGATCTATTCGAAGGTCTTGTATATGCCGGATAATAGTTTCGGTTTTTCGGTCTTGAAGGTCAGTGGTTTATAACATAATCATGAGACAGATTATACTATCTTGTAACGCCTTTATTCCTGCAGAAGGCGGCCAAGGCTGAACTCCGGATAGCAGGTGTCAGAAATACTCGTAAGCCATATATGGATACCACAATGATCCTGCATGTTGATCGATCGAGTTTGTACCAACTTCGCGATACATATTTTAGCGATGCAACAGAATAGACAGGGTATTGCAGCTATTCACAAAAATATATAAACAGTCCATTGTGTTGATATGTTTCCATAATAATTTTTGTTTCTTATAGAGTTATAATAAAAAAAAACAATAACTCGTGAAATGGTATATAGGGGTGAGGCGTATGAACGATAACCTGAATGAATACAGTCAGATCGGTATGGCAATGGCAAGACATTTTGATAGCGTATACTATGTTGACACGGAAACGGGAGAATATACAGAATTTGTAAGTATGCAGGCTCTCGAAGATATAGACGCGTCAAAGAAAGGAAATGATTTCTTTGGTGATATCCGGGAGTCTGCGAAGAAGCTTGTTCATCCGGATGATCTATCCTCTGTATTGGAGATCCTGGATAAAGATATGGCGTTTAGTATTCTGAACAAGAATGAGTCATATTCTACAGTATTTAGGCTGCTCTCGAATGGAAGAGTCGAGCACGTACGGCATCTGGAGATTGTGTGTGAGGACAGGAGGCATATCATCTATTGCCTTGAAAATATTGAGGAAGAAGTCCGCAGGAAGAGGGAGCAGGAGCAAGATCTGCAGTCAGCTAAGCGCATGGCCAGGCTTGATGAGCTTACAGGAATTCGGAATAAAAATGCCTTCATGGAGTATGTGAAGTCTATTGACGATAAAATCAGTGCAGACGTTTTGGATGAGCCTTTCGCCATCGTCATGTGTGACGTAAATGATCTGAAAGTCATCAACGATACCAGAGGGCACAATTTTGGAGATGAAGCCATACAGAGAACGAGCCGCATGATCTGTGATACTTTTAAGCACAGTCCGGTTTTCAGGGTGGGCGGAGATGAGTTCGTTGCTGTATTGATTGGCGAGGACTATATTCAGCGGGAGATGCTGTTCCAAAAGCTCAAGGAAGAATCGTTGGCAAATAAACGTTCCCGATCGGGACCGGTGGTTGCGAGCGGTCTTGCAGTGATCGATCCTTCTGCGGATAAGTGTTTCAACGATGTATATGAACATGCTGACCGACTGATGTATGAGAATAAGAGTGAGCTAAAAGCCATGCATGTCAGAGATGGTTTTGCAAATATGGAAAAGATACAGGCGCCTATTCCGGATGGAAGAAAGAGGCTGCTTGACGGACTGTTCGGAGCCTTATATACCGTGGTTGGTGAGGGATATGTTTATATTAACGATATGAAATATGATTTTTCCCGATGGTCGCTTTCTCTCATAGATGATTTTGGTATGGAATCGGAATATATGTATCATGCCGATCAGATATGGCAGGATTATGTTCACCCAGACGATATTCCCGCTTACAGGGAAGCGGTAGATGCGGTTCTGTGCGGTAACGCTGAGGTGCATCAGGTGTTCTACAGAGCGCGCAAAGCAGACGGTAATTACGTGCTGCTTACTACCAGAGGATTTGTATTAAGTGATGCTGACGGAGAACCTGAATATTTCGGCGGAATCATAATACAGCAGTAAGAATCTATTTGCCTTAAGAATACAAGGAGAACCGCATGAACGAAAAGACAATGCTTTTCAGCAATGACATATATGACTATTTAGAAAGATCGATGATCCCGATGGGCATCTGTTATGTTGAGAATGGCAGATTTCAGGCTCATATAATATCTGACGGAGTATGTAAAATGTACCGTTCCACAAGAGAGGAGATGCTTACAAGGCTTAACGGTCCGGATCCTTTTGTGAATATAGTAGAGAAAGATGAGATGCTAAAGGCTGTTAAGGCATTTTCGGTAGATGATGAGCCCTATGATGTTGTATTCCATGAATATGTAGGAGTAGACAAGAAACTGATAACTGTCCACTGTACGGGATATCACGAATATGCCAAAGACGGAAGAAGATACAGTATTTTGCTCTACGATGAGGTTTCTGATACGGTGAGGCGTAATCTGTTCAAAGATGAAGAGAAGGAGATCGCCGAGCGTGACAGGCTGCGCAGTGAGATAGATGATGCTATCGCAAGAAGCTATACTTCGGTATTTTATGTAGATGCTGAGGATCTTACGGTTCACAAGGTACGTCTTAATAGGGAAGGACGAAAGGTCGCTGCGGGCATAGGTGAAGATACCAGCTTAAGGACAGTGATGGACGCATATGTCACGGCTCTTGTCCATGAGGACGATGCACAGGGTGTATCACAGTTTGGCGATTATGACTACGTCGTATCAAGACTCAAGGAGAGCAACCCTTTGTTTCATACCTACAGAACAATACGTGATGAGAAGATTGTATACTATAGGTTGAAGATCATACCCTTTGATGGTGGAAATAAGCTGGTGTATGGTTTCGAACATTTTGACGATCAGATACGTGAGGAGCGAAAAAGGGTGGCAGAGCGTGAAACTCAGATGACTCTGCTTGCCGGTCTTTCCTGTGAATATGAGACAATATGGCTCGTCGATGCTGACATTCACCTTGGGAAGCTAATACGTAATAATATGGGTAACACCAGATCCTCCGAAAGAATGACTGCTATGAATGACGGAAACTATGAGATCATACTTGAGAACTATATCGAACAGTATGTGGTGCCAAGGGACAGGGAGAGGATGTATGCCGAGACATCTATAGACTCTCTTCTTCGTAATACCAGAGAGAATGAGCTTTACCATATCAATTATCTGCGAGTCAATGAAGAAGGCAGGAAGAACTATATGCAGCTTGTTTATTCGAGGGTGATCGATGATATGGGAGTTACCCGGTTTGTCTGCGGATTCAGAAATATCGATGAAGTCATAGCAGAGGAAAAGAAGAAGAATGCATTGTACTATATGGCTCATATAGACAGTATGACCAAATTGGGCAACCGGCGGTCGTTCGATGAATATATGGACAGTTACGCTGACAGGAAACCGGAAGAAAATCTTGTTTTCTTTTCCTTTGACCTTAATGAACTTAAGTCGGTTAATGATAAATACGGACATGAAGCAGGAGATGAGCTTATAACCGGAGCGGCTCTGTGCATGAGAAGAACATTTGGAAAATCAGAGAAAATATTCAGGATCGGAGGCGATGAATTCGCTGCAATAATAATCTGTGACAGTGGATCAAAGGATGAAGTTATCAATGAGCTCAAGGAATGTTTTAATAGTTGGAAAGGCAAGCTTGGGCAGATTCTTTCGATATCCATGGGTTATGTTAGCATAGATGAAGATTCTGAAATGACTCTTGATGATATGCGCAAGGAAGCAGAAAAGCGAATGTATGCAAATAAAAGAGATTATTATCTGGGACATGGCAAAGATCGCCGGAAGACATGACGTAGCTCAGGCCGTTGATCAACAATCCTAATTGCAGGAAAATATATACGATACTCATCGCGACCTTTTGGGTTCTTAAAAAGCACCTAAGGTCGCGTTTACTTTTTTTATCCGTATAAAAAGATGATAAGGCTAAAGAAACTCTATATTACATTATCCGGAATATGGATGAGATGCTGTAGCGGCGGGAATGGGCATAATTCCGTAGATTTCGTCAAGAATTATGTTAGAATGAATATATATTATATTTGCTAAGAGGATTAGTATGGAATTCAAAAAAGGATACGGCTGGAAAGCCTGCTATGATGAGGAAAGAAATCTTTATACTGCCGAACGCAGTGGGGTAGGCTCTTATCATTTGTATGAAATTACAAAGGATATTTATGATCAGCTGGAAAATGGAGTATCTGATGATAAGGTTTATAAAGTGATCACAGAAGGACGTCACTTGTATATGGATGTAGATGATCGTTGTGGTCCTCCTTACACAGTTGTACTCGACGATGATTTTGAAAAGCTCTGCCCTTGGGCAAATGTTGTCTCAAGCGGAAAAGTCTGGCCGGATGAATTAACCGATGCAGCAGTAGAGATTTTTGAGTCAGAAAAAAACAATCGTGAGCAGCGTCGAAAAAAACATGAAGAACGCGAAGTTAAGAATTGAAGGCATAATTATCTTACAGTTTTATAGTCGAAGGAGACCAGCTATGAAGTATTCATACAAAGAAATGCCTGATCAGATGAAAGGAACCTTCGGGGATATATCAAGGTCTTTCGGATTCTCATGGAAAGAATTTGTTATGACCATTCCATCTCCGATGTTTCTTGTCACAACTTATAAATCAAACGGCAAGCCCAATGCCTGTATGCAATCCTGGGCGACTTTTACCAGTGCAGACCACGGCAACGGCTTTTATGCCTTACTCGCCAGCGTGAACAAGAATGGCCATCTGTATAAGAGTCTTCAGGAAACGGGGCAGGCTGTGATCAACTTCTTTTCCGCCGATCATCATGCTGCCTGTATGGATACCATTAAAAATAATCAGTTTGATGCAGATGAGATTACCGCGTCCGGGCTTACGATTACTAAGGCTTCGTGGGTTAATGCCCCCATGGTCGAAGAATGCTTCATGAACCTTGAATGTAATCTTGCTTGGGAGAAAGAAATCGTTCCCGGCGACGACCACGTGATCCTTTGCCTTGAGGTCCTCGGTGCTCATATTGATGAAGACCATTTAGCAGACAAAACAGGCGATAATGGACTTCTTTATAACATCCATTATCCCATCAACCCTGAGAATGTCGGCAAAACAGCCCACGACTATGCCGGAGTACTGCAAAAGAAAATTGATGTTATGGAGTATTAAGGGAAGAAAATGAATAATATGAGAACAAAGCAATTTCAAATATTGACAGATATTAATCTTGTATGGGATTTCCTGACGGATATATATGATCGCGAAAACGGGAGCGGCGTAGCGGCTCCTTTCTTTGAACACGCGATTTTGGCTTCATGGATGGACAATTCATATTCCTATCTGAACAGATTCTGGCTTGACGGGGATAAGGTTGTTGCCTTTGTGTTTTATGAAGCGCCTTTGACAGACATCTATTTCAGTGTACGTAAAGGCTATGAATATCTTGCAGACGAACTGATGGGCTATGCGATGACTACCATGCCGAATTGGAATGGTGAGCAGCAGTTTGTTTTGTTTAACGGTCAGGAATATCTTATGGAGGCGGCAAGGAAGTGCGGTTTCAAAAAGGTTTTTGAATATGAGGACAGAATCTTTGATTTCAAAAACGAGTTAAACCATGAATTGCCTGAAGGTTATCATTTTGTTGAACCGAAGGATATAGATCCGGTCAAGATAGGAAAACTTTGCTGGTATGGCTTTGATCATGGGGACAAGGGTGAGTTTGTAAACTGGGATAAACAGGATACCTCCTTTGATTGGACTCCTGAAAAAAGTTATAAGGATTGCCTTGGCGACATTATGGCACCTCTTCCTCACTCAACACATGAATATGACGTTATTATAGCTGATGAGAAGGGAGAATATGTTTGCTTTTCGGGGATGTGGTGGGTTCCCAAAAATAAACTGGCATATATGGAGCCTCTTTGCACATCACCCGAACACAGACGAAAAGGTCTTGCAGCGGCAGCATTGACCGTACATTATCGCAGGATGAAAGCTCTTGGTGCAACACACATGACGGGTGGCGATGATCCTTTTTATGAGAAGATCGGGTACGGAAAAGGTTTGCATTGGAGTTTTTGGAAAAAGGATGTTTGATCAGCAAATTGTATTCCAGTAAAACTCGCTATGGAGGGTGAAGTGTATGAGCCATATAGAAAAGTATAAAAAGTATTTTACGATCGCACTTTGGATTTGGGATGCGGATTTGCATTAACATCGCTATTTATTGCCAATGAAACAGATGCTAAGCACGTTTATGCGTTTGATCTTTGGGTTCCTGCAACTGAAAACTATAAAAGAATAACGGCCAATGGGCTGGTGGATAAGATTATACCGATTCATGGTGATGCAATGGATATGCCTTTTGCCAAGGATTATTTCGATAGCATTGTCAGCGTGGATTCTTATCACTATTTTGGATGCAAGGAAGGAATATTTGCAGAGAAGATCCTACCGTTTGTCAAGGAGACCGGTTATGTGATGATTGCTATTCCGGGGTTAAAAGAACAACCGCAGGGCGAGATAAAACAACTATTTGAAACTTGGGCCGAAGGCGATGATTCCGAACTCTTTAAAACCGCTACATGGTGGGAGAATCTGTTAAACAAAGAATGTGGCGACTGCTGCAGGATCGAGATCAAAGAAGCAGAGTGTTATGACATAGCATGGCAGGAATGGTTTGAATCGGGACATGAATATGGTGTAAGAGATAAGGAGTTTTTGGATAAAGGGTTGTATGATATCCTTAATTTCTTGCTGATCTATGTCAGAAAAGGGAAGTGATAAATTCACATTTGCCGAGATGAAGCGATAGTAAGTTATATTGGAAGATAATACCCGTTGATGTATGGTTTTTGGATAAAATATGAGGTAATTATGGAGTATTTCTGGTATATCATAGCAGCACTGTTTGCCGGCATTGGCACGGGCTTGGCAGGACTTTCTGCGGCTACAGTCATGGTTCCGATCCTGATCGTACTCTGTCCATCCTTTGCAGGAGAAACCGGGGCATATCAGGCCACAGCTATTGCACTGGCCTCAGATATACTCGGTTCGGCAGTAACCTCCTATACCTATGCAAGGCACAAAAATATTGACCTAAAACGCGGATGGATCATGATGGCATGCATTCTGACCATGTGCACCATAGGGAGTTATGTGGCTTTTATTGTGGGTAATGTGGTGCTGGGCAGTTTTACGCTTTTTCTGACATTCTTCATTGGCATCCGCTTTTTGATTAAGCCCGATACAAGCAGTAAGAACACAGCAGGTAAGGGTGAGAAATTGGACTGGAAAGGCGTAGCGATTTCCCTGTTCTTCGGTTTGCCGGTTGGTTTCGGAACGGGTTTTGTGGGTACTGGCGGCGGCATGATAATGCTGGTAGTATTTACTTCTTTTCTGAAGATGGAGCTGAAGACGGCTGTTGGCACAAGCACGTTTATCATGACATTTACAGCTCTCATTGCTTCCGTCAGTCATATTCTGATTCATCCGGCGATTCTACTGGAAAAATGGGATGTTATGCTGCTCAGTATTGTGATTGCGACGGCTTCCGGTCTGTTCTCTGCCAGATTTGCCAACCGCGTGAAAAACCGAACCGTAGGTCTGGCAACAGGTGCGGTTCTGACTGTTTTGGGTGGAGCTATGCTGCTGCTGAACTTTTGGCCGCAGATCTCTGCCGTGCCGCTGGTCGTACAGACCCTAAGATGTCTTGGCAGATTACTTACCTATGTTATTCCATGCGTTTTGATTCTGCTCCCGATTCGTTTTCTTACAAAGGTTCCATCTTTTGTGTTTCGGAAGCTGCTGCATATAGTAGCTTTCACGTGTTTTGTTGTGATGGTCCTCTCGGCAGAAAACTGGCAGGCTGCTATGCTGACTTCAGTTATTATCGCCGTGCTGATTTATCCTCTTCTTTCTCTCCTTGAAGATCAGTCGTGGTACGGAAAACTGTTTATACAGAAATCTAAAGGAGAAGTGAAACGCAGCCTTCTGATGCTCTTCTTCATGTTTGCGGTGGTGATCGCTGTTGCATGGGGTATGTTTGGAAAACCGCACATCGCGGCGGCGGCTATTCTAATGTGGGGAATGGGCGATGCTGTGGCGGCGCTTGTCGGTATCCCTTTGGGGAAACATAAGATCCGATTCAAACCAATAGAAGGAAGAAAATCATGGGAAGGATCGATCGCAATGCTGGCCGTTTCCCTCCTTGCAGGGGCGTGTTTGCTATGTCTGTATCATGGTTTTTCCCTTGATTCTGTCATGCTTCCTATGCTGATTGCTGCGCTGATGGGAACAATTGTAGAAATGTTGTCACCATCAGAATGGGATACGGTAACAGTGCCAATCGTGATACTAGGCTTTTTGATGATTATGGGTACATGAACATGAACGATGCGAGAAATCCATGCGTGAATCATTGGAAGCCGTGGGTAATATGCTAAAGACATTGATTCATTCCGGAACCCGCTAAAGTTTTATTGATAACGACAAATTCAGTGATACGATAAGTGTAGAAAGCAAATGTTCAGCAAAAAGGAGGTTTCTACATGGATTACCCTTCTATTAACTTTTCTATATCTTTTTAACTCCATCGTATCTCTCCTTCTTTTTTTCTGACATCCGTTACTCCATCAGATCATGGGCCTTTATGTTTGGGTTGTGGTAACGTTTTCTCTTTTCAGGTAATCTGAGTTTCTTTGATATCATTGTTCCGAGTTCAATGTATGCTTCAGGCGTCT
>ONRZ01000165.1 GCA_900320345.1 uncultured Lachnospiraceae bacterium | reverse complement strand
AGCGCCCCGGCCTCATTCAGATTCAGATGACTTACATATACCCTGAAGTATGGGTCTAAGTTCGGACGCAATTTTTCAATGTATTCGGAATCATTGTCTATTATCAGTAATCCGTTCAGATTCATACCGTAATCCACAGCCAGTTCCTTAAGATCTTTCAATATCACGGTAAACGGCTCCGAATAAACATAAACCGCTTTTCTCACATAGATAGACGGCACACGCGACCGGATGATGTTGACTCCGTTTATCCTTCCGTAGATGTAGAGTATCTTCTCTTCTTCTATGCACAGATCCCTCAGATACAGACCGATGCGCTTAAGTTCGTCTTCATTTTCGTCTTCCACATTAATGATCATTATATTGGAGTGATCCCGCAATTTCATGATCTTATCAAGTTCAAAAGGGCACCATGTTACATAATAGCCTTCCGCGGTGAGCATTCCTTCGACCGGCTCCAACTTGGTGCTTATAAGTAAGATCTGCTCTTTAAATGCCTTTTCAATATCGATGGTATTCATGCGCTCCTCCTTAAAATTCTCACGGTCTCCTGCCGATCAGTTTTGTTATATCCCCATCATCCGCACCCGGGAATTTATCCCTGATACGTGTTACGATCCTGTCATAGCTTTCCCCGGGGCTCTCATTATAAGCTTCCGTAACATGCTCATATCCCCATACCGCTTCCGGCGGCAGCAGCACCGACACAGGCATTCCGTATTCGTCACCGCGTTTATTCGTGCGCCTGTGAAAATCGGTTATGACAAGATATGTCTGCATCTGCAGGCCGGTTATGATCCCGGGATAGTTTTTTTCTCCGCCTTTTCCGAATCCGGCCTTCTTCTTAAGCTCGGTGGAAAGTATCTGATCATCGGGAAAAGTCACATCGCCGTCTTCATCTCTTCCCGTGAGCATATCCATGATCTTCTTTTCCCTGCGGCTTGCAAGTCCGTCTTCATACCGGGAATCAAAATCATATCCGTTCCGCCTGTAATTTGCAAAAAACGGCAGCCACTTAAGGCTTATGAATCCTGCCTTCTGGTCAAAGAACTTCCCGTATGCCACCTGATGGCTCGCTGCTATGATCTCACGCCACTCCCACGGATCCTCTTCTCTTATCCCGGTCCACCAGTAATCCGGCGATACGTGTTCCTCCGCGGAAAATCCTTCCACGCCGTTTGAGAACAGGGGAAGAAAACCGACTTCATCTATCCAGTTTACCAATTCCTGCCATGTGCGGATACGATAAGGATCGTTCCAACTTAGTCCCCTCATTATCCAGACACCGTCTTCTACTGCCATACCTACTCTCCAATAAAATGTTTATCACTTCACCAACCGGTCACGGTTCTTAAGCTATCTTCCTATAAGATCGTTTATCACTTCGCCTGCTGCGATCAGTCCCGCTACGGAAGGCACAAACGCTGTCGATCCCGGAACAGCCCTTCGTCCCGTATGCTTTCCATCCGTTTCGGGTAAGCTGCCACAGTTTTGCCCGTCTTCTTCCTGCATATCATCAAGCGGTCTCCTCGGTTCTTCCCTTGAATACACAACCTTGAGCGAATCGATCCCCCTCTTCCTGCACTCGCGTCTCATTACCTTTGCAAGCGGGCATATCGACGTCCTATACAGATCGGCGACTTCAAACATTGAAGGATCGGTCTTGTTCCCCGCACCCATGGAAGATATGACCGGAACATCTGCTTCTTTTGCTTTTTCTATGATCGCAAGCTTGCCAGCGACCGTATCTATCGCATCCACCACGTAATCATATTCGGTAAAATCAAACTCATCCTGTGTCCCGGGCAAAAAGAAAGTCTTATATGTCCTGACCACACAGTCGGGATTTATATCATGCACCCTTTCTTTTGCCACATCTACCTTATATCTGCCGATCGTTTTTTCGGTCGCGATGATCTGACGGTTGATATTCGTAAGGCAGACCTTGTCATCATCTATAAGATCGAGTGCTCCGATCCCGCTCCTTGCCAGTGCCTCTACCACGTAGCCGCCTACTCCTCCTATCCCGAAAACAGCCACGTGTGAGGATGCAAGTTTTTCCATCGCTTCAGCTCCGTATACCAGTTTTGTCCTTGAAAACCGATCCATCATCAAAATCTCTCCTGCGAAAATATCTTCAGATTTCAGTATACTTTATAATCCCTTTTTCGCGCAACCATAAGACACGGGGACGGTTCTTTTGGCTTATTTTTTTCATAAGCCTTGTAAAACCGGCCCGACCAAATCTATAATGTCATTATGAAAAATCCCATCGATGCAAAACTAAGTACAAAGGAAAGAATACTCTCTTCACTGGAAAAAAACAAAGGGAGCTATGTGTCCGGAGAAACCCTCGCAGGCGACTGTATGGTTTCAAGGAATGCCGTCTGGAAGAATATCAATGAGTTAAGAAAAGCAGGCTACCGTATCAGTTCCGTCAATAACCGCGGTTATATGCTCGAAGAAGAAAGTGACATTATTTCCCTGGCGGGGATCATGCTGCATCTTGAGAAGCTAAAGAAAGCGGGAGCATTTGAAGGCAGGATCTATGTATATGATGAGATCGACTCCACGAATACGGAGGCCAAGCGGAGCATCATATCGGATGAAAACGACCTGCCGCACGGTACGGTCATCGTTGCCAGATCCCAGACTGCAGGAAGGGGGCATAAGGGGCGCAGCTTTTCATCTCCCGAGGGCGGCATCTATTTTTCCCTGATCCTTAAACCCGATAAGATGAAAAAGAAGGATGAACCCGTCACCGCACAGATCTGCCGGACCGTAAAGGATGTGCTTGAAAATATCTGCAGCACGGAACTTTCTGCCAAAAGCAACGGGGCTCTTTACCTTAAGAATGAAAAAGTATGCGGGATCATGACCGAAGGGTTCTGCGATCTTGAGACCGGGATATACAGTAACTACATCGCAGGTATAGGTATCATGGCAGACAGACTTTCAAAGGCTTGCCGCAGCTGCGTCGAAAAAAACGAGATCATAGCCGGGATCATAGCCGGACTGATCTGAGAGGGTACAAATACATACATATAAATACAGGACATGTCAACATCCGGACCAAATACAAATGTCAACCCATAAATACAAATGGGTTGACATTCTTGTTTTTCATTGATATAACATACTGAGATATTTAAAGGAGTATGGAAATGAATTACGTTTTTTTATCTGCACTTATCTTATATCTCATCGTGTTTCTGATCATTGGGATAATGGATATAAAAAAGATAAGGAGTTTTACCGATTATTCCGTTGCCGGCAAGAGCCAGAGTTCTTTTACCGTGGTGATGACGCTGCTTGCTACTGTGGTGGGCGCATCAACCACGATAGGTATCACGGACACAGTATATAAGATCGGCTTCCCGGGTATATGGTGGCTTGCCTTCGGTGCGATCGGCCTTATCCTGCAGTCGGTATTTTTGTCCGAAAGAGTAAGGAAAATAAATGCCGATACGCTGCCGGATCTGGCAGGCAGGACAGTCGGGAAGGCGGCGGAATTCCTGATAGCCCTGATCATCGTTGTATCCTGGGTCGGAGTCATTGCAGGACAGCTCGTTGCGATGAACAGCCTGATCACATTTGCTCTCGGGAAAAGCGATAAAGTCATATTCACGATCGTCTCACTCATCATACCTTTACGGTTTTATCGGAGGAAATACGACAGATGTGATAAACAATGTCGAGCTTCTCAATGAAAACTACACTCCCGCAAATCTGTTCACGCAGTTTTTCGTTATCGGCGGTGTTTATTTCCTCGGCCCTGATATAATGTCGAGGAACTTCATATCAAAGGATGAGCATACGGCAAAAAATTCCGCACGTATCTCGGGAATCGTATTGCTTATTTTTTCACTGGTCATAACCTTAGTCGGAATGTGGATAAGGTTCAATGTGACTCCGGAAGAACTCGGTGGGAGCGGCGCCCTTATGTATGCCGTATCCCTGCTGCCAAAAGCCCTTGGAATATTACTGCTGTTCGGGCTTCTGTCTGCGATCCTGTCTTCGACCGATACATGCCTCATCAATGCTTCCACGATCTTTGTAAAGGATATCCTTAAAAAAGAGAGTGTTTCTCTTGTCAGGATCACTGTACTAGCGATCGGCGGACTGTCACTTTTGCTTGCGGTCCTCGGAAGAGGCGACATCATGAGCCTGCTTACCGGCGCATATTCGATCTACACCCCGGGCGTGATCTTCCCTCTCATGATCGCGATATTTGCTCACGGCAGGGGCGGAGTAAGGATCCCCGTCTGGATGGCGGCCGTTATATCCGGCGGTGTATGCGGACTGGCAGGAACCTATTTTTCCAAAATTCTTACATCGATCGGTATACCCGATATCGTCATGAACTACCTTACACTTATCGGAATGGGTGCATCTCTCATACTCTCGATCGCATCCGTCAGATTCGGTAAAACCACAAAAAAGGAAATGTAAACACATGGATATGATAAAACTCGCGGAAGAGATAAAAGAAGGAAGAAGACTTTTGAGGGGAGAGGATGTCTCGTATTTTAAGACATGCGGCCTTGAGGAACTCAGAAACGGAGCGGATCTGCTGCGTCGGCATTTTTCGGGGGATACGGTTGACCTGTGCACGATAATATCCGGGAAAAACGGGAACTGCGGTGAAAACTGCAGGTTCTGCGCCCAGTCGGCTCATAATCATACCGGATGTGAAGTATATGATCTTCTTGATCTTGACAGAATATATGCAGAGGCAAAAGGTCATGAAGATGAAGGTGTCGACAGGTTCGCCATCGTGATCTCGGGCCATAACCCTTCGGACAGTGATTTTGAAAAGCTGATAGAGATCTATGAAGAACTCAGAAAAAGGCTGCACATTTCCCTCTGTGCTTCACTCGGATTTCTAAGTTCCGAACAGTTTAAGAGGCTGTATGATGCAGGTGTCAGATCGTATCACAATAACATCGAGACTTCCCGCGGATATTTTCCCAAAATATGCACAACTCATACCTTCGATGATAAAGTGGCCAATATAAAAAGAGCTCAGGCCGCCGGACTTAACGTGTGCAGCGGAGGCATCATAGGAATGGGAGAATCCATGGATGACAGGATAGATATGGCTTTTGACCTTGCGGAACTTTCCGTAAGATCCATACCGATCAATTCGTTGATACCGATACCCGGGACGCCGCTTGAAAACCTTCCTCTGCTGTCCGAAGATGAGATACTGAGGACCGTTGCGATATTCCGGTATATAAATCCCGAAGCGGAAATAAGACTTGGTGCGGGCAGAAAGCTCATAAGCGGAAACGGCCGGACAGCATTTACCGGAGGCGCCAGTGCGACCATAACCGGTAATATGCTGACTACTACAGGCTCAACCGTAGAGAGCGACCGTGAAATGCTCACCGCTCTCGGCCGTGTCATTCATTGTTAAAAATCAGATGACTGTCCCATGCCTCGGATATGGCAAAAGAACCGTCCCCGTGGCTTATCTGGTGAAAGTCAGTTGGTTTCCGTCCATATCAACCGTCAGCTTATCACCGTCTACGGAATAATCGTAGGAGAAATCCGCTCCGATGAGCAGGTTGCTTCCCCACATCATATTGATATCATCCTGTATGCTAATAACACCGGAATGGTCCTCATTAAGGGTTATCGAATACTCATAGGTCATTTCTTCGCCTTCGATCTCCTCGGTCTCCTCCATCTTATATACACCCGGATAATCCTCATACATGGTCTGCGGAGCAAAATCCTCATATTTTATGGAATCGATCACTGCCGACAGAGCATCACTGACCGGTATATCGATCGAATCATCTTCGGCCTTATGTGTCGTAAAATCAAACATAAGCACACCGCCGTTATATTCTCCGGCAAAAACATTCTCGGAAAGTCCCGAGCCTTCTCCGTTACTTAAGAGCGTCCTCCATAAGCCCCACTTATCCGAGGTCCCCGGAAAATAACTTTCACTGCTCTCGACAGATCCGGGATCTCCCCAGCCTTCCGTAAGTTCCGATAGAACCTCATCCGGCAATTTATCCGCAATATAGCTTATCGTAAGCATGTTGGTACCTGCCGATTCCCCGGTATACACAAAGGATGTCATATCCTCACCCTCGTTCACCGTGATGATCGACGGATCGTATTTTACCGACCAGCCTCTGTCACTTACGTATTCCTTCTCTTCGGAAGCCTGCTCCGCAGCATCGTCAGCCTTGTCTTCCTCATCAGCCTTATCAGCTTCTTC
>ONRZ01000063.1 GCA_900320345.1 uncultured Lachnospiraceae bacterium | reverse complement strand
TATAGTACCCTACTTTTATGATGAATGTTCGACTAACCATGCAAATATAGAGCCGCTGAATAATTCCAAGGCACCAACCTGTATGGAAAAAGGCTGTGCCGGTGATCTGTGGTGTCAGGATTGTCATGCAATAATCAGAAGAGATATTCCCATTGATCCGGATGCCCATGATTTTGATTATTCAACCGGGGAGGTGACAAAGCAGCCAACAACTATTACCCTGGGTGAGCATACCTATCACTGTAGACATAATTATGACATACCATTACAAAGCCGGATATTCCGGTCCTTCCTTCAGATGACGGGGTGAATTACGGTGATTTTGCCGAGGATGTTAAATCCTTAAGCGGTGATGCTGTCGTCAGCCAGAAAGAAAGAGTGGATGCGGCAACCGGAGAAGTCATAAAGACCGTTGCCGTGGGAGGCGATGAGGTCTCAAAGATCACAAAGGATCCCAAGAGCGGAAAGGAGACCGTGGAATCAAAGATATGGGTGGCAGGACTGCAAGGTTCGTATGCATATACGGGATCTGCGATCAAACCTTCCTTCCATGTCTACGATGGAACCAGGAAGCTTACCGAGAAGAAAGATTATTCGTTTACATATAAGGATAACAAAGAATCCGGGACAGCAAAGATACTCCTTAAGTTTAAGGGGAATTATAAGGGTACGGGGGAGCAGACCGTAAGCTTTGCGATCGTACCTGCAGTGCTTGGGAAGGATATCCTGGCTTGTGATATCGGCGTGGCAGTGAAGAATAATGCTCAGAAGCCTTTACCCGCTCTGGTATGGGCATCGACAGGAAAAGCTGTAAGCTCAAAGTTCTTTAACGTTACCTATGACGGTGCCGAAAGCGTAAAGAAAGAGGGAACCTATACAGCGACTGTCACTTCAAAAAACAAAAACTATGAAGGAACAACGACTGCAAAGGTAAGAGTCATCGGAAAGAAGGGAACTTTACTGTCAAAGGCGAGCGTAAAGTTTACTACGAAATCCTATGTCTATACCGGCAGTGCGATCGTACCTGCAAAGGGAAGCTATACCTTAAAGATCGGCGGCAGGAAATTGATCGAAGGAACTGATTACAGGCTTGCAAGGGTAATAAACAATACCGAACCCGGTACGGCAACGGTTGTATTTGAAGGAATAGGGACATCCGAAAGCAGCCCTGCCGGGACAAAGACAGCCACATTCAAGATTACCGGAAACAGGAAGCTTCAGGAAGCCGGAAGCGCTTCCGATTTCACTTACAGCTTTTCGGAAAGAGTTCCCTATGCAAAGGGCGGAGCAAAGCCTGCCCTCATTATAAAGGATAAAGATGTCACCCTGAAGGAAGGGAAGGATTATACCCTGTCTTATGCAAAGAACAAGGCTGTCACGAACGGAGATAAAAAAGCCGAGATAAAGGTAAAGGGAAAGGGAAACTACAGAGGCAGCGTCATTTTGAAGTTCGAGATTACAAAGCAGAGCCTGAGTGCAAAGGGTATAACCATAGAGGTTGCTGACCAGTTTACTACAAAGAAAAAGCTTAAAAAGCCTTCCGTTACCGTTATCGATGTTGACGGCAAGAAGCTGAAAGCCAAAACTGATTATACGGTAGGTGAAACTGTTACTTATGCTCAGGGCAATACGGATGAAAGCGGAGAGGTCTTTATTACAATAACCGGAAAAGGAAATTACAGCGATGCAGATCCTGTAAAGGTATCCTTCAGGTATATGGCAGCATCGTCAGACCTGAGAAAGACAAAGATAATCAAGAGCATCAGTGAACAGCCATATACAGGCAGTTATGTGCAGCTCGGTGATGACGATCTCAAAGAGATATTGTATACGGACAGCAAAACCGATCCAAGGGATCTTGAACCCGGAAAGGATTTCGTAGTAAGCGGCTATAAAAACAACATAAAGAAGGGTACGGCAAAAGTCACGCTTAAGGGTATCGGAGCATTTGGAGGAACAAAAACCCTCAACTTTAAGATCATAGAAAAGCAGGGTGACTACAAGGGCGCACTGATCGGAGATAAGTGGCAGTAAACAGTGAAAATTTATGTGCAGAATATGTCCTCATGTTATTCTGTGAAAGGACAAGGGGTTGATTTATATGGCCAGGTTACAGGTAAGTGATCTTACTTTTTCATACGAAGGCAGCGGTGACAATGTATTTGAAGATGTCAGTTTCAGTATCGACACATCATGGAAACTCGGTCTTATCGGCCGAAACGGCAAGGGCAAGACCACACTCTTAAATCTCTTTATGGGAAAATATGAGTATGTCGGAAACATATCAGGCAGTACGGTCTTTGACTGCTTTCCGTATGCCGTTTCCGGGAGTGATCTTAATAAAAAAGCTGCGGATCTGGCTTCTGTCTGGAAGCCGCAGGTGGAAGAATGGCAGATACTGGTTCAGCTTGGTCAGATAGGTATGGATCCGGAATGTATGTACAGACCGTTTGGTACTTTAAGTTACGGAGAGCGTACCCGGGTCATGCTTGCGGTTCTTTTCGCATCAGATGATGAGATGCTTCTTATAGATGAGCCGACCAATCATCTTGATAAAGATGCGCGGGAGATCGTAAAGGAATATCTTGAGTCAAAAAAAGGCTTCATACTTGTGTCGCATGACAGGGATCTTCTCGATGCCGTGACGGATCATATACTGGTGCTTAACCGCAGCAGTATAGAAGTCCTTCAGGGAAATTTCTCTACCTGGCAGGAAAATAAGGAAAGAGCAGATGCTTTTGCCAGGGCAGAGAACGAAAAGCACATAAAAGAGATAGGCAAGCTTAAGGCAGCTGCGGATAGAAGTGACCGCTGGGCAATAAAGAACGAGAATACCAAGATCGGTTTCGACCCGCTGAAAGAGCCGGAGAGAAATATCTCAACGCGCTCATATATAGGGGCCAAGACCAAGAAGATGCAGTCCAGGGTCAAGTCTTATGAGAAGAGGATAGACAGGGAGATCGCACAAAAGGAAGGGCTGCTGAAAGATATAGAGCAGATCGCAGATCTTAAGATCGGTCCGATTAAGTATCATAAGGATACGCTCATAGAGGCAAAGGATCTGACACTTTCGTATGATCCGGGAGCTCCTCTTTTTACGGATCTTACATTTCATATAAGGCAGGGTGAGAGAGTGTTCTTAACCGGCAGGAACGGATGCGGCAAGACAAGCCTTATTAAAGCAATATTGCTTAGATCGGCAGAGGATCCGGGTGAGGCAGAGGACAGCGGGATAAACGTGTCCGGAGAACTAAGGGTCGCATCGGGACTTAAGATATCCTATATAAACCAGGATACATCTTTCCTAAAGGGCACTCTTAGAGAATATGCCAATGCCACAGGTCTTAATGAAAGCCTGTTCCTTGCCGTATTAAGACAGCTTGATCTTGAAAGGGAGCAGTTTGATAAGGATATGAGAGATTTTTCCGAAGGCCAGAAGAAAAAGGTGCTTATAGCAACAAGTCTCATAACACCGGCGCATCTGTACATATGGGATGAGCCGCTTAACTACATCGATGTATTCTCGCGGATGCAGATCGAAAAGCTGATCTTGCAATATAAACCCACAATGCTGCTTGTGGAGCATGATGTCAGATTCAGGGAAAAGGTCGGAACCAGGGAATTAACTATTTTTTAATCTTTCTTCAAAGAAAACTTAATCTGACTATAGTAAACTTCATAACGTTGGATGAGCAGTCGTTTATTTGCTGTTTAAGAAAAATAGGCAGGTTCATTTTTCTGAGACAGTGATTAAAGACTCTTTAGTCCGGATGTATAATAAACTCGTAAGTTGAGTGATCAGATCGTTACACAAAAACAGAAAGAGGAGGAAGAAGATATGGAGATCAGACTTGAAGATGTTGAAAAGGTAATGGAACTGGCAGGTGTTGATTATTACACAGCCAAGGAAGCGCTTGTAAAGGCGGAGGGAAATCTTGATAAGGCCCTGGAGGATCTTGCCCCGACAGGAACAAGCGTGGGAGATGAGGTTAAGGACCTGATCGAGAAGTTAAAAGCAAAGGTTAAGGAGGGTAACGTTGACAGGATCCAGATCCGCAAGGCTGATGAGATCATCCTTAAGGTTCCCGTAAATGTAGGGATAATCGGAGGTATCATCGGTGCGGCGGCAGCTCCCTGGGCACTCATCGCAGGCACCATAGCCGCTTTTGGTTTCGGCTGCAAGCTTGAGATCGTAAAGAAGGATGGTTCTACCGACGAGATAGTGTAGTACCCTCAAAGCTTAATAAGCGTGAGACAGGCCGTAATCCGTGCAGGAGCGGCCTGTTTTTGCGTCTTTACCAATTTACAAGTCTGGTCGGCTGTTTTTTTACCAATCTCACAATTCCACACTACAGGGCGGAGCTATACGCCCAGCCCGGTTCCGTTGTATAGATGTATGCTTTCTGCATATATTCTGAACTAGTGTTAAATGACCACTTTTGTTCTCTTCTATTTGGCTGCTCTTTGAGATATAATGAAAGCGATGGTATACCATATAGGTATTGCTTGGAGGATGGTATCATGGAATTGAGGCACATTAGATACTTTTTGGCTGTTGCGGAGGAAAGGAACCTTAGCAGAGCCGCAGAAAAACTGCTTATAGCACAGCCTCCGTTGAGCCGCCAGATAAAGGACCTTGAAGAAGAACTGGGAGAAAAGCTGTTCATACGAAAGAACAACGGTGTGGCTCTTACAGAGGCCGGCATAAAGTTCAGGCAGTATGCCACCCAGATAGCGGCGCTTGCCGACCGCTCTGTCGAAGACATAAAGGATATGAAGGGTCTTACCGGTATCCTGTATCTTGCGGCAGTTGAAGCAAAGGCACCGCAGATAATATCAAAATGGATAGGTGATTTTGCGCAAAAGCACCCGGGGGTAGAGTACAATCTGTGGAATGGCAATACGGATGATGTTGTTCACAGGGTAAGAAGCGGTCTTAGCGAGATAGCTGTCATAACAGCACCGTATGATGCCGAGGAGCTTGTAGGATTTGAAGTGTACAGGGAACCCTGGGCTGCAATGATCCCATCTGACCATCCTCTTGCAAAAAAGAAGGGCAGGACCATAAAGCTTAAGGAACTGGCGGGATATGACCTGCTTATACCCTCAAGGTCATCAAGGTTAAGAGAGATAGAGGAATGGTTCGCTCCTCTTGATATAAAGCCAAGGATAAGATGCCGGCTGGCACATATGCAGAATGCGATCGAACTTACCGGTGCAGGCCTTGGGATCGCGATCTTCCCGGCGACCGTGTCGGATTATATCAGGGAAGGAATCGTAATAAAGCGCATAACCGATCCGGATGTTTATGCAACCTATGTATGTGTGCGCAGCAAGGAACATAAACTGTCCAGGCTCGGAGAAGAATTCTGGAATGAAATAACAGGATGATGAAACAGGGCAAGCATAGCACAAGGAGGCAGGTATGATAAAGAGCAGGACCAAATATGAAGCAACTGAAGAAGAAATAAAAAGCCTGTTTAAGGAATACGGAGTCGGTAAGGTTATTAAAACGAGACCTCTCGGAGACGGTGAGTTCAATGCGGCCTTCATGGTGACTTGCGATAACGGGAATGACTATGTATTAAAGATCGCACCTCCTAAAGGAGCGAGAGTACTGACTTATGAGAAGAACATGATGGATTCCGAGGTCTACTGGTACGGTAAAATGAAGGAAAATACCGATATCCTCTGCCCTGAAGTTTATGCGTCCGATTTTTCAGGCAAGATCATAAAGAGCAGCTGCTTTATCATGCAGATGATGCCGGGAGAGCCCTTGTGGAAGTGTGATTTTACACCCGAAGAAGCCGCGAGGGTTCAGGCAGAGAAGATCGGTATGCTTACAAAAATACATACTGTCAAAAACGACAGGTACGGATACAGACAATCCGGCCTTCATCCTTCCTGGTATGATGCGATAAAAGCCATGACCGGAAGTCTTATTAAGGACTGCAGGGAACTGGGATATGATACTCCCGATGGGGAAACATTCCTTATACTCATCGAAAAACACGAGGATACTTTGCGAAAAGCCCCCTGCAGGATGGTCAATTTCGACTTATGGGACAGTAATGTTCTTTATGATAACGGGAAGCTTATCTGGATCGATCCCGAAAGGGGATTCTGGGGTGACCCTGTGGCTGACTTTATTACACTGGGCCCGGGCCAGAAGGCTCCTCTTTCCGATAAGAAAAATGAGATCGAAATATACAACAGGACAGCGGCAGAAAAGATTGAGCTTAACAGAGACAATGAGATCAGATATGCCTGCGCCGTTGCATATCTTGCGCTTATTGAAGAGGTGGAAAAATACGTAAGATACGAGCCCGATCATCCGAATTATATAAGAAATACCGTCGATGCACGGGATATGTATGATATGGCGTTTGCTGTTATGAAATGAACCGGCCACAGATCCGGCCTCGGACAGGATATCTACCGAAGAGGCCGCGGATAGGGGTCAAAAGATATATATAGTATTTCATATGAGATTCACCAATATTCCGCTCAAACATGAAAAAGAAATGATGAATAATAAATAAAAGGCAAAATGTCTTGCTCCAAGTACTACCTTAAGTGCTCCCAGATTTGTGATCTTTGTGGCCGGCCCGGTGATCATGAACGCTGCAGCGCTTCCAATACTCATGCCATTTTCAAGCCACGTTTTTATGATCGGGATCGTTCCGCCTCCACAGACATACAGAGGAACACCGACAGTGGAAGCCATTAGTACACCCCAGGCCTTACTTCCGCCAAAAACAAAGCTGATCGCGTCAGCCGGTATATATCTCTGGAACAATGCCGATAACACGATACCAAGTAAGAAATACAGACCGGTTGCTCTGAGATTGCGATAGAGATTTTTCAAAAAGCGGATGAAGATATTCGGGTCCGTATCACGGCTTTTCGGCTCATCAAAACTCCTGAAGGTAAAGAAAGGATTCTTTTTATATGCAGATCTGATGATAAGACCGGCAGTGATCCCACACAGGAAGCAGCTTATTATCCTGATGCACAGTACCTTTACGCCAAGAGCAGCACTGTATATGATCAGCTGCGGATTGAGCAGTATCGAGCTCATCATAAAAGAAGCAAGCCATTCATCTCTGATGCCGCTTTTTGAAAAAGATGCCGCGATCGGTATCGTACCATACATACACAAAGGCGATGCCACTCCCAGCATGGAAGCAAATATGATCCCTGAGATGCCGCTGCCGTCACTTTTCATATTTCGCATGAGAGTATGGATCTTATCCTTAAAAAACACAGAGATAACAGACCCGATGATCATTCCGGCGACCCAGTACCGGAAGATCTGACTGAACTGAAGCGTGAAGTAGTAGCAGAAATATACCCATTCCGTTTTTATGGTGTTTATCATATCAGTCACCTGCTTCAATCTTCATCGGAATTGTCGATTCCTACCAGCTGATACACACGATTTCCAAGACCGATCTTTTCTGCATGCGTTAAAATATGTATACCGTTCTTTTCCAATATTCTCTGCTGCAACGATCCACCGTCTTTTGCAAGGAAAACCTGATCCACGCACGCCTGGTCCAAAGCAACGGGATCGGTCGAGGCAAAAATGCCTATATCATGCATATCCACTTCGGCAGGATTTGATACGCAATCGCAGTCAATGGATAAGTGATTCATTACACTGATGTATACGATCCGTTTTCCATGATCTTCATAATCGGAAACGGATTTTGCCGCTTCTGCCATACTTTCCGTAAAGACATCCTGATTTGTCAGCAGCGATCCAAGATCTATCGGCGGTCGTGAAAAGACACCGCCTGTATGGATCCTTACTTTGCCTTCACGAGAAGCAATGCCGATAGATATATTTTTCAATGCTCCGCCGAAACCACCCATGGGGTGACCTTTAAAATGTGATAACACCAGGACATAATCGTAGTTTGCAAGATTCTGCCCTACCCAGTTTTCCTTAAGGTGATCCCCGCCTTCCACAGGTATGCGGATATATCCGTTCTCATCCATGATATCCACATCTGCAATGGCAGTAAATCCATGCTCTTTTGCCACCTGCCTGTGCATTGCGGTTTCGGACCTTTTGGATCTGGAATATGCCGTATTGCATTCGATGATAGTACCGTTTACCTTATCCACAAGATCTTTGATAAGATCGGGGTTGAGATAATTGGGATTGCCGGCTTCTCCGGTGGAGAGTTTTACGGCCGTATTTCCTTCCGGAGCTACATTAAGAGTTTCATATATCTTCATCAGTGCTTCCGGTGTGATCTCGTTTGTGTAGTATACGATCGAAGGTTCTGAATGACTTCGACCTTCCGCATCCATAACGGCGGCATCATAGGAGACATGCGGCTCAATATCATAATGCATATGACGCGTATAGATAAGGGTAAGTCCTGAGATCACGAGCAGGATCACGGATAATATTATAAGAAATTTCTTTAATTTCGTATTCATAAATGATGTCTCCCGGAAAGTGTTTTTACTGTATCCGTAAGATGTCCTTCAGGAGCGACGATCTAATTCGAAATACAGCAAGATGATACAGCAAAGTAAAAAATTAAGTAAAAATACTGTGAAACAAGTATACCATATGTGAAAAAGATATTATATTAGAAATAATGACAGTTGCTGATATATATATTAATATGTAGAAATATCCGCAATAAAATAGCAAAGGAGATCAAGTTTGACAGATCCCTGGGTATGAATTCCACACTGATTAGGGTATAATGATCCTACAATAGTTATGATAAATTCACTGATGGAAGTAACTTTTTTGGATGAAAGGAGAAAGGCGGAATGGATATTCAGTATTTGCTGTGGCTTCAGGATTTACGAAATGCAACAGGCGGCATGTTCGATGAATTTTTTAATGCATTATCAAAGTTTGCGGTGGATATCATGCCGTTTCTGCCGTTTGTTGTTTTATGGTGCGCGGATAAGAAGTGGGGGAACCGTTTTATTACATCCTGGGGTGTAGGTGAATTGATAAACGGGATCATCAAACTGACGGTATGTGCTTACAGGCCATGGATCCGTTCCGATCTTATTGAACCGGCAGGGGATTCCAAGGTGGCGGCAACGGGCTATTCATTCCCGAGCGGACATACAATGGTTGGCACGGTCACCTACGGTACTGTTGCGGTCTGGCAAAAAGATAAGAGAAGATGGCTTTCTGTCCTGTTCTTATCCTGCTGACAGGCTTTTCAAGGAATTTTCTTGGAGTACATACTCCTCAGGATGTAATAGTAGGGATGACAGAGTCAATTCTTATAATCTGGATAGTGGGTATTGTGCAGAAGAAAATCGACGGGAATGAAAAACTTAAAGATATACTGACGCTGGTTGGAGTTGTAGCAGTTATACTGACGTTGGTATATATCCTGGTAAAGCCGTATCCCATGGATTATGTGGATGGGAAGCTTCTGGTAGATCCCGATAAGATGATGAACGATACGTTTAAGGCCTGCGGAGCTTTCCTGGGATTTATGATCGGCAGCTATATTGACAGACACTATCTTCACTATGAGATACCGGAAGGTGCGAGTGCATTACCGATGCTTACGTTCGTCGGTGCCGCGATCATGTATGCCTGGAAGGAACTTTTTGCCCCGGCTACCATTGTTGCTGCATTTGGCAGTCATTGGGGTAAT
>ONRZ01000027.1 GCA_900320345.1 uncultured Lachnospiraceae bacterium | reverse complement strand
AATTTTAGTTTGC
Organism: uncultured Lachnospiraceae bacterium; assembly: GCA_900320345.1. Classification (GTDB taxonomy): domain Bacteria; phylum Bacillota; class Clostridia; order Lachnospirales; family Lachnospiraceae; genus UBA2868. Next base: position 14,137 of record ONRZ01000027.1, on the reverse strand, counting down.
TCCATATAAATAACAACATAAAAAACATTAATGGCTACCTCGATCGGGTAGCCATATTTTTAGTCAATTATTCCGTGAATAGTAACGAAAATTTAAATAAATCATCATATATTGTTAGAAAACTCACCCAAAATAATTATTTTCTTTCAGCGGAATATCCTGATTCAAACATATATTGACATTCCATGCTTAAAAACATATAATTGTGGCAAGCAACGGGGCTGTAAGTGATTACAGCTCCGTTTTTTAATTAACATCAAGTGAACAAAGGCGTTCTGCGTTACGGATTCGTATGCAGGCCGCCTTTTTTATATCATGAGCGAGGAGGGATGCGCATGATAAAAGAAGAATTATATTCATATTCCGATACGGTAAATGAATTGCTGGCAAGATACGGCGTGAGGTTTGGCATATATAAAAACGGGACTTTTATGAAAGGTTGAAGAGACTGCAGGAACTTAACTTATCAGAAGTTAAAGTCAACATGTTCAAAGCCCTGAATAATCAGCTGATAAATGATGGGTGTGGTTTATTCAGGGGGCGGCAGATTCTGCCATACGAGCATCTTTCAAGATTTCAGAATGACCTTATAGACTAAGAAAGATGCTTCGGATTTGGAGAATATTTATGAAATTACCACCGATAGGGATGCGGATCATAAAGTCAGCACTGGGTGTGTTTTTTTGTTTTATGATCTATCAATTGCGCGGACAGAGGGGAATGCCGTTTTATTCCGCATTAGCTGTCTTATGGTGTATTCAAAATCATACAAAAAACACTTTTTCCAATGCACTGCAACGCGTTGTGGGTACAGCGGTAGGTGCGATCTTTGGTCTGCTGTTTATTCTTGGAAAGATATATATCGTGGATCTGGGATATGGTATAGTGCATTACCTGGTCCTGTCATTATTTGTCATTCCGGTCATCTATACCACAATCCTGCTGCACCGGGGTAATACATCCTATTTTTCATGTGTTGTCTATCTGAGTATTGTTGTGAATCATCTTACTGATGAGAATCCTTTTCTTTTTGTATGGGACAGAAGCCTTGATACACTGATCGGCGTAGGAGTGGGTCTGCTGATAAACGGGATCTCATTACACTACAGGAGAAACAATGATACCCTGTATGTGGCAGACCTGGATAATGCATTAAGGGAGACAGGTGACAGGTTAACACCGTATTCAAGGATCACGATACGGAATCTGATCGAGGACGGAATGCCGCTTACGATCATGACTTCGAAGACACCGGCTGCATATCTTGAGGCGCTTGCCGATATCCGTCCGAGGATCCCTATCATAGCAATGGATGGAGCAATTCTCTATGATATAAAAGAAAATGCATATCCGAAGGTTTATGTGATATCTGCGGATCATGCGAAGAGGCTTGAGAAGTTCATTGCTGATGAAGGTTTTCATGCGTTTACCACAGTGATCCTTGATGACGTGTTGATGATATACTATGGTGAACCGGAGAATACGGCGGAAAAAAAGATATATGAGAAGCTTCATAGATCCCCATATAGAAATTACCTGAAGAAGAATCGTCCGGATGGGCAGACTGTAGTATACTTTATGCTGATCGATAAGACAGAGAAGATAAACAGTCTGAGACAAAAGCTCGGGAGATCTATGATTGCCGGATCACTAAAAATTCTTGTCTATGTATCGGATGAATATGCAGGTTATTCATACATGAAGATCTATAACAGGAATGCATCGATTGAAAACATGCTTGATTATTTACAGGAACAAACCGGATTGAAAAGAACAGTGACAATAAGTGATGAGAATAGCCGTAATGATGTAATGTTCACAGATACAGACAGCAACCGGATCGTGCGTCGATTGAGCCGTATGTATTATTCAAACAGTGATTTTGTGCAAAATGTCAAATTAGAACACTAAATAATTAAACCTTTGTTATTATTTTAGATTGACAAAAGACTCCCTTAACAATAAAATTCAAACATACATAGCAAAGAGGCTGGTTTCCAGCCTCTGTTTTTTTGTAAAAACAATGGCGTTTTGCGGTTTATTTTCCGCGAAGCGCCTTTTTTGGTGGTGATCAAATGAGAAGTGTTATAGGTCTAGTTCCACTATATGATGATGAAAAAGACAGTTATTGGATGCTTCCCGGGTATATGAAGGTGATAGAAACATGCGGGGCCTTTCCGATAATGCTTCCTTTAACTGATGATAAAGAAGAGCTGGAGTGTGTATTTGGACTGTGTGATGGTCTTCTGTTTACCGGCGGACATGATGTTGATCCAAAAATATATAAAGCAGTAAAAAAAGATATATGCGGAAAAATCTGCAAAATCCGTGACGATATGGAATCATATCTGTTTGGGAAAGCATTGGAAAAAGACATGCCTGTGTTAGGTATCTGCAGAGGGATACAATTCATGAATGCCTATCTGGGAGGAACTCTGTACCAGGATCTTGGTACTGAGTATAACTGCAAAGCAGAACATCACATGACACCGCCTTACGATAGAGAAGCTCACATGGTAAATGTGATTCCTAACACCCTGCTTGCAGGGATAATAGGAGAGGGTGAGCATGCGGTAAACAGTTACCATCATCAAGCTGTTAAGTGTGTTGCACCCGGTGTGGAAGTAATGGCAGTATCGGAAGACGGGCTGGTTGAGGCGTTATCCGTAAGAAATAAAAGCTTTACTGTCGGTGTCCAGTGGCATCCGGAATTCTCTTATAAGAGAAGTGAAGAAAGTATGAAATTGGTCCGGGCATTTATAAATGCCTGTGACCGGTATCATAGATAGAAAGAAAAGAGGAGGAATAAAACAATGAGAAAGAAGATTTTTACAGTAATGATGGCGGCTGTTCTTGCAGCTGGAGTAGCAGGATGTGGTTCATCTGCAAGTGAAGCGCAGCCTGCAGCAGCTAAACCGGAGGTAGCGGCGGAAGAGAAAGTAGAAGAGAGTACGGATACGGATCAGGCTGATCCTGCCGGCACAGGAAAGAAGTGGGTTATTGCTACAGATACAGCTTTTAAGCCATTCGAATACACTAATGAGAGTGGAGATTTTGTTGGTATAGATGTTGATATACTTGATGCTGTTGCAAAGGATCAGGGCTTTGAGTATGAACTGCAGGTACTTGGATGGGATGCGTCCATAGCAGCATGTCAGGCCGGACAGGCAGATGGCATGATAGCAGGTGCGTCGATAACTGAGGAACGCAAAGAATCCGGATGGATCTTTTCTGACGGATACTATGATGCCGATCAGTGCCTGGCTGTGGCCGAGGCTTCTGAAATAAAAGGATTTGCAGATCTTAAGGGAAAGGATCTTGCGGTAAAAACCGGAACCATGAGTGCCGAATATGCTGAGAGTATGGTTGATGAATACGGATTCAGTATTGTATATTTCGAGGACTCGCCGACAATGTATCAGGCAGTAGTCGGAGGTCAGGTTGCCGGAGTCATAGATGATACTCCAATAATGGCAGCGAATATAAAAGACGGCGGACTTGCCATGAAGCTTGTGGATGGTACCGGAAATGATCCTGCCGAGTATGGGCTGGCCGTATTCAGTGCAGATAATCAGGAACTGGTAGACCTCTTCAATGCCGGTCTTAAGAACATTAAAGAGAATGGAGTTTACGAAGAAATATTGGCTAAATATCTTGGATAACGGAGAATCGGAATGGTAAAGATCATTACAGTATATGGTTCTATGCTTACAGGAGCAATGGGAAGGACATTGCTCCTTGCGCTCCTGGGTCTGTTCTTTGCATGCATAATAGGATTGTTTTTCGGACTGCTCAGTGTGGTAAGGAATAAAGTATGTAACATAATTTCACAGGTTTTTGTTGATGCGGTCAGGGGTGTTCCGATGATAGTTCTTGCATTCTTTATCTATTTTGGAATACCCTACCTGTTCAATACGATAATAGGCGGATTTAATGTAACACTTACTGCGCTTCAGGCCGGTTCGGCCTGTTTGGCACTTAATTGCGGAGCTTATATGTCAGAGATAATAAGAGCCGGAATACAATCAGTCGATATAGGGCAAATGGAAGCTGCGAGATCTCTTGGGCTTCCTTATGGCAAGGCAATGCGGAAGGTTGTTCTTCCACAGGCGATAAGAACCATGATCCCCAGCATAATAAATCAGTTCATAATCACGCTTAAGGATACATCGATACTCTCTGTTATCGGTTTTCCCGAACTGGTCAATACGGCAAAGAACGTACAGGCTAATACCTTTATGGCATTTCAGACGTGGGCTATCGTTGGGATAATGTATCTGATCGTTATTACGATACTGTCAAGGAGTGCAAAGGTAGTTGAAAGGAGACTTAATGTTGGACGGTAAAATGATAAAAATCCATGCCGAGAATGTAAAAAAGAATTTTGGCAGCATTGAAGTCCTTAAGGATATTTCGACGGATATAAGTGAAGGTGAAGTTGTTGTGATAATCGGGCCATCAGGTTCCGGTAAGTCTACATTTTTAAGATGTTTAAACAGATTGGAGAATGTAACAAACGGTAAGGTAATAATTGACGGAATCGATATCACCGATAAGAAAACCAACATAAATTCGGTACGCGAGAATATTGGAATGGTTTTTCAGCATTTTAACCTTTTTAATAACCTGAACATAATCGACAATATGACACTTGCACCAATACAGCTTAAAAAGTGTTCAAAAGCCGAGGCAGAAAACAGGGCAAGAGAGATGCTGAAAAGAGTAGGACTCTCAGAAAAAGCCGAAAGCTATCCGAGTCAGCTCTCAGGTGGTCAGAAGCAAAGAGTAGCAATAGCAAGATCTCTATGCATGCAGCCTAAGATAATGCTTTTTGATGAGCCCACATCAGCTCTTGACCCCGAGATGGTAGGAGAAGTATTGAAGGTAATGAAAGATCTAGCGGAAGATGGCATGACAATGGTAATTGTTACTCATGAAATGGGATTTGCAAGAGAAGTTGCAGACAGGATCCTGTTCATGGATGGCGGTTATATTGTAGAAGAAGGAACACCCCTGGAACTGCTTATGAATCCTAAAGAAAAACGTACAAAGGATTTCCTGGATAAAGTTTTGTAGATCAAAGATTATGTCTTAGCGGAGGATCAATGAAAAACATTATTACTATTAGCCGTGAATTCGGAGCGGGTGGAGGAAGTATCGGAAGAGCTGTAGCGGACAGACTGGGGTTTTACTATTGCGATAAAGATGTGATCATGCATTCTGCTATGGAATCTTCAAAATTAGACAGAAGTGATTTCTTAAAATACGATGAGAAAGTTCCCTTCAGTTTTGGTTTCGGACAGAGTCTTTTTGATTTTTACAACAAACCTCTCAACGAAAGCCTGTTTGCTGCACAGAAGGAGGCTATTCTCAAAGTCGGAGAAAAACGCAATTGTGTAATAGTTGGACGTAACGCAAATGTAGTACTTAAGGACTTTGATAACAGCCTTCATATTTTTATTACCGCTGATAAATACTTCAGGATAGAGAACCTTAGGGAAAAAATGCCGGGTGTGGCAGATGATAAGATCGAGGAGAAAATGAAGTCGGTTGACAAGGCGAGAAAAAAATATTGTTCATTTTATACCAACACAATATTTGGTGATGCAAGATACTATGATATTACCTTGAAAAGTTCATCTTTTGGCATAAAAACCTGTGTGGATCTTATTTACAACCTTGCAGCCGGTTTGTAACAGATAAAAAGGATTTTCCTTTTTTGGTCAAGGAGATGCTATAGTTATGAAGATAAAAACAGTCGCACTGATCGGTGCCGGAGCTGTCGGAGCATATTTTATACAGGGTCTTGCAGGGCTGGATGATATAGACTTCACGCTGATCGCACAGGGTGATCGCAAGATACGGCTTTCTTCACAGGGGGTGATGATAAATGATATTGTTTACTATCCGAAGGTAAAGACACCGCAGGAGGCTTACGGTACAGACCTTATTTTGATCGCCGTAAAATACAATGCCATAGAGGAAGCAGCCAAAATGGCAGCGTCAATGACGGCAGAGCATACAGTGATCCTGTCCCTTTTAAACGGTCTTGACAGTGAATCGATCGTGGGAAAAGAAGCCGGAATGGAACATATGTTGTACTCGCTTATGCGTATTCAGGCCTGGAGAGAAGGGGATAATATTCTTTTTGATCCCAAGGTAACAGCAGGTTTGTTCTTTGGTGAGAAGTCATCAACAGGGGATAAATCGGATCGTGTATGTGCGGTTGAAGCACTGTTTGAAGGGACCGGCGTACGCTGCACATATGTACCAAACATGGAAGGAGAGATGTGGAACAAGTATGCAGGTAATATCAGCAGGAATATCCCTCAGGCAATGCTTGGTGTAGGATGTGGTGCATATGAAGACAGCGAACATGTTGCCCGCATAAGTGATATGCTTATGAAGGAAGTTCATGATGTCGCAAGGGCTATGGGTATAATCATCCCGCCATCAGTAAGCAGTGGCAGCTCCAGCTTTAAAACGGTTGACAGATCGGCCAGGTTTTCAACACTCCAGGATCTTGACGCAGGAAGGCATACAGAGGTTGAGATGCTTTTGGGAAACCTGATAGGGTTGGCGCAAAGTGTTAATGTAGAAGTTCCTTTCTGCACATTTTCTTACCATTTCATCAAGGCCCTTGAAGAGAAAAATGATGGAAAATTCGCATACTGAATAAATGCCCCGGATTACAGCCTTTGGAGCAAGTTAAATAAGAGGACGGATTCTTTCAGCAGGAATCTTAAAAAGAGGATATCGAAAGGTATCCTCTTTTTTGTGATTCTATTGTATGCTGCTGCTTACTACAAAAAATCGACCATTCACTACATAAGTGAAGATTGTCGAATAAAAACTGATATAATTCAAGTATATTGGAGGGACTATATGCTTATAGCCATATGTGATGATGATAAAAGAATATGTTCGATCCTTAACTTGTTTGGTGTAATAGCATTCTTTGCCGTTATGACTGTCATACATTCATATCAGCAAGTAAAAAAATCCAGGGAGGAGTCACTTCAGAATGCACTTGTATCCAAGCAGGTTGAGGAACTGTCAGGACATATTCATACCATGGAAAAGCTGTATTCCGATATCCGGGGGATCCGATATACATTAAGGTACGGCTTTGAACCGTCAAGGACTGAGGCTTATGCATTAAGAGCGTATCCGGAACTGACCTTGGAAGAGGTACGGGAGGCGGCTGGGAAGTTCTTTAAACGCTTCTTCTCCCAGCAATTTAAGAGGAGCTGCCTGCCCGACGGCCCTAAAGTGGGTTCGGTCTCCCTGTCGCCGAGAGGAGACTGGCGTATGCCGAGTGATGCATCAGTCAAGCTGTGGCTTAAGGATTTGTAAATCGCAAATATTGACATTTCTATCATGAGAACATATAATTGTGGCAAGCAACGGGGCTGTAAGTGATTACAGCTCCGTTTTTTATTAACATCAAGTGAACAAAGGCGTTCTGCGTTACGGATTCGTATGCAGGCCGCCTTTTTTATATCATGAGCGAGGAGGGATGCGCATGGTAAAAGAAGAATTATATTCATATTCCGATACGGTAAATGAATTGCTAGCAAGATACGGCGTGAGGTTTGGCATATATAAAAACGGGACTTTTAAGGAGCAGTTGTTCCCATTTGACATGATCCCGAGAAAAATAGGCCGGGATGAGTTTGATTATCTTGAACGGGGACTTAAACAGCGGGTTATGGCCCTTAATGAATTTATAAAGGATATCTATGGAGACAAGAAAATCATACGTGATAATGTGGTTCCGGAAGAATTTGTTTATATGGGGAGCGGATACCTGGCACAATGCGAGGGTGTAAGACCGTCTAAGGATGTATTTACGCATATCTCCGGAATAGATCTTGTGCAGGCAAAAAATGGCGTGTGGTATGTTCTTGAGGATAATTTGAGGATACCGTCCGGCGCATCATACCCCATGATAGCAAGGGAGATCTGCCGGAGAAGTTCACCGGAGACATTTAAGAAGAATGCAATCTCGGATAACAGAAACTACGCGAAGCTGTTAAGAAAAACAATGGATCATGTAAATGTCGGAGGACATACAGTAATCCTGACACCCGGAAGATACAATGCTGCATACTTTGAGCATTCATATCTTGCCGAACAGACGGGAGCCCACCTTGTTACCGGGAATGAGCTTGTTGTAGAGAATGATCACCTTTTCTTTAAGGATTATTCGGGGAGTAAGGAAAGAGTAGGAGCCGTTTACAGACGTATCTCCGATGAATACCTTGATCCGATGAATTTCAATCCGGAATCGGTTATCGGCATACCCCATATATATGATATTTACAGGAAGGGCAATGTTGCGCTCATAAATGCTCCGGGAAACGGTGTTGCAGACGATAAGGGAATCTATTATTTCGTTCCTGATATGGTCAGGTATTATCTGGGCGAGGAACCGATTCTGCATAATGCGCCGACATATCTTCCCTTCTATCCAAAGGATATGGAATATGTTCTTGAGCATTTTGATTCTTTGGTACTTAAGGATGTTGCGGAAGCCGGGGGATATGGAGTTGTTTTCGGAAGCGGGATGTCCGGGGAAGAGAAGGATAGATTTATCGCGATGCTGAAGGCGGAGCCAAGAAGGTTCATTGCCCAGGAGGTGATCGATTTTCTTGATATAGATATATATGAAAACGGAGAAGCTGTCCCGAGGAAAGCAGATCTAAGGGCATTTGTGCTTATGGCTGATGAACCCATGGTGTGGAAGAGCGGTCTTACGAGATTTTCAAGAAATCCGGATTCCTTTATCGTAAATTCATCACAGGGCGGTGGTTTTAAAGATACATGGGTTATGGAGGAATGATTATGGCTATATTATCGTTAGAACACAGTGACCAGCTATATTGGCTTGGTAGATACAGTGAGAGGGTATATACGACCATCCATGAATATGAAAAACGGTTTGATTCCCTGATAGAACTGAAGGAGGAGGACTACAATGCTTTTTGCAAGGCTCAGGATATTCCGAATATTTATAATTCAAAGGATGACTTTATCCAAAGATATTGTTTCGATGAGAACGATACCAATTCAATTTATTCAAACCTTATCAGGGCCTATGACAATGCAGTGGTACTGAGAGAGGAAATCGGAAGTGAGACCCTTGCCTACATTCAGCTCGCAGTTTATGCGATGAACAAGGCCAAGGCATCACAGGCACCTCTTATCCAGCTTCAGAAGGTTGTAGATAATATTGTGGCATTCTGGGGAATGGTGGATGACGATATTGATAATGAGCATGTCAGAAGCATAATCAAGCTGGGCAAACGGATAGAGCGGATCGATCTGTATGCAAGGATGAAGATGGATCCGGTACGATTAAGGCGGGAGATGAAACGTCTGAACACGAGGATAAACCGTACAGGGCTTAAATACAACACAATGAAGCTTGCCCATTTAAACTATCTGGTGGAGATGTCAGAAATCCCGAATGATATTGTGGTTGAAGAGATAGAGTCGCTGTTTGATGACGAAGAGAGAAGAACAGAAAATGCGTAAACTGGATTTTCAATATCATATGCGGTTGTTGTTTCCGGAACCGGTTAACCGTCACCATTTCACTCTTCGCTGTTTTCCGATAGACAGCGAAAGACAGAAGATCATTAACCTGAATATACAGATCACACCTTCACATGTTGGTGGAACGGAAACGGATTCTTTCGGCAACAGATGTATATACGGAGTAGTGGAAAAATCACACACGGAATTCTGTGTAAGTGTGGACGGTACGGCGTATATATATGGTGATGCCTTTCAACCGGTCGCGGATGCACATAAGATCGGTATGTTCAGATACAATACGGACCTTACAAAAATTGGTCCGACGCTGGACAAATTATACAAAAAACTGTCAGCAGGGACTCCTGAAAAAGAAGCCATAACAGAAAATGCATTGCGATGGATGGAAGCTGTTCATTCATGCATTAAGTATGTTCAGGGAATCACACAGGTAACAACTACAGCAGAGGAAGCAGCCGTATTTGGTATGGGGGTATGTCAGGACTATGCACATATTCTTCTTGCGCTCCTGAGAAAGGAACATATACCAAGCCGATATGTGGTTGGGATGATGACGGGAGAAGGAGCATCCCACGCCTGGGTAGAGGTATGTGACGGGAAAAAATGGGTAGGGTTCGATCCGACAAATAACTGTATGGTTGATGATCAATATATCTGTATATCTCATGGAAGAGACGCAAGAGACTGTACCATAAATCAGGGGTATTTTTACGGATCTCCCAGGCAGATACAGGAGATCAATGTAGTGGTGGAGGAAAGCGGGAATGATTGATCTTATAGAAACTGTTGTAAGGACCGAGCTTCCGGTAGATGAGGATCTAAAGATATTAAAACACAGACTCATGCCGGATGGGGCTCAAACTGTTGAACTGGAAAAAGATAATAAAAGGATAGCAATTGTTACAGGAATCCATGGAGATGAGCTTGAGGGTCAGTATGTTTGCTATGAACTCACAAGACGCATAAGGGAAAAGGCCTGTTTTCTGTCCGGAATTGTTGATATATATCCGGCCATGAACCCTTTTGGTATAGATAATATTACAAGAGGAATCCCAGCCTTTGATCTGGATATGAACAGGCTCTTTCCGGGAAATCATAATGGCGATATGAACGAATACATAGCGGCGGAGATCTTAAATGATATGCAGGGTACCGCTCTTGTTCTTGATATACATGCAAGCAATATCTTTCTTACCGAAATCCCGCAGATCCGGATCAACGAGGAGCATAAACAGACTCTTGTACCGATCGCAAAAAAATCGAATGTAGATTTTATATGGGTACATGGCGCAAGTACGGTACTTGAATCCACCTTTGCATACAGTTTAAACAATTGCGGAATAAATACACTGGTTGTAGAAATGGGTGTGGGAATGCGCATTACAAAAGAGTATGGAGACCAGCTGGTGGACGGGATTTTCTCCCTTATGTCAGAGCTTGGTATTTGGAAGGAAAAAGTGGAACCGACACACCGTCCGGTATTAAGCAATGATGAGAAGGGGCAGGATGTTTATTATCTGAATGCTGAAGTTTCGGGAATATTTATGAAACAAAAAACTCACGGTTCCATGGTGGAGCAGGATGAGTGCATAGGTATGATCGTAAATCCCCTGACAGGAGAATTGCTAAGCGAAGTTAAGGCACCGGGCAGGGGCTGGCTTTTTACCATAAGGGAATATCCCATAGTTGATGAGGGCTCGCTTCTTGGCAGGATACTTCGTGCGGAAGCTTTGTCTTAAGTATACGGAGGAAGAGGATGAAAAAAGAAGTACTATATGAGATAAAGGCCCTTTACCGTGACGACTTCAGGGTGAGCGGATACCGTTTCGGATCCGGTGAACCTTCTGTCTGCATAGTCGGAGGACTGCGCGGAAATGAATTCCAACAGATTTACGTGTGTTCACAGCTGATAAAGAAATTGAGCTTATTGGAGGGAAAGGGCAGGATAAAAGAAGGTAAGGAAATACTTGTTATTCCATGCGGCAATTCGTATTCGGTAAACACGAAAAAAAGATTCTGGACTATCGATAATACTGATATAAACAGGATGTTTCCCGGATATGAACTGGGAGAGACAACACAGCGGATCGCAGATGGTATCTTCAGAAAAGTGAAGGATTACAGATATGGTATACAGTTTGCTTCATTTTACATGCCGGGTAACTTTGTACCGCAGGTCAGGATGATGAAAACGGGTGCAGAGAATGTGGAACTGGCTAAACAGTTTGGTCTGCCGTATGTAGTGCTTCATAATCCTAGACCATTCGATACAACAACCTTAAATTATAACTGGCAGCTATGGGAAACCGATGCTTTTTCAATATATACAACAAGCACCGGTGATATTGACAAGAACAGTGCAAAACAGGCTGTTGATGCGATATTCAATTTCCTGTGCAAACAGGGAGTGATCGAATACAGAGGTTATGAGGGCTATATCTCAAGAGTGGTAGAAAGCCAGAATTTTATCGATGTAAGAGCCATGCATGCGGGGTTTTTTGAACAATGTGCCAAAGCAGGAGAAAAGGTTGAGGCAGGTCAGGTGCTTGCAATTATTAGCGATCCCTACACGGCAGATGTACTTCAGGAAGTAAGAGCACCTATTTCCGGGATTGTCGCATTTGCTCATAATGAAACCCTGGCATATCAGAACACAGCTGTGTATAAGCTGATTCCTGAAGAAGATGAACTTTAAACAACAGAAAGGATTTGTAAATGATCACCCTGAACGATTATCTGTATGACGGAAATACAGTACTTAAAATACTTATACAGTACGCAACAGACTTAAAGGCTGAGGCGCTAAGATCGCATAATACCATAGATCTTGCCCACAGCAATTTTCTCATGCAGATAATAGAGCTTCTTGAACACAATGATTTCCTCTCTTCACAGTCACAGAGGATCAAGGGATACTATCTGTATATGACAAAGAAGTATCCTTTTCTTGCCTTTACATTTAGGGGCAGGATAAAGTCGCTTATACGTGCGGAAGAAAAGTTTAACGGCTATATTCTGGAATTCATATACAACTATTACAAGGAAAAAGGCAGGTATCCCAGTGAGGCTGAAATTAAGAATAATCTTAACTGTTTCAGAGACCTTATCGCATACCGGATAGTGATATCCCTTCCCCTGTGTCATGTTTCCGATAAGGAAAGGGCTGAAGCAGAGGAACTGAAGTATTTATATGAGATAGCGAATACCCTTCCGGGATTTCTTGAAGAACATGGGTTTACGCCTGAAATGTCGGGATATACAGACGGAACGGATATTTATGATCTAAGTGAAAATGTCCGTCCGTATTACAGGGATTATATAAGACAGCCGCGTGTATCGGGATATCAGTCCCTGCATATAACCTTCTACGATAACCTGGCAAGATGTTATACAGAAGTACAGCTTCGAACAAAAACAATGGATGACTTTGCGGAAATAGGAGAGGCAGATCATTCAGGATATGAGAAAAGACAGGAAGAGAGCAGGAGCAGGCGTGATATCATATCCGCAGGAGAGTGTAAGGCATACGATGAAGCCTATGAAAGACTTAAGAAACTGCAGGAGCTGGACTTATCAACCGTTAAGGTTAACATGTTCAAAGCCCTGAATAACCATCTTATAAATGATGGCTGTGGTCTGTTCCGCGGCCGGCAGATCCTGCCGTATGAACACCTGTCCAGATTTCAGAATGACCTGATAGATTAAGCATCACAAAAGGATAACCGGTATATGAGAACACTGGAAACAAATGACTGGATTTTATTGAACAACATAATTTACAAGATATACACTGTTAGCGACATTACCGAAATGCGTGAACAGTTCCTCGACCAGATGAAGATGCTGATCGATTATGACAGTGCGGATTTTCACCTTGCTTCTCCCGATGGCGAGAACAGGCTTGTTTCTCCTGTTCTGTATAACTGTGAGGAAGACCTGTCCATGGTATATGAAGAGATCGACTACAGCAGGGGGATCCTCTATGGCGGGAGAACTCTTATATATCGTGAGACGGACATAATCTCCGATTCAAAAAGAGTGGAAGAGGATTATTACAAAAAGGTCTATAAAGCAAATCAATGGCATTATTCCCTGCAGATGGTATTGGCCAGAAAAAAAGAATTTGTAGGGGTTGTGACGTTTTACAGGACCATAGGAAAAGATGATTTTGTATATGATGATATTTTTATCCTGGATCTGTTGAAGGATCATCTGGCTTACCGCTTATATCAGCAAAAGAAAAGTAATGATCACACGGGTGAAAAGCTTTCGGTGAAAGCAGCTGCCGAGAAATATGATCTTACAAGACGTGAAGAGGCTGTCCTTAAGCTTCTTATGGAAGGACGCAGCAATACGCAGATCTGTGAAACGATGATCATTGCGGAAAACACCCTTAAGAAGCATATACTTAATGTTTACCGTAAGTTGGGGATCAATAATAGGACGGGTTTGTTTAAGATGATACTTGAAAAGGAGTAGAACTACTTAAAAAGTGCTATAAAAACGGTCATTTTGATTAGTTGAAATACCGGTACGAAAGGTCTATATTGCTCATAAAAGAATGACGAAGCTTTTT
>ONRZ01000108.1 GCA_900320345.1 uncultured Lachnospiraceae bacterium | reverse complement strand
ACGCTGCGAATCCGTGTACTCCATATCCGCCTTAAGTCCCATCACAAGACCATGGCGATCCTTAAAATAGTCAAACCTGCCTTCTTCATCCGTAAACACCGGATACTCGTGTCCTGCATTGGCGAAGGTAAGCTTACCCTTTCTTACATCCACGATCCCGAGCCACGCCGTCACGAACATCTTTGTATCATTGCCCTCGCGCAGTTGGTTGTTTACATCCTTCAGGATCTCGGACGGGAGTCCTCCCTGCATCGCCCGGTTTTTGATCACGGTCTTGGCTATCACCATGAACAGAGCTGCGGGTATACCCTTTCCGGTAACGTCCGCTATGACCAAACACAGCCTGTCTTCGTCAATAAAGAAATAGTCGTAAAAATCACCCGCCACAAGCCTTGCAGGAGTCATTGACGCGTATATGTCAAATTCATGCCTGTCGGGAAATGCCGGAAAATGCGAAGGTAGGATATCCTTCTGTATCTTATTTGCTATCCCCAGTTCCGAACGTTCTCTCTCCGATTCTCTCGCCGCATTAATAAGGTCTCTGGTAGTGGAATCTATATATGTCTCCATGTTATAAAGAGATCTTGCAAGGTATTCTATTTCATCACCGGTCTTTACTTTGAGCAGCTTGTCCGATATCGTATAGCCGGCATTTCCTTCCGAATGTGTCTTCAGCGTAAAAGCCTCCGCTTCTTTGGACAGTTCCTCGATCGGACGTACTACCCTCGAAAGGAACCAGAGCATATAAACGATCATAAACACTGCTACCATGGCACCAATGATGAGCAGCGTATCTGTGACATGAGCACGTACCACGGCTTCCTGTGTGGACATAGGGATCTCAACTCCGATTATGGCCACTACATTTCCATCCGATACGATCGGCAGGATGGCTGCTGTATTGTATCCGTAATCACTCTTTGATACAAAGAAATTGGACGGACGTATTCCCGTTTCCATGAATTTCCTGCAATCCTCAATGAACTCGGGATTTACAGGGCTTGAATCTCCAAGTGTGTACTTAAGTTCCGGCACCTCATATACGTCAAAGATATATCTTAACGGATACCATCCCTCTTTTGTTCCCGCATATTCATCCAGTATATCCGTCCTGATGTATCCTATGTATATATCATTTGCCCCGGTCGCCTCCCTTAGATCCTGCAATTCTTTTTCTATTTCGATATATCTGGGCATCGAAGCCGTCCTGAGGCATTTTTCCTTATCGATATCCCATCTTATGAGTTTCGAATATTCCTCTATCTCTTCATCGGATACTATCTTTCTCACGACCTCCGCTATCTGATATCCGTTGTCGTTATAACTCTTCTGGACGCTTCTTTTGAATTTAAAATATCCGAAGTTGATGCTTATGGCGCTTATGGTAACCCCCATGATCAGAAATCCCAGCACAAATTTTACTGACAGTGAAATATAACCCTTACTCATCATCCACCTGCTGTCTCTTTACCAGTTCACTGAAATACCCGTTAAGTCCGATCAGTTCCTCATAAGTTCCATCCTCAACAATATGTCCATTATCAAGGACCAATATACGATCACACTGTCTTATCGTAGACAGCCTGTGAGCGATTACTATCCTCGTGCATTTCATCTCATCAAGAGCTTCGGATACTTTCCTCTGCGTGATGTTATCAAGTGCCGAAGTCGCTTCATCAAATATAAGGAGCTTAGGCTTGGGCGCAACTGCACGGGCGATCATGATGCGCTGCTTCTGTCCTCCCGAAATACCACCGCCGCCTTCCGAAATATAAGTGTTCATACCCATCGGCATCTTTCTTATATCCTCATCTATTCCCGCTATCCTTGCCGCTTCCCATGCATCATCAAGAGTAAGGTGCGGTGCTGCGACCACTATGTTCGAAAAGATATCACCCGAGAACAGACGCCCGTTCTGAGTAACAACTCCTATATGCTTTCTAAGAGACCCAAGATCCGTCTTGTTTATATCTCTGCCATCGTAATATATTCCGCCTCTCTCAGGCTTCTCAAAACCCAACAGCAGTCTTACAAGCGTGGATTTACCGCAGCCTGTTCTTCCGACTATGGCAACATACTGCCCCGGTCGTATCTTAAGGGATATATTGTCAAGGATAAGCGGCGATGCATCATCATATTTAAATGACACGCTGTTCAGTTCTATGCCTCCTGTAATTGCCGTCAGCATCTCCTTATCCCCGGTCATCTCGGGTTCCGTTTTGAGCAGCGGCCTTGCCATATCGAAAACGGGACGTATATTCGCAGCTGTAAGTGCCATTCCGAACAGTGACATAAATGCACCCGAAACCATTCCGTATGCCGCATTGAAAGCATAATACTCCGCTACGCTCACGTGTGATAAGATCGCAGCATTGTACATTACTATGGTTCCTGTCACAGATATCGCGAGACTTATCACACTGTTCAACTTAATGAGTAACGGAGGTGAATAGCTTAATTTCGCACACTCGGCATACAGATCTCCCCATCTTGAAAATGCCCTCATCTCGGCGCCTGTGAGCTTTATCTTCTGTATCCCGCTGATCATCGCATAACTCATTCCGTTCTCTTTGCTGGCTAACAGCATCTGTTTCTTGGATAATCTCATCTGCAAAAGCGATGATATGACAGTAAACAGAACGGTTACAAATATTACAATAAGCGCAGGCACGACCAATGCGGGAGCATATTCAAAAATTTGTGTTATGTAAACCAATGAAAACAGTGACGTCAGTCCTGTATTAAGTATCACGGATACAAGAGTCGTACAGAGCGAATTCACATAAGAGGCTCTCGAAGCAAGTTCTCCCGAACCGTAATCTTTGAAAAATGACGCAGGCATACTCAATATCCGCATCATGGTCGCCGCCTCTACGCACAGGCTCATCCTTGTGTCTATCCTGCCCGATATGAGTGATCTCGCGGAATTAAGGAGCAACGATCCGATCGATACACACAACAGAAATATACCGGTTGAAATGAGAAGCGAAATACTCCCTTCATTTACAACGCTTGCGAACAGAAAATAATTAAGTTTCGGTGTCATCAGACCAAAAAGCATGATCATAAATGACACAAGGATGATCGTCACGTAATCTGCCGGCTCAAGAGAAGATATTATATATTTCAAAAGATCAAAAACCGTCAGTTTCTTTTGAGGAAAGGGTTTGTAGAACGAATAAGCGTCACGATCAAAAAGCGTTTCATTCTCCCCGGTGACCTTAATGTATTCTCCTTTATCCGGATCCAAAAACTTATAACCGGTAAGACCCGACGGTATAAGAACAACAGGAGCCTTGCCATCCTTAAGAAATCCCAGCATCACACCGAAAGCATCCTTGCGCCAGCCGGCCTTAAGTTCCACACTGCGCTTCATGATACCGTACGGATGCAGTACATGATCAAGCTGCTCCTCCAGCCCCTTGATCTTCTCGGGGACAGCTTTGGGAGGTACCTTTAATGCCCCCAGCAGATCATCAATGATGCCGTTATCCGTCGCGCCGTCACCGGGCGACAGGGAAGCCATACCCCTGCCTGTAACTGCACCGGCTATCTTAAGAAGCGTGTTTGCATAGCCATCCCGGTCGCTTCTCTTTCTTAACCTGATCTGTTCATCAAACCAACCCATACAAATACACCATTACATGATCGTGGCAGTGCTACTCACTGAGCACAAGTTCACGATAGTATCCGCCCTTTTTATACAATTCTTCATGCTTTCCACGTTCAACCACTTCCCCGTTTTTCAACACGATTATCTCATCGCAGTCTCTTATCGTGCTTAATCTGTGCGCTATGACTATACATGTGATCCCGCGGTCTCTTATCGAGTTCACCACTTCAAATTCCGTCTTCGCATCCAGTGCCGAAGTCGCCTCATCAAGTATTACTATCGTGGGATCCTGTGCAAGCACCCTTGCTATTTCCATCCTCTGCTTCTGTCCGCCCGAAAAATCATTACCACCCTCTATCATCTTATGGTCATAGCCGTTCTCCCGCCTGATGATATCATCATGTATCTGCGCATCTTTTGCGGCCATTATCATCTCGAAATCCTTGATCGTCTTATCCCACATCCTGATGTTTGAAGATATCGTATCTTCAAACATTATTATGTCCTGATCAACAACGGCGAGCGATCCGGCGAAAACACTCCTGTCTATATCACTTATAGGAGATCCGTCGAATAATATCTCTCCTTCCCATGGCTGGTACAGACCTGACAATAACTTCGATAAGGTCGACTTTCCGCAGCCGCTCTCACCAACGAAGGCAACACGGCTGCCCGGTGTAAGCTTTAAATTAAAATTCCTGATAAGCGGCTCGTCAAGTCTTGAATATCCGAAGGTTACGTTCCTCATCTCCACGTTTCCCTTCAGTTTTTTATATCTTGTCCCGGCATTGTCAGCCTTAAGTGCACTGTTGACATCCGCCGGATAATTCATCACATCCTCTATACGTTCCATATCGGTGCGAAGCTCCTGCAGGCTCTGTCCGGATGAGATGAAGCTTGATGCAGGTGCCATGAATGAAGCAAGAAATCCCTGAAACGCAGTGATCATACCGAGAGTAAACTGCCTGTTCATGGTAAGATATACTCCTATCATGAGTACCAGCGTATTGGTTAGGGAAGACACGATCGCCGGCACATTTCCAAGATATTGGTCAAGTTTAAGGAATCGCACCCTGGCAGTGTTTACGCCAGCCTGATAACCTGCCCACTTCCTGAAATATCCTTCTTCAGCTCCCGATGCCTTGATCGTCTCTATCATTTCTATCCCGGCGGTCGTGCAGCTGCTCAGCTTACCGGCATCACGCATCTTGGCACGCGACAGGTTTATGCGCTTCTTTGAGATCACATTTGCAGTTATCATGTTTATGACTATCGACGAGATACCGACAAACGTTAAGATCACACTGTTCTTCAGCATCACAGCAAGATAGAACACCATCATGACTGCATTAAGAAAAAGCGGCGCGAAAGTATAGATCAGTGAATGTGCTACCCCGGCGTTCCCCGCCCTTCTGCTCAATATATCCCCCGCATATCTCTGGGAGAAGAAATCCATCGGAAGGTTCAATACCTTCCACATATATGATGTGTTCCCGTATACTGACATTCTGCCGTCTATACGCCTTGAATAGACTGTCTGGACAAGTGCGGCAACTATCTTGATACATGCAAATACAGCCAGGCAGACCATGAATGGCATATACCATGACGGATCCATACCCGTCAGAAGCCTGTCCATGAATATTCTTGAAAATACCGGGTCGATGATACCCGCCTTTAAGCCTGTCCAATGCAAAATCAACCGTTGACCTTCTCTTCCCGTCAGCCTCAAAAACCTCTGATGGTGAGAACATCATACAAAGACCGGTGAACTTCTCATCAAACTCCTCCATGGATACCGTATAAGTACCGCGTGCAGGATCGTTTAAGTATACCTTGTCCTTTTTAAACCCGTTGACCACAACAAAGTGATTGAATTCCCAGTGTGCTATACACGGGAATGTCCCGTTATCCCTTAGATATTCCGGTTCATACCTGTAGCCCTTTGCGGTAAGTCCGTAGCTTCTGGCGGCCAAAAGTATGCTCCTTCCATTGGAACCGTCCCTTGAGACACCGCAATCACGCCTCACCTGTTCAAGAGGCACCCACTTCTCATAATAAGCCAGCACCATTGCAAGGCAGGCCGCTCCACATTCAAGGGCCTCCATCTGCATGATGAACGGTGTCTTCGCCACACCCTTTCGCACCGGTTGTTTATATACCTTACTTTTCTTCATTGGAACCAAACAAAAAAGACAGCGGGCTTATCTCATCCGTGATAAGTTCCACCTCATAATTCCCATCTGTAAATTCACCGTCAACATCTATCTCATAAACCCACTCGCCGGGCTGCATGTTTCCCACATAAAGCGCATAGTCGTCAGTCGAATCCCATACTGTCACAGGCTTGTCGGAACGAAGTACCGCCGTATATTCCTTACCGTCTATCCCGGCCTTCATTCCCGGTTTAAACCTGTCTCCGTATTCCTTCTTAACCAGGCAGACCATCCTGCCTTCCTTAACGATCCCGACTCCCGGAACCTTTGAGTCTATATGTCCGAATATACCGAATATGCATGCTCCCGTCAGCACCACGACTATCGCCGCAAGTATGAACCATATGCCGGGATCCGACAGTTTTACATAATCATTAAGCTGATCCGGAGACGATAGTCTCTCTATTGATTTATCCCTGAATACGGTATCGTTTTCCATGATAACACCTTACTTCTGAATGCTCTTAAGCTGTTCGTTAAGCCCGTTTATTGTTCTTTTCCAATGCAGCGATTTACCTATCCATATCCCGGCATATACAAATGTCATTATGACGCACATAACGATGAACGGCTCCCATGTGGTGAACCAATTAAGAAGCGCGCTTGCCAGTGAAAAAGCTATCATGCAGGTTATGTAGTGAAATACCGTTGCCTTGAGCAAACCCCAGCTCTCGATATCATAGACGACCGTGCCTCCCATGCTCAGCGTTCCAAAAAGTCCCGATCCCACAAGATGCAATATAAGTGTTGCATTATCCGATTCACCGAGAGCATGGCCCGAAAGCATCCAGAACACAACTCCGATTACCATTCCGACCATAAAACCTATAAGGGATTTGGTCAATATCTTATTTGCTATCCCCATATTCTCATCTCCTCACTTAATCCTTCACCCTGGTTCATTCGATATTTATCATGTCTTTAAATCCCGTCATCTC
>ONRZ01000026.1 GCA_900320345.1 uncultured Lachnospiraceae bacterium | reverse complement strand
GGATATGTTGTGAGCTTACGTTCGTACAGATCCTGCGCTATCTGAAGCGTCTGGTCCGGAGATATCTTAAATCTTTTGGCGCATTCAGCGGACAGTTCGGTTATATTAAACAATAACGGTGGTTTCTTTTTGGATGTGCTCTTCTCGATAGCTTCGGCCATTGCTTCCCTGCCATTAAGTTCATCGATCAGTTTCTGCGCATCCTCATTCTTCTTAAATCCGTTCTCTTTGTAAAGGACCGGACTGCCTAAATAAGCCGAACCTTCAACAGCCTTCCATTCGGCAGGTATCTTCTCTTCCGTGATGTTCCCTATGACTCTGTAGAACGGTGTTTCCGTGAAATCACGTATTTCCCTCTCTCTGTACACAACCATTCCGAGCACGCAGGTCATGACGCGCCCCACCGCTATGGCGCTGTATTTCTTCGTTGATGCCGCATCATTTACAACACGGCCGTATTTTACCGACAGTACCCTTGAGAAATTGATCCCCAGTGCATAATCTTCAATGGTTCGCATGATCCCGGACTTTCCGAGATTATCATACTCACTCATTGCCTTTGCTTCCCTGATGCCCTTTCTTATCTCATCATCGGTCTGTGAATCTATCCATACGCGAAGCTCCCTCATCCCTTCACGGACGCCGCCGTAATTGCGTATGTTCTCCTCTATGGTCTGTCCTTCCTTTCCGGAATCGCCTGCCCAGTAAACGGTATCGACATCCTCTCTGTGCAGCAGTCCGTTTACTACTGCGTACTGCTTGGCAACCGGCTTTAATACGCCGTATTTATACTCTTTGGGTAAAAAAGGAAGATCCTCAAGCTTCCAGGATTTGTATTTGATATCGTATTCTTCGGGATACAGCATCCCTACAAGATGCCCCACACACCAGGAGATCACATATTCGTCATTTTCTATATATCCGTCGCGACTCCCCTTAACATCCAGCACTCTGGCAAAATCGCGCGCAACGGAAGGTTTCTCTGTTATTATAAGCTTCTTGCCCAAATCCAGACCTCGTTATCACAACTGCGAACCGTCTATAAGTGTGAGATGTTCGTTGATCATATCCTCCTGCTTCAGTTCCAGGTCAAAATCGCCCGCACTGAAAAGGAATATCTCATTTACATTGAGCTTGGCCTGCTTCACGCAGAACATAAGCCATTCATAATCGGCATAATTCATTGTGGGATTTTCCCAGTTGCATAATGCCACCAGCGTCCTGCCGTCATCATCCATTGCTACCGTATCAATGGTTCCGACCTTACCTACCCAGACGCCCCGCTGTGTATATCTGAAGCCGAGTTTGTCCATCTGGTTCAGTATATCAAGGTATTCCGCGCATACGTCCGTGAAGCAGTATGCCGTATATGATTTAAAGGTCGGTGCTATGTATTTGGCATAGAATCTGTCGGGACTCATAAACATGAGCTTGGAATAATACCTGAACACATACTTATACCAGAAACGGGTAAAGGGATCCGTGATCCTGTAAATGCCCTTCTGTACATTCTCATGCCCCGCCGTGTTTACCGAATCGATCTTCTCAACTATCTCAAGCTCGATAAGGTTCTTTATGTACACCGATATCTTTGCACGGCTGAATCCTGTATATTTGTATATGTCATTTAACTTGTTCTTACCCTGAGCCAGTGTCGCAAGTATAGTGTTATACACCTGCGGCTCCCTGAGTTCGGACGGAAGTACATGCCTGCCATATTCGTTAAGAGGCGCACCGCTCCTTAAAATGAGGTTGCAGATATTGTCGCTTACGGGACGTGTATCATCCCAGAGTTCCCACAGAAGCGGGCTTCCGCCTATCACGGCATAAGCCTCGACGGAACTCTGCAGTTCATAGTTCTTAAAATGCCTCGTAAAATCAAGAAATTTAAGATCATTTAACCTTATAAGACCCGATATCTCAAATGCCAGTTCCTTGAGCTTTTCGACCATCTGGTTCTCAACCCAGTAAACGGAACTCGAGCACAGTATGAACATAACAGGCTGACTGCCCCATTTGCTGTGAGCGCCCTGAACTACGACATCCATAAATCCCGTTCCGGATTTTATGATATTCTGGAACTCATCAACGACAATGACACGCTTACCCTCTTCCACGGGATTCTCCATCATTGCGGATATTATTCCCTGATAGCCTTCCCTGATCTCCGCATTTTTCTGGAGGGAATCCTTCAGTTCATCGTGCCACAGCTTCAGCTGCTCCTCCTCGGAACACGCTCTTGCCGAGTAATAGAAGAATTCCTTTCCTTTAAGGAAATCCCTTAAAAGCTGTGTCTTTCCGCTGAACCTGTCTCCGTAAAGAACGACTATCTGATTGTCTTCACGTCCGAAATAATTATGTAATGTTTTTAACTCTGTACTGCGCTTGAATGACATACTGCCCACCTTACACACTGTGCACACTGAATTACTTCGCTGTGATATATCCCTTTGCCTTTAAAAGCTCCGCACACAAAACCGCTCCTCCGGCTGCACCCCTTACGGTATTATGTGACAGTCCGACGAACTTATAATCAAAAAGGGTATCCTCACGCAGACGTCCTATGGACACTCCCATTCCGTGTTCAAAATCAACATCAAGCGTAACCTGCGGACGATTATCATCCTCAAGATACTGTATAAACTGCTTCGGTGCACTCGGAAGTCCAAGTTCCTGAGGCTCTCCCCTGAAGCTGACCATCCTGTCGATAAGCTGCTCCCTGGTGGGCTTCTTGTTGAAACGGATGAACACAGCCGCCGTATGTCCGTTAAGTACGGGCACCCTTATGCACTGTGTCGTTATAAGCGGAAGCGAAGCCTTCTCGATAGTCCCGTTTGCGACCTTGCCGAGTATACGCAGAGGCTCCTGTTCACTCTTCTCTTCCTCGCCGCCGATATAGGGGATGATATTTCCTTCCATTTCGGGCCAGTCCTTAAACGTCTTGCCCGCTCCCGAGATCGCCTGATATGTGGTGGCAACAACCTCCGTGGGTTCAAATTCACGCCATGCGGCAAGAACAGGTGCATAACTCTGTATCGAGCAGTTTGGCTTCACGGCTATAAATCCTCTCTTCGTACCAAGTCTCTTCTTCTGGGCTTCTATTATCTGAGTATGTTCGGGGTTTATCTCCGGGATTATCATCGGGACATCACTCGTCCACCTGTGGGCGCTGTTATTTGAAACGACCGGCGTCTCGGTCTTTGCATATTCCTCTTCTATGGCACGTATCTCATCCTTTGTCATGTCAACAGCACTGAAAACAAAATCCACCGTTGAAGCAACCTTCTCTACCTCGCTGACATTCATCACTATGATATCCTTTACGGCCTCCGGCATGGGTGTCGTCATCTTCCATCTTCCTCCGACAGCATCCTCATAACGTTTCCCCGCACTCCTCGCGCTTGCTGCAATGGTCACTACTTCGAACCACGGATGGTTTTCAAGAAGCGATATGAACCTCTGTCCGACCATACCCGTTCCGCCAAGAATACCTACTTTTAATTTCTCACTCATCTCTTCTTCCTCCTCAATTATTATTGTCTGCGGTTATCATTAAGAAAATCCTTGTTTATCTTTATTGCCTTCTCCATGGCTTCCCTTCCGGGTGCCCCAAAAGTTACCCTCTTTTCAACACAGGTCTTAAGGCTTATGTGATCGTAGATATCCTCATCGAACTCAGGGCAGATATCCTTAAGTTCCGTAATGGAGAGTTCGTCGATCGCCTTATCTTTATCTATACAGTACAGTACGAGCCTGCCTATGATCCCGTGTGCATCCCTGAACGGAACACCCTTTAACACGAGATAATCCGCTGCATCGGTAGCATTCGTAAACCCGTTCATGGCGCTCGAGGCCATAATATCCTTATTGAAGCGTACCGTTTTTATCATTCCGGTAAAAAGTGCCAGGCAGCCCTTGACCGTATCCATCGCGTCAAAAGTCAGTTCCTTGTCTTCCTGCATATCCTTATTGTAAGCAAGCGGTATCCCCTTCATTGTCGTGAGCAGGGAGGTCAGCGCTCCGTATACCCTTCCGGTCTTCCCTCTTATGAGTTCGGCTATATCAGGGTTCTTCTTCTGCGGCATTATACTGCTTCCGGTGGAATATGCATCATCTATCTCGATGTAACGATACTCATTTGAATTCCAGATTATGATCTCCTCACAGAAGCGGCTCAAATGCATCATTATCATTGAAGCGTCCGACAGATATTCTATCAGATAATCCCTGTCAGATACCGAATCCATGCTGTTTAAAGTCGGGCCTGCAAAAGAAAGCTCCTTTGCCGTATATTCCCTGTCAAGCGGATATGTTGTACCTGCCAGCGCACCGGCACCGAGCGGACAGTAATTCATCCTCTCATAAAGATCGTCAAGTCTTTTAAGGTCCCGCTTGAACATCTCAAAATATGCCCCTATATGATGCGCCAGTGTCACGGGCTGTGCCTTCTGAAGATGCGTAAATCCCGGCATGTACGTATCTATATGCTCCTCCATGAGACCCATAAGAGTATTCAGGAGTTCATACACAAGATCCCTTGTTTCCGTCACCTCATCCCTTGTATACATACGCATATCCAGTGCAACCTGATCGTTACGGCTTCTTCCCGTGTGGAGCCTCTTACCCGCATCGCCTATCCTCTTTATGAGATTTGCCTCCACAAAGCTGTGTATATCCTCATATTCTTCAGTTATCAGGATATTGCCCTTCTCTATATCTTCAAGGATCGAATCCAGTCCTTCCTGTATAAGAGAATTGTCTTCATCCGAGATTATCCCCTGTTTTGCAAGCATAGAGGCATGAGCCTTGCTTCCCCTTATATCCTGCTTGTACAGCTTCCTGTCGAAAAGGATCGAGGCATTAAACGCATATACAAGATCGTCAGTCTCCTTAGTAAACCTTCCGCCCCATAACTGAGCCATAAAAACCTCCGTTCAAAACATCTTGTTAAAACATCTTTTAATTCTACCACAGTAGTATCTTCAAGTAAAGTAAAGGACAACATCGCTGCAGACACAACGTGTTGTCCTGTTCTCATAAGAGCTCCCGGCCGGACTCGAACCGGCGACCTACGCATTACGAATGCGTTGCTCTACCAACTGAGCCACGGAAGCCGACAAATGACTTACCAAAGAATTATATTAGATTATCGCCACTTTTGCAACATAAAATTATCATATCTCTATGACAAAACCGGAACCGCCTCCGTCATCATCACCATCACCGTCTCCATCTTCTCCCCATTCACTGAAGTCATCAAAATTATATCGTGAATCAGCCTCATCAAATACAATATCGCTGATATCGGGCTCTTCACTTGATACCGGAACATTAGCCTGGGCAAGTTCATGATAGTTCTCCATTACAAGATCGGGCATCCCTTCCGACTGTACCGGATTGATCTCAACCGGAGTGTATTGCGGCATCGCATATTCCGAAGCAATATTGTTAAGGACCTTATCCTGTTTTAATTCGGCCTTTATATTAAGCGGTGCGCTCTCCTGCGGTTTCTTTACGACACGTCTTACTATCTTCTTCTTTACGACCTTCTTCTTTTTGGGCGGCTCGGCAGCAGGTTCTGACGGTACTTCGGCCGGCGTTCCCTGTTCAACGGATATCTGCCCGGTCATGACCGGCATAACGCTTTCGGCGGCCTTCGGTTCTTCAAATGAATACATCTGAGGCATACTCTCGCCGAAACTGAAATCATCGACATCGGAATCGTAATTTCCGCCGAACTCATAATCAGGCATCCTTGTTACGGCAGGTATTTCCTCATCCTCGGAAGCATAATACGGCTTATGCGCATCATCTGTTGCAGTCTGCTGTATCTCTTCCTCATAAGGAACTTCATTGCCGAAAATATCAAATTCGGTTTCATTCATATCCGGTTCTTCGGGCTCCTGTTCTGCCCGTATCATATTCGCTTCATCCGCATAATCACTGTCTGCTGTCCCTTCGGGATCCTGTCCGTAGCCCATATCGGCAAACAGATCGTCCGTAAAACTGAAGCCCAATGCATGTGCGGCATTTCCGTAACTTTTCTTGGCACTGCTTTCATAAGATGCATTCCCCGTCTGCTGCTCATAAGTCACGGGTTCTTCGTATTCGGATACCGGCTCCGCATATTCACTTACGGGTTCTTCGTATTCCGCTGCAGCTTCCGTATATTCCTCCGCGGGCTCTTCATACTCGCTTACAGGCTCCGCATATTCAACAGGCTCCGCATACTCAGTGTCAGCCCCGGTGTACTCTTCTGCGGGCTCTTCGTATTCACTTACAGGCTCCGCATATTCTGCAGGTTCCTCATATTCGGCCACAGGCTCTGCGTACTCGCTTACCGGTTCTGCATATTCCACAGGTTCCTCATACTCCGCTGCAGGTTCTGCATATTCAGTTACCGGCTCTGCATATTCTACAGGCTCTTCATATTCAGCCGCAGCTTCCGTGTACTCTTCTGCAGGCTCTTCATATTCGGTCACAGGTTCAGTGTATTCACCTGCGGGTTCTTCATATTCGGCAGCCGGCTCTGCGTACTCACTTACCGGCTCTGCATATTCTGCAGGTTCCTCATATTCGGCCACAGGTTCCGCATATTCCGTAACAGGCTGAGCGACTTCCTGTATCGGAACGGACTGAACGGGTTCCTGTACAGGCACAGGCTGAACGGGCGCACCCGGCGAAGGCGTTGCAAAGAAGCTGAAGTATCCCTCCGGTGACACATTGGCTTCACCGAATACCTGACTATGATTCGCTGTATTCTGCAGCTGTCCCGTCGGCTGCTGTACAGTTCCCTGAGGCTGCTGTGCGGCCCCCTGCTGCATCGGAGTACTGTTGACCGCCGCCTGATATGCGGCATCATCCTTGCCTGCGAATATAAGGGCTCTTGCCCTTGCTATCGCTCCCCACTCGGATACATCTCTGTCAGCAATGGTATTGGCCACATTTTCACCCTGACCCGTACCGCCCGTAAGCAGTGCAAGCTCCGGATGATGGTTGATGTACATGTAGGATAATCCGATACTCGCAACTATTATAAGTATCTCAAAGAGAAAATATGTACTGTTCTCATCCGTTGATCTGAAAAGCAGAACGATGAAACTTCCTATCAACAATATAAATCCGGGAACCGCATCCTGCCGTTTACTCTTGAACATGTAAAACGCGCACGCTATGGACATAACGATAACAAACATGTAACTCATCTGAGTCCCAAGCGAGAACCACGCGTTGTGAGTCTGGGTATATGCCTCTCCCTCATCGTTGACAAGGAAATGATAATTGTCATTTACATTTGTATTCTGATTATCAAGATTCTCATGAAAGCGCTCAAACACTTCACCGAGAGAATATTTCTCATCGGTCTCGAGGTTATGCGTCAGCTTGAATCTTGACAGTGAACCCGATATGACGCTTCCGATGTCCGTATTCAGAGAAACCGATTTGATAAACGTGAACAGGACCAGCAGGATAACCGCTACCGACGCCATTATGGCTATCGGCTTTATTATGTCTTCTCCGTTTTCCTTCTTTCTTATGAACAGATAGGCCGAAAGCGCTGCTATACATATAAGCATCAAAGGCTCCGTAAAGCACAAAAGCGCAGTCACTGCGCCGAACAGAGCATAGAATGCCAGTGTTTTTCCGCCATCATGTTCCCCGGCGTTAAGAAGGAGAAGGAATACATCCAAAAACAGAAGCAGTATAAGACAGAAAAAGAATTCTCCGCTATATGAATATACCGCAAAGGACTGGGACGGTATGAACAGCGTACAGAGCGCCGCAATTATGCCGCATGCCCTCCCGGCGATCTTCCTTACAACCCTGTCCATCACAAAAGCCGTAAGGATCAGAACGAACGCATTGATCGTGATCATTGTCTGCGATCCCGAATCCCCGATCTTTATGAACAGCGATACCACAAACGCATAAACATACTGGGATGGAAATACTATCAGATGTCTGAACATATCCATTCCCTTGTCCGTAAGTTCCCCTTCACTCATAAGCTGTGCTGCACGGTACAGCACGGTCTCCTCTGCCGGAACTGTGGATTTATATGCAAGCCGGAATGCGAAAAAAAGATATGCGAGATTACACAAAAGGAGGATCTCAACGAAATTCCACATGAAATTATCCTTGATCTCCCTTGTTATCTCGATCAGCTTGGTCACAAGACTTAACAGTACAAATGCAAGGATGAGTATCCCACCGAAGATCACAATATAAAACACTCCGCCGCTTTGTACGATTATCTGATTATATACGGATATAAAGAAAATATATCCAAGAACGACCAGCGAAACAATACTTATTATCTTTGTAAATAATTCCTTCTTAGAATCCATATGATCCCTTAATCATAAATCTGACTTTATCAGGCAAGCGCCTGTTCAAGATCGGCAATAATATCGTCCGCATTCTCTATACCGACAGAGAACCTGATAAGATCGGGCTGAACTCCGGCCTCAAGCAGCTGCTCGTCCGTCATCTGACGATGTGTATGGGATGCCGGATGGAGTACGCAGGACCTTGCATCAGCGACATGGGTCACTATACAGATAAGCTTAAGCTTGTCCATGAAATCAATACTTGCCTGTCTTCCGCCCTTTATACCAAAGCAGAGTACTCCGCAGGTTCCGTTTGGCATATACTTCTGTGCAAGAGCGTGATATTTATCATCAGGGAGACCGGGATACGTTACCCAGGCTACCTTCTCATGCGATTTAAGATACTTTGCCACGGCAAGAGCATTCTCGCAGTGACGGGGTACTCTCAGATGCAGCGTCTCAAGACCCACATTTAAAAGAAATGCATTCTGTGGTGCCTGGATCGAACCCAGATCACGCATCAGCTGTGATGTCGCCTTGGTTATATATGCTGCCTTACCGAACTTCTGCGTGTAAACTATGCCGTGATATGATTCATCCGGAGTAGTAAGACCCGGATATTTGTCCGCATATTTTTCCCAGTCGAAATTACCGCTGTCAACTATGGCTCCGCCAACGCACATTGCATGGCCGTCCATATACTTTGTAGTCGAATGCGTCACTATGTCCGCACCCCATTCAAAAGGCCTGCAGTTTATCGGAGTCGGGAAAGTATTATCAACTATAAGCGGAACTCCGTGCGAATGTGCGGCATTGGCAAACTTTTCAAAATCCAGTACCACAACTGCAGGATTTGCGATAGATTCTGCCAGTACACATTTGGTGTTCGGCTTAAATAGAGCATTTATCTCCTCAATGGGTGCATCCGGATCCACCACGCTGCATTCAACTCCCATTTTCTTCATGGTAGCGGTCAGAAGGTTGAACGTACCGCCGTAAACCTTGGAAGACATTATAACATGATCGCCTGCTTCAGCTATATTAAACACCGCATAATAATTTGCCGCCTGTCCCGAAGAAGTGAGCATTGCCGCAACACCGCCTTCAAGGGCTCGAATCTTATCCGCGACATAGTCATTAGTCGGATTCTGCAGACGTGTATAAAAATATCCGCTGTCTTCAAGATCGAACAGACGCCCCATCGCATCGGATGTATCATATTTAAACGTAGTACTCTGATATATCGGCAGGACTCTGGGCTCTCCTGTCTTCGGAGTCCAACCCGCCTGAACACACAGTGTTTCTATGTTATAATCTCTTTCATTCATTTCCGTTACCTCTTAACCCCGGTCTTTGTTCATATACTCTTCCCTGAGTGAATATACCATCTTGGAATACAGTTCCCTGCATTCTTCCTTCTTATCTTCTTCTATCAGTGAGATACACGGGCTTATGTATCTGTTGAATATCCCGCTGTATATCCGGTCCGAATCCTTTCTTTTGTTTATACGGTTTACGATGGTCGGCGCGATATCGTAATACGTCCTTACAACTTCTTCACCGTCTTTGCTGCCCATAAGATAACCGTCCCTGTAATCCCTTAATATCTTAAGTTCATAACAGTCATCCGACTTACCCAGGCTCTCGCATACAGCCGTTGTTATATAACACAGCTTGCGCTTAAAGCCTCCGTCTATCTCGGCAAAGGTACCCCGGCTTATGGTATATCTTCTGAAAACGTTGTTCCATGAACCTACGATCATATCCGCAAGCTTCTCACATGCTTCACTGCCTCTTTGTGCAAGTGCCGGCAGCAGATAAACCGTTAGCACGGAATTATGGTCGACAAGAAAATGATCCCTGTCATTCCTTTTCTTAAGCTTCTGTTCCTCGTTATGAGCATATTCGGTAAAACCTTCCGCAATGCTTTTTAAATATGCTTCACCGTTTTCACTTTGTGCAAAACCGGAATCTATCTCATCAAATACATAAGAGTATTTTTCGTAATATTCATTAAAAGCATCGGCATAACTGTCCTTATTGAAAGATTTCATCAATCCTTCATTACCGAACAGCATGCCGGCAAGTTCATTGGAAATTGTGTCCATATATATACCTCACTTGATTCGTAACGAATTACTCATCCCAGTTATGATACACGGCCTGGACATCATCGTCGTCTTCGAGAAGATCCAGTGTTTTCTGTATAGACTTGATCGCATTGTCATCCGTAAGCGTCACCCATGTCTGAGGTATCATCGTAACCTCGGCAGATGCCATGGGAATACCCTGATCTTCAAGTGCCTGCCTAACATCCGAGAAGCCGTCGGGATCGGTGATTATCTCATAACTGTCCTCTTCATCGGAGAAATCCTCGGCGCCCGCATCCAGTGCAGCCATCATGAGTTCGTCAGGATCCATGTCGCACTCTTCCTTATCGACTATGATCTGTCCCTTTTTATCGAACATGAAAGATACACAGCCCGGAGTACCGACATTTCCGTTACCCTTGGTGAAAGCGCTCCTTACATTTGCTGCCGTACGGTTCTTGTTATCGGTAAGCGCATCTACGATAATGGCTATACCGTTCGGTCCGTAGCCTTCATATGAAACATACTCATAATTAACACTGCCATCATCTCCGGCTGCCTTCTTGATACCGCGGTCAATGGTATCATTGGGCATGTTGTTTGCCTTGGCCTTTGCTATTACGTCACGGAGCCTTGAATTATTATTCGGATCCGGTCCGCCTTCCTTAACCGCAACCGCGATCTCTCGTCCTATTATCGTAAAGATCTTTCCTTTGGCTGCGTCGTTCTTCTCTTTCTTATGCTTGATGTTAGCGAATTTCGAATGTCCTGACATAAAAATACCTCTTGAAATTATATTTTACGTTGAATTTACACTATTTTACATAGTAACATTATTTGCCCGAATCATCAACATTTTTATCACAGGCCGGTGTCTTTAAGCCTATACATATTTTCTGGGAACTCTGTCGGAAATGGCACATACAAACTCATAATTGAAACGTCCGGACAGACTCCCGAGTTCTTCCGCGGTTATGGTCGATCCTCCCGAATTACCCAGAAGAACAACCTCATCATATTCCTGTGCTTCGGGTATATCGGTCACATCCACCATAAGCTGATCCATGCACACTCTTCCGAGGATCGGGGCTTTCTTACCCTTTATAAGGACATAGCCCTTGTTTGAAAGCGATCTCGGATATCCGTCGGCATATCCTACCGGAACGGTCGCGACTCTCGTGGTCTTGTCGGTCGTGTATATCCCGCCGTAGCTTATCTCGGTCCCGGGCTCAAGTGTCTTTATATACACTATCGAACTCTTCAGGGACATGGCCGGCTCAAGCCTGATGGAATCTGTCAGTTCCTCGCCCGAAGGCCAAAGACCGTACATCGTTATACCCGCACGCACCAGGTCCATATTGGCTTCCGGCATCTCAAGGATCGCTGCGCTGTTTGAACAGTGCTTAAGTTCGGGCTCAAGTCCCCTGTCGGCACATCGCCTCAGGAAATCATTGAATTTTTCAAGCTGCTTTATCGCAGGTGTCTTATCCGGTTCATCCGCCCTTGCGAAGTGAGTGAACATACCCTCGACAGAAAGCCTGTCATAACGGGATATCTCAAGTGCGGTCTCAATACCTTCTTCATTACAGGGAACGCCTATGCGTGACATTCCCGTATCTACCTTTATATGTATCCTGCAAGTCCTTCCGACTGCGGCTGCCGCCTCGTTTAACTGTCTTGCGGTCTCCTTTTTGAATACTGCCGGCCGTATGTCAAGCCTTATCATATCTTCGTAATTATCCGGGAATGTGTATCCCAAGACAAGAATGGGCTTTCTTATACCATCATTCCTTAATTTAAAAGCCTCCTCCGCAGTGGCCGTGGCATATCCGAATACACAGTCCATCTGTTCAAGCCTGACAGCTACCTGCAGTGCACCATGTCCGTACCCGTCGGCCTTTATCACGGCAAGGATCTTAGTCCCAGGTGAAATTATGCCTGCCATGCTCCTTATATTGTTCTCTATCGCCTCTAAGGATACCTCGGCTGTAACTCTTCTCCTACTCATCCGCCGCCTCCAGACACGTCTTTATCTCATCTATGAGATTGCTTGCGAGCATTCCGGATTTACCCTTCTTCGCCGCCGCAAGATCTCCCGCATAGCCATGTATGAAACAGCCGTATACCGATGCATCGATGGGGCTTAGACCTCTTCCGAGAAGCGCCGCTATTATACCGAACAGGCAATCCCCCGTTCCCGCAACAGCCATACCGTTGTTTCCGGTTGTATTAACATAGCACTCTCCGTTTTTTGATGCAATGACAGTCCTTGAATCCTTGTTCACACAGGTAAGGTTATAAGTCTTTGCGGCTTCGACCGTATTTCCGACGATATCTTCGAGCACACTTTTTTTATCCTTGTCGACAAACCTTGCAAATTCGCCTATATGCGGTGTGATTATTATCTCACGTCCCGTTTCCTTCTTGAGCGTGACCTTATATTGCTTAAGTATCGCAAGCGCATCCGCGTCAAGCACAAGTGTACCTGCCGCTTTAAAAAAGGCAAATTCGAAAAGTTCCTTGGCTATGCTGTCCTTTCCTATTCCCGGACCTATGGCCGTAACATCGGCCCATTTTACCGCCTCGGCCAACTTGTTTCGGTCAAGCTTATCGTCATAAGTATCGATAAGAGCTTCCGGAAGTTTCTCGCTTAAAAGCTGCCTGTTGTTCTTATGCGTAACGACCCTCACCATCCCTGCGCCTGCCTTAAAACAGCTCTTTGCAGCCAAAAGGGCACAGCCGCTCATGTTCTCGCTTCCCGCGATTATTAAGACCTTTCCGAATGTCCCTTTGTTTGAATGATCCGGACGTTTTAACAGACCGGATTCGGACAGATCCTTTCTTGTGAGGCATTTTAGCGAAGGCTTCGTATCCGCCATCGATTCATCCGTTATACCGATATTCGCAAGCATCAGCTTGCCCACGTATTCAATGCCCGGATACAGCATAAGACCTTTTTTATAATATGCAAAAGTGACCGTCATATCTGCCTTTATGGCGGCTCCCATGATCTCGCCGGTCGTGGCGTTCACTCCGGACGGAATGTCAACGGAAACTATCTTGGCTCCGTTTTCCTTGAACGAATTTATCCCGTCGATGAAAGCGGCGGTATCGCGTTCGAGTCTGCGGTTCAATCCTATACCGAATATGGCATCTATGATAAGAGTATACTCATCATCCTTAACGGAAGACCTTATGGGTATGCCGTAACTCTGGCAGCTCTCATAGTTCATCTTGGTCTCGGGTCCCATGTGCGAGGGCATCCCTGCCAAGAGGATATCCACCTTGATCTTACGCTCATGGAGTATCCTTGCTATGGCAAAGCCGTCTCCCCCGTTGTTGCCGCTCCCGCATACGACAAGTACTCTTTTTAAATTAAATTTGTCATGCATTACAGCGGCTACGCATTTTAGCGCAGCCCTTTCCATAAGCACTGCCGACGGGACACGAAAATTCCTTATAGTGTACTCATCGCAGCTTTTCATTTCTTCGGCAGTTAAAATATACTCCATTTTACTGCTCCTTCTTCTCAGTCTGGTTGTCTTTGGTCTCTTCCTTCTGTTCCGGCTTCTTAAGTGTTGGTTCGTATCTCATATCGAAGATCTCCATCACATCCGGTCCGAAAATATCATGCATATAAGTATACAGATCCGCATTCTGAAATTCGCGTTCCTTCATAACACAGCGCCATTGTCTGTATCATAAGCTCCTTGTTCACCTTGTCTATCTCACGCGGGAGTTCAAGAAGTTCATCCTCATAACTGTCTATCTTATCATTAGCCTCGTTTATCAGTCGTTTACTGTCATTTACCTTTTTCTCTGCATCCTTGTCCTTCTCATCCATGCTGCTTACGATATTGTTCATAAGCTCGCTCTTTACCTTCTTGATATCCTTTATCTCGCTGTTTAACTTACCCTGCCTTTTTAAAAGATCTGTAAGTTCCTTCTCGAGTTCCTGTATTTCGGGAGTCGTACCCGAACGCTTGAACAGTTTATGCCATTTATTATCGAGAATAAGGACCGGTATGCGTTTATCTCCCAGGGCTTCCCTGAATTTTTCTTCGGATATGGGCATTATTTCTCCTTTCCGGCAGCGTTCATCTTGTAGGACAGTTTCATAAGGCTCTCTGACAGATGCACATTCTCAACCTCTATGTCATCGGGGAGATTAAGATCGATATGGGCAAAATTCCATAT
>ONRZ01000025.1 GCA_900320345.1 uncultured Lachnospiraceae bacterium | reverse complement strand
AATCTGAGCAGATATTCAAAATGATTGTACCAGTCCTCTTCCTCTCCGTATTCCTGCTTCATGAGCACCTGTTCGCTCAGGCCGTACCAGGTCCTCGTCCAGCTTTCGTTCGCCCAGCAGATACAGTAATTTATATCTATCTCCGGATGTTCAAGAAGTATCTCCATGGGACGCTGCATGAGCTGCCTTCCCCTGAACCAGTACTGATATATGGAAAATCCGTATATCCCGTATTTTCGGGCCGTCTCGGCCTGCCACTTAAGTGTCTCCACCCCTTCGTTTACAAGATCGTAATACCTGTTATCAAGCGGTACTCTGGGCTGAACATGCCCCTTAAAGAGCGGTCGCCCTCTTTTTACCGCAGTCCATTCCGTGTAACCCCTGCCCCACCATTCGTCGTTCTCCGGGAAGGTGTGATACTGGGGAAGATACATGCACATTACCTTCATACATTACCCTCATCTTTTAAGCTGCCCTTATCCTCCTTCGGGCTGCCGGCAAATATTCGGCCCACGGCATACCAGAATATCGGTGTGGTCAGCTGAAACGCAAGGATATTCGAACCCACCGATGACAGAAGCGAAACTGCTATGATACCCAGTTCAACGCAGTATTCTTTTATCTCTTTTATGCCCTTTTTGAAACTCAATATGACCAGATATATAAACATCGAAAATCCGAAGACACCCTGTTCACAGTACATCTTAACAAGGCCTCCGTCTGCGATCACATGCGCATCCTCTATGCCAAGCGCCCTGTGTCCGTTGGCACCGAGTCCGTTCCCGAGCCAGGTACTGTACATGTTATTAACCGCAGCTATCCACTGCTCGCTCCTCTCTCCCACGGCATCCGGCAGGGATACGAGCCTGTAATAAATCTTCATAACCGCATCCATCGAGACTATGCACAGTCCGACAAATGCCGCTGCAACAACTATGATCTCGGCTATAAAATACTTCTTATCAAACAGTCTGTAGACAAAGAACAGCAGGTAGTTTATATATACAAGCACCAGTATCGCGACTACCATTGCCGATCTCTGATTGCTCATGAATGCAACGACCATATTTATAAGGAGGGCTGCCGTTCCAAATACGGTTTTCCGTCTTTTTTCTTTTGATCCGGCCATCATGAACGGTATCGATGCCAGCATGGCAGCCACCGATATGAATCCCAGTACCGTGCTCCCTACGACCGAGTCCATCCTGACCCTGCATGTCGGCGCATCGGCCTTGCTCACAAAACTCAGTTTATACGAATAATCAATATAGAACTGCGGCATCGCTATCTGAAGAGCGATCCCGAGGATCCCGAGGATAAGAACCGCATATATGAAATTTTTCAGAAATCTTTCATTCTCGTTTTTATAACACGACCTTCCCACATAGTAGAAGATCACGGGCAGGAGCGAAACAATGAATTCCTGCTCATACACGCTAACCGGCAGTCCGCCCTTCAAAAGCCAGATGACAGAAAGCGCATTATATAAAAAATAGGCAGCAACAAGCCTGTCCGCAAACTCTTTAAGGGTAAGTCTCTTACGTATTATAAGTTCGGCCAGGACTCCGAACATAAAGACCGTTGCGAACAGACCGGGACGTACTGCCTCGATGAACATATTAAATACATAAAGCAGGACCGCAAGTATGTAATATATACCTGCAAACCATATTCCTTTTTTTCCGTTAGCTTTTAAACCATTATCCATTATGTTCTGTATTGTTCCGGTGCCGGTCACCTTTCCCGCGCAATATCTTCCAGTATGTCAATGATCCTAAACCAGCTGCTCTCCCCGTCATCGTGATAAGCAGCGCTTTCCGTTAAAGCATCCGTAAACAGCCTGCCGTCCATCGCCTGCTCCATAAGAGAGGCCAGTTCCCCGGGCTTAAACGGATCAAAATATCGTGCTCCCCCGTATCCTTCAAGTACCTCATGGCAGAACGGACAATCCGAAGCCAGTATCAGTCCGCCTGCTGCCCTCGCCTCCGCAGGAGGATAACCAAAGGTCTCTATATATGACGGAAACAG
Organism: uncultured Lachnospiraceae bacterium; assembly: GCA_900320345.1. Lineage (GTDB taxonomy): Bacteria > Bacillota > Clostridia > Lachnospirales > Lachnospiraceae > UBA2868. The sequence goes on along the minus strand of ONRZ01000025.1, from coordinate 13,443 downwards.
CAGGATATCGTTCCTGTAACGCTCAAACACCTCATCTCTGGAAATGCGTCCCAGATATTTGATCTGTTCATACCCGGGATATCTGTCAAGATACGGGATATCTCCCTCGTTAAGTGTGAATGATACTTCAAAATCGGTTATACCCTTATCAAGAAGGATCCCAACCGCTTCCATGATCGATCCGTGGTTCTTATATAATATCTCCCCCGAAGGATAGAAGAACCTGTTAATGCCGGCTCTGCATCCTCCCGACTGAGCGGAGTCCTTCTCATGAATAACATCGTTATTAATAACGCTGCTATTTAATGATCTTCCATTCTGTTCTGCGGCGCGATACTTCTCAGGTACCTCTATATCAGGCATGATCTTAATGACCTTATCCTCAGGGACCTTCGTCTTCCCGGTCACGGCACGGCGCATCCATTCCGTCTGGACTATCACTTTATCCGCGCGCTTTACCGAGGAGTCGATCACGTTGCCGATAAGGTACTGGTATATTGCATATTCCCTCTCTTCCGGCTTGAAAAAAGAAAACCTTTTCCATGTCTGGTATGAAAGCGGCTGGTGGACATACAGGACCTGCTTCCCCCTGTATCCGCGCGGCAGTGTATTCTGAAGTGAAAACAGCACGTCAGGCTTAAGGCTTTTAAAATAGTCCGCCCCCGTCTTAAGATCGAAAACAAGACGGTTCTTACGGCTTCTCTTCACATCATCCCTGACAAGTACCTTTATATTTTCCCGCTCTTCAAGCAGCTTATCACCCAGAACGAATATCCATTCATTACCGCTCCCGGTTTTTTCATATTCGGAGACAGCGTTATAAAAATCCCGGAGCACAGACAGCGCTCCAGTCTTGCTTGCCGCGATATCGTCAACTACGATCCTCATATCTCACCGTTTCAACCACACTGTTCTGTTTACTATGTCAGTATAGCTCTGTATAAGCTTTACGACTTTTACCGAAACATTTGTATCCGCGTAATCTTCGGCCATCACGGTCTCTTCCTTATTCTCATACATCGCTACCGCAAGTTCCGTGGCCTGTTCTACCGTACATCCCGTTATACCGCCTATAACGACCGTACCCTTGTCAAGCACCTCGGGTCTTTCAGTCGAAGTCCTTATAAGCACTCCCGGAAAACCAAGCATGGCCGATTCCTCGGATAAAGTTCCGCTGTCGGACAATACACAGTATGCGTTCATCTGTAGCATGTTATAATCAAGGAACCCGAAAGGTTTCATATTCGTGACCAGCGGATGAAATTTAAAATTCCTCATCTCGATAAACTTCTTCGATCTGGGATGCGTCGAATAGATTACCGGCATCTGATATTTTTCCGCTATCTCATTTATTGAATTCATTAGATCCATGAAGTTGTCTTCAAGATCTATGTTTTCTTCTCTGTGAGCCGATACAAGGATGTACTTTTTTTTCTCAAGATCAAGACGTGAAAGCACGTCGCTCTTAAGGATATCATCCATGTGATCGCGCAGGACCTCACGCATCGGAGAACCCGTCACAAATACGGTCTTGCCGTCTATTCCCTCGGACAGAAGATATCTTCTCGAATGCTCGGTATAAGGAAGATTAATGTCCGATATATGGTCCACTATCTTCCGGTTTATCATCTCGGATACATTCCAGTCCCAGCATCTGTTTCCCGCTTCCATGTGAAAGATGGGTATCTTAAGCCTCTTTGCGCTTATCGCAGACAGGGCCGAATTCGTATCCCCGAGAATGAGGAGTGCATCGGGCTTAACTTCCTTCATCAGCGCGTAGGATCTTGCAATGATGTTGCCCATAGTCTCACCGAGATCGGCTCCGACCGAATCAAGATAATGATCGGGCTCCCTTAATTTAAGATCTTCAAAAAAAACCTGGTTGAGCGTGTAATCGTAATTCTGCCCCGTATGCACCAGAACATGATCAAAGTATCTGTCCGCACATTTTATCACGGCAGATAATCTTATTATCTCGGGACGGGTCCCGACTATTGTCATTAATTTCAGTTTTTTCATTTTTTTATCCTTATCTTACAGGTTCATAGTAGGTGTCGGGTCTGTCGGGATCGAATGCCTCGTTGGCCCACATAACGGTCACCATATCCTCATCGCCTTCATTTGTGATGCAGTGAGTGTATCCGGTCGGTATATCCACTACGGTAAGTTCATCTCCGCTCACATGGTAATCGATTATCTCTTCGGTACCGTATTTGCGGAAACTGATGCAGCCCCTGCCCTTTACCACGAGGAATTTCTCGTTCTTCGAATGATGCCAGTGATTGCCCTTCGTGATGCCGGGATGGCTTATATTGACAGACACCTGGCCCCTGTCGGGTGTTCTTATAAATTCCGTGAACGAACCCCTCTCATCGATGTTCATCTTAAGAGGATATGCAAGATCATCCTTTGGAAGATAACTTAAATAGGTGCTGTACAGCTTACTCTCAAGGGCATCGTCAAGGCGGGGGAGTTCAAGCTTCTTCCTGCTCTCCTTAAACGACTTTATGATCTCAACTATATGCCCGAGTGTTGTTGTATGCACCGTCGGGACAGCACCGTACCTTCCGACAATGTTTGCCCTGCCCTCAAGCGCATTTATGAACTCCGAAACCACATCATCTATATAGACAAGGTTCATCACCACTGAAGCATCATTTACCCTGATCGGAAGACCTGCTGCTATATTATTGCAGAAGGTCGCAACCGCGCTGTTATAATTGGGGCGGCACCATTTTCCGAACACATTCGGAAGACGGTAGACATATACGGGAGCACCAGTCTCCTCAGAATATGAAAACATCAGCTCTTCGCCGGCCTTCTTGCTCTTTCCGTAAGGATTGTCAAGTTCTGCCTGTATCGAAGAAGTGATGAGCACCGGTGCCTTATTCCCATTTTCTTTAAGCTTTTTAAGAAGCGTGTCCGTGAAGCCGAAATTACCTGTCATGAATTCAGATTCATCCTTGGGTCTGTTCACACCGGCCAGATGGAATACGAAATCACAGTCTTTAACGAACCTGTCAAGTTCCGACGGATCGGTATCAATATCATATTCATATATTTCTTCGTACTTACGGTTTCGCAGTTCCGCCGTCAGATTCCTGCCGACAAAACCCTTCGCTCCGGTCACAAGTATCTTCATACCTACCTCTTTCAGCACTTGATCTGTTCCCTGAACATCTCGATCTCATCACGTACATATTCAAGCGACAGCAGTTTTTCCTTAACCTGATCGACATTCAATATCTCTGTATTGTTTGAATTGAACTCTGTAAGCTTGGTCCTCTCCTGATCTCCTTCTACGAAATACTTATCGTAATTCAGATCTCTCTGATCGCAGGGTACGCGGAAGAAATTACCCATATCCATTGCTCTTGCGCACTCCTCATTGGTAAGAAGTGTTTCATACATTTTTTCGCCGTGCCTTATGCCGATGACCTTTATTTCATTATCCGCATCGAACAGTTCCTTAACAGCCTGCGCGAGCACCTCTATCGTGCATGCCGGAGCCTTCTGGACCATGATGTCTCCCGCCTGCGCATTCTCAAATGCGAAGATCACAAGCTCTACCGCTTCCTCAAGACTCATTATGAATCTTGTCATTTTCGGTTCCGTGACCGTAAGCGGCCTTCCTTCCTTGATCTGTTCGATGAACAGCGGTATGACGGAGCCGCGGGAGCACATAACGTTACCGTATCTGGTCCCGCATATAAGTGTCTTGTCGGGGTCCACAGTCCTTGATTTTGCAACGAATACCTTCTCCATCATGGCCTTGCTCGTACCCATCGCATTTACGGGATATGCCGCCTTGTCCGTTGACAGGCAGATAACCTTCTTTACGCCCGCTTCTATCGCCGCGGTAAGCACATTATCCGTACCTAAAACATTTGTCCTTACGGCTTCCATCGGGAAGAATTCACACGACGGTACCTGCTTTAATGCAGCCGCATGAAAAATATAATCAACGCCATGCATCGCATCCCTGACGCTCTGTATGTCCCTTACGTTTCCTATGTAGTACTTTATCTTTGGATCATTATACTGATGGCGCATGTCATCCTGCTTTTTTTCATCCCTCGAAAATATCCTTATCTCCTTAATATCGGTATCAAGAAACCTCTTAAGCACGGCATTCCCGAACGAACCCGTTCCACCCGTTATAAGCAAAGTCCTTCCGCCAAAAATACTCATTTCCATACCTCACATTTTTATATATTGCCTTTAAGATCCGGCAGTTTCACTGCCTGCTGCCATACTGTTCAAGAAGTCTGACAGACTCACTCACATCCAGATGCTCCTCCAGATACTTCCTGCCGTTTGATCCCATGGCTTTGCGTTTCTTCTCATCTATCATCTCTTCAATGCACTTCCAGAAACCTTCCACATCATCCGACCGGCACCACAGTCCGCACTGCGCCTCTTCGGTAAGCAGCTGCCTTATGTCAGTGTTCGGATCCGTGCATGCTATCATTGGTTTTGCCATCGACATATATCCCAACGTTCTCGAGGGATAATTAGGTATGGTAAACCTCACGTCGAGCGAAACTATCCCGACATCACAACTGTCCATAAGAGCGTTATATTCGTCCACGGGAAGATAGTCAATGAACGTTGCATTATCGCATCCGCTGCAGATCTTTCTGACTTTTTCGCTCTCACTGCCGTTACCGACAAAAAAGAACTCGACCTTATCGAATACGGGTGATCTGTCGTACTTTATGACCGACATAAGAAAATCTATCGCCTGCGGCTTACCCAGGTTGCCTCCGAACACAAGCCTTAACTTTTTCCCCGAGATAACTTCGATCCCCTTTTCCTTAAGCGGAGGGACCTTTATGGTATTCGGGAACAGAATGATCCTGTCTTTGGGTATCTCGGGATCATGCTTTTTAAGATATTCAACGTTTGCCTTTGACATACATCCTATCACATCGGAGAGGGAGTAAAGCTTCTTCTCCTTGATCCTGAAAAACCCATGTACCGGGCTTCCTTTTCGAAACAGTCCTATATCCACTGCATTCTGCGGGAAGATATCCTTAAGCATAAGAAACGACCGGCATCCGTAAGCCTTCCTGCAATACTTCACAACATTCGCAAATGTAACCGGAGGAGTGGCATACAGCACCAGATCGAACTTCTCATCCTTTAGGAACCTTGCTATCGCCGATCTGAGTTTAGGCTCCAGCAGCAGTGTTCCTATACCCTTTTTTATAAAGCTTACGCCAAATATCTCACCTGCCGCAACCTTTAGGATACGTACACCATTTTCATTTATAAGCTTTGTTTGCGGTGTGTTTTTGGGACTGTCCGCAAAGGCTATCGTGACCTTATGCCCCTTTGCCGTCAGGGCATTTATAAGGTCAGGATATATCCCCGCTTCATTAAGATTCGGATTTTTGAGAGTCAGATATAATATGTCCATTACTGTTCTGTATATTCTATTTTACTATTTTCATTATATCATTAAGCGAATTGAGCCTTGCAGTCTCCCTGTAGCCTTCGCGGTAAGGACTGTTCTCATATACGCTGTTCTCGCGCATTATCCTTACGGTCGCAATGGGAAAATCGCGTCCGATGAAGAAATCCTTCTCCGGATTGTCCCCGACATATACCATGTCACTCCAATCCGCCATAAATGCCTCTTTCATCATAATGAAAGGCCGGGGATCGGGCTTCCAGTAATCACGTCCAAGCTCATCGGTAATGATTATCTTATCAAACATTTTCTTCCCGTTAACACCCAAAACGGTAAGCTTCTTACGCTGCGTCACCGCATATCCGTCGGATAAAAGTCCCAGCTTGATACCCTTGTCCTTAAGGGCATAAAAAGCAGGCTTCACATCGGGATAAAAATGCACATTGGGAGTATGCTCCCTGTATACCTCAACGAGCTCCAATATTTCATTGTCCTTATACCTGATATCATGTGCGGAAAGCAGCCGGTTGAATACATTCTTCGGATCCTCGAGATAGAGGTCGTAAAGCTGCCTCGCCGTCATCCTCTCGTCCCATCCGTACATATCCCTTAAAAACTGGGATACCGCGGCAAATCCGCTCCGTATGTATTCATCCTCTGATATCAGGGTATCATCGAGATCAAATATAACAGCCTTTTTCATTTTCGGGTACCATGTCCTCATTCAACATAATACTGCTGTCGAACCTGAGGAAAGTCACATTCTCCCTGTAATCTTCGTTATATGTTAAAACCTCGCCCTTAAGGAGCCTGTACAGATTCTTACACGAATCCGCACCCGCCATTATGGACATCGGAGCTCCTCCTCCGAAGCGTGGATTGATCTCGATATATTCTATGCCTCTGTTTGTCTTACGGCACTGTACCGTTATGTGACCTATGGGCTTAAGCTCGTTCATAAGCCTCGTCACATCTTCCATGATCGCGGCATCCTTTATGATGCGCCCCTTTGCTATCTCTCCGCTGCGTGTGGCCATGCGCAGTCTGGGTACCATGGTTATGATATTGCTGTCAAAATCAAGAAATACATCTATCGTGTATTCCTCTCCTTCCATGTAATCCTGCACCATCGGATCCTTAACAAGTGTCAGGATGGCATCAAGCTGTGTCTTATCATCCGCCCTGTAAGTATCTATGCTCGAGCTTCCGTCGACAGGCTTTATAAACAGCGGAAACTTAAGGCTGCCGTTCTTAAGTTCCTCTTCGGTATACAGATGCGGAACCTTGAATCCGTGCTCCTCCATATACCTCTGTGTATTGAGTTTGTTCCTGCAGACATTAATGACCGGAAGATCGGATACCAAAAGCTTTGCATGCGTTTCCTTCTCTATCTTCTCCTTATCGGCGGCCAGCAGAAGAAGTTCCGTATCGATCGTCGGAACAATAAGGGATATGTTCTCTTCGTTGCAGACCTCAATTACCGCTTCCGTATATCTGCCGGAATCAATGCGCGGGACCAGCCTGTACTTATCCGCAAAATATAGTGCCGGCGCCGTCTCAGAGCAGTCAACCGCAACAACGCTGCCGGAAATACCAAGCTCCTTCGCAGCGTTTTTAAAACACTTTATCAGTTCCACTCTTCTGCCTGCACTTAGGACAAGCACATTGATATCAGCCATATCATCGTTTCCGAGGCGACTACTCTTCACCCTTGAAGAAGTCCATCGTCGCGGCCCCCTCGGGGCTTATTCCCTCTCTCTTCAATACATTTGATACCGTCATGAACAGTATCTTTATATCCATAAGGAATGACACCTTCTCGGTGTATTCCACATCATATTCAAACTTCTGCGGCCACGTCAGAGTGTTCCTTCCATTGACCTGTGCCCAGCCTGTAAGTCCCGGCCTCACATCATGGCGGTGTCTCTGCCGCTCACTGTATAACGGCAGATACCGGACTAACAACGGCCTCGGTCCGACCAGCGACATATCACCTTTTAAAATGCAGAAAAGTTCGGGGAGTTCGTCAAGGCTTGTTGCCCTTAACTTCTTTCCAAACGGTGTAAGCCTTACTTCATCGCTTAAAAGCTCGCCGTTTTCATCCCTCTCATCAGTCATGGAACGGAACTTGTACATATGGAATATCCTGCCGTCCTTACCCGGCCTGTCCTGATGGAACAGTACGGGACTTCCGAGCTTACATCTTACAAGGATGCCCAGCACAATATATATCGGCGATAATATGATGATCGCACACAAAGATATTACGATATCCAAAAACCGTTTGATGTACGTTTTGTATATCATACGGATTCCCCCGGTTTAAGCCCTGAAAGCCGAACGTACCATTGATATGATCTTATCCATGTCTTCGGCCGTATTCTTGATATCTGAAGGAAGGCATAATCCTCTGGCAAAAATATCCTCCGAAACAGGCTCATCGCTGACGCTTATAAGATCGCAGTCGCTGAATACCGGCTGCATGTGCATAGGCTTCCAGATCGGCCTCGTTTCGATATTTTCCTTCTCAAGTGCAAGCATTATATCTATGGGCTTAACAGCGGACTGTTCATCTATCGTCATGCATGATAACCAGAAGTTGGGTTCCGATACGGCAGGATACGGATTCATCCTGACCTCTTCCAGATCGGCAAACGCATCCCTGTATTGCATATATATGTCTCTCTTAAGGGACACATGTTCATCAAGATGTTTAAGCTGTCCGCGTCCTATTCCCGCGACAACATTTGACATCCTGTAATTATACCCTATCTCTTTATGCTCGTAATGCCGTTCCGGCTCCCTTGCCTGTGTCGCAAGAAACCTGGACTTCTTTATCGGTTCTTCATCCCTGCAGTAGAGCATACCGCCGCCCGATGTTGTTATTATCTTATTTCCGTTAAATGAAAATATCCCGTAATCGCCGAAAGTACCGGTATGCTTACCGTCGTATTTCGATCCGAGCGACTCCGCAGCGTCCTCAATAAGGACTGCTCCGTGACGTGTACATATTTCCTTTATCTTATCAAGCTTGGCAGGCGTTCCGTAGAGATTGACCGCTATCACACACCTGCACTTAGGATACTTCTCAAATGCCTTCTCAAGAGCCTCGGGATCCATGTTCCATGACTCCTTTTCGGAGTCGATAAATACAGGTTTTGCCCCCAGATATACCGCCGGATTTACAGTGGCGGAAAACGTGAGCGACTGAGCGAACACTATATCATCCCTCTTAACTCCTGCTATGATAAGCGCCAGGTGGATCGCCGCAGTCCCCGATGAGAGCGCCGAAGCATAACCTCCGCCAACATATGCGGCAACCTCCTTCTCAAACTCATTTACGTTTGGGCCGAGAGGCGCAACCCAGTTGGTATCAAATGCCTCATGTACATATTCAAGCTCCTCCCCGTGCATCGTGGGGCAGGATAAATATATCCGTTTTGTAGACATAATTCAATTCACTCCTTGATATACGGATCACTCCATTGCTACGCAATTTCCGTGATCCTGCAGCCATTCGGAATCCGTTCACTTGCTTCGCAAGTTCCTTCTTCCTCATGTCTGTTAGGTTCATAAATCCATGTGCTCATATGTGCAAGCACATTCGCACATGCATTATGAACCAATATCACTTATTGTATCAAAAAAGGCGGATATTGGCAAATCTGCCAATATCCGCCCACATCATCATACCCTTAAATTAACGCCTATACATTACTTGCCATGGCGGGATCAACGTTCAAAACCTGCTCCATCACCTTAAGCCTGTCATTCTCGACTGCAACATCCAGAGCATCCGATACTATCTCATCATTTCTCTCGGCTCCCGCAAGTACTGTCATACGCTCCGCAAACTGCTCGTCATTTGCTATCTCCTCAGTGATTATCTGCTTACGCGTTTCATCGGAGTTTTCCTCTACGCCGGCATTTTCTTCACGGACTCTGTCAGCCTGACGCTGCTCCTGTACGTTCTGTACCTGCCTTTCACCTGCAGCCTTATCGGCTCCGGTCACCTCGGCCTGCTGATCCGCAGCATTTCGTACACCGTTTTCACGGTTTGCTTCCATAGCCCCGGCTATCTCTTCATTGATCTTCTTCTCTTCCTTCTCGTCTTCCTTAACATCCTGAGCGGCTTCCTTCTTCTCTCCGCGTATCTCTTCACGACGCTCAAGTTCTTTATTGAGCTGATTACTGTTTATCTCACCCTGCAGATACAGACGCTCAAGCTCGCTCTTTGAATATCCGAGCAGAGAATCTGCCTTATTTGTTTCCGTGCTCTTCTGTTCGGCCGCCTTATCGGAAACCGCATTGTCCTTTGGCTGTGAAGCGTTCTGTACTGCCTGACGGTCATCCTTTTGTACATCGTTACTTGCAGTAACTTCCGAGCTTTTCTTAAGGACAAGACCTTCGTTCATATTCTCGATGGCTTCCCTGCTCGCCCTGGCTACATCTCCGTCCTTACTTACGCCTATCGTCTCACGGCCGTCGTTAACCTCCGGTTTTGCCTTCCCCGTCTGTTCGGGCTTTACCGGTTCCTTAATCTCATTTACCTGTAACGCCGCAGCCTTTTCCGCGGTCTTTTCGATATTCCTGCTGTCAACGGGATTTAATTCCCTGTATGCAGGCTCCATTCCATTGATCGCTCCAACCTTCATATCCGTCACCTCCCTGGATCCCATCCGCTCATTCATGAGCATCTGCCGACCCGACTTACATCTCCCAACAGTCCGCCAATACCCACCCAATATATAGTGCAAATAAATTCATATGTACAAAATCATGTGTTTCGTCACATATATATCCATAGGTGATTAAATTATAGCATATTTTTACCCATAAATCAATATTTGCGGGAGGCACTTACGAAGGAAATGAGTATCAGAAGGATAAGGGAAAAAGGCGGGACAATGATATAATTTTCCATGAACGCAGGCATCATCATAGCGAACACTCCCGCCATGGCGCACTTACCAAGATGCGACGAACAGGCGGTTTCATGCAATTCAAGAAAACGCTTTATGATAAAGACTATAGTCACGGCAAACACGGCCACCCCGTGCACTATCAGTATATCAAGCAGTCCGTTGTGCACCTCAAACATACCTCCGAGCCAGTCAAGCTTCATCTCGTAGGACGATCCTATGCCCGTGACCGGCTGCTTTATGAACGCACCCCATAACTCGGACCATATCTCCTCCCTGCCTGATATTATATCCTTATAGAATATCTGTACCCTGAAGGTATCCTTCATCACCCCGAGCCACACATACAGAAGGCTGAACAGTACCGCTCCGACTGTCGTAAATAAAGTGACGAGCAGAAAAAATGCTTTGTTCTTCCATACTTTTAAAGGGATCAGGATAAGGATCATGAACATGATAAGTCCAAGAAGTGCACAGCGGCTCCTGTACCATGCTATGATGTTATATCCCCATGCAAAAAACCATACCGTTAGCAGGATGAGCCACTTACCGTTCCGTTTTCCCTTCTCCTGTACCACATACATTCTCAGCCATTCACATGCATAAACAGCAAAAAAGAAACCGCTTATGAGCACAAGTCCGCCGAAATTGGTATTATATCCCTTAAAATATCCCTTGACATCAACAGTCCAGTATACAAAGAAAAATCCGATATAGATCATGCAGATAATGACCTGTTTTTGGGACAGTTTTATCTTGTTTGCAAGATACAGGATCAGCAGGAAGTCCGCCACAGTCAGTATGGCTCCTTTATCCGACCCTATAAGAAAGAGGTTTATAAGAGCGATGATATCGGCTCCCGCCATAAGCCAGAAAGCGGGATCCTTTACCATTTCCTTTATGTCCACATAGCAGAACAGGGTAATGATAAGCCCGACACTTGCCATTATGGTCCCGTAAGGTGCCGTAGCCTGATACCACTCAAACAGATGCCACTGTGCAGTGGTCAGCACAAATACGGCCGCCATCAGCGACACGTTTCCCGCAAGTATTCTCTTTTCGTTTTTCGTTGTGATCTCCATGCAGCCGGTCCTTAGTTTTTCTTTTTCAACATAGCGGTAAAAAGTTTACGCATAACGGAATTTATCTCTTTTATGTTCATAAGTACGATCATCAAAAATATCACACCCGAAGATATGTATTCCATTGCGGTACTCATTTTAAGGGACGAACCCGTGATCATTATGAATGCTTCAAACACAAGAAGGATATATGAAAGATGATCCCTCAGAAGCTTTATTTCAAGCTTAACGTACTTCGATACCTTGATATATGCTATGAAGTACATAAGGAAATAAGATATTCCGGTGGCTATCGCCGCTCCCATCGCACTGTATCGCGGTATCAGTATAATGTTCAGGATTATGTTTACGGCAGCACCGAGTCCCGTAGCAAATCCCATAGCCTTTGAATCTTTAAACGCCAGGCATATGGAACCGAGGAACCCCGTAAGTGCCCCGAACACCACCGATATAAGGAGCGGAGGAACATACTGCCATGCACCGTAAAAATCCTTTTTGAACATAAGGAAAGCAAGCAGCCTTACCGTCAGGATAAGGAATGAACAGCCCGTTACCATGAACGTATTATATACCATATACATGGTACTGAAGAATTCACTGCTGTTATCGTCCTCATAACTCTTTGTCGCCGACATCTGCCAGGCCTGCGCGAATATACGCTGAAATACGGTAAGGATCGCGGGTATCTTGTATGCAACGCCGTATACTCCGTTCACCGCAACCCCCTTGATGAAGGATACGAGATATCTGTCCGCCGCATTGTTTATCCAGCTGCCCGTTGAATATGCTATCATCGGAACGCCGTATGCGACAAGTTCCTTCTCAAAATCCGCTTCCGCTTCACAGGCTTTTCCGTCTTCTGTATCCGCAACACTCCCGCACACCACGATCTTAACCTTCTCACATCCCTGGAAAAACAGGATAAGGAATTCATACATACTGTTCGTAAGGAACAGAAAGATAAACAGGAACAGATACCATCTTACATCCGGCTTTACAAACGCACATGAAAGCACACATACTGCGGCAACGATAATGGAGGCTCTGAGCACATATTTCACTCCGATCCTTAATATCTTTGCTCTTCTTTCACTCCTGTCTATCCCGAATCTCAGAGCCGCTTCGCCCATGTTTACGGTAAGTGCCGGCACCAGCAGAAGGAGCGTTGTCTGCATAACATCCGCTATACCGTAATCTGCCGTCGTAAGAACATTGGTGTAAAACGGCACAAGCAAAAAGACCAATATCTTGGACACAAAATTACTGATCGTAAAAAGGGCGAGATTACCCGTAAAATATTTATATTTGGACGTACCGGTTTCGCTCAAGAGTCACCTCATCCGTCAACTATCGCCGATCGCTGTTTCTCCGTTTTTACGGCATCGCCATCATCCGGACAATCCTCATCACTTAAGGAGCCGGCGGAATTAACCGCACACAGGAGAAACATCAGGTTGAGCGCATAGTCGGCCCATATAAGATCCACATCAAAATACGACTCAAAGAAAACTGCCATAACGGCACACATGGCACAGGCTGCAACCCTGCTTCCCGTCACCTTTTTCCCAAAGCTTACGAGCCGTTTGAAAACAAAATACAAAATCCCCGCAAACACTATGATCCCGTGGATCACAACGAAATTATACATGGCATTATGCACATTCTTTTCAAAGAAAGATGTAAGTTCAAAATTGGTACCTATCCCCGTAAAGAGCATGTACGGTTTCTCCCTGTTCACGAGCAGGCCGAAAAGTTCCTGCCATATCGCTTCTCTCCCGGAAAAAACTTCCTTGTAGAAGAACGGCAGCTTAAAGTTTGCTCCCGTAGTACCGACAAGGACATACAGGCCGACAAACGCGAGTGAACCCAGTGTCGCCAAAATACAGGTGATAACGTAGAATACTTTGCTGCCCCACCATCTGCGCGGGATAACAAACCTGAAGAACATGAACACCATGAGCATCACAAAAGCCCCTCTTGCCCTGTGCCACAATGCCATCTGAAAGCCCTTCAGCAGTATTGT
>ONRZ01000023.1 GCA_900320345.1 uncultured Lachnospiraceae bacterium | reverse complement strand
GCTGCTTTTTCCGATGAAGGCTGGAAGTGGCTTACGGAACTCAGGGATTACATTGAAGAAAATAAGAAGCTGGTCCGTTCGTTTATAAAAGAAAAACTTCCGAAAATACGGTGTACGCAGCAGGATGCGACATATCTCATGTGGCTTGATATGAGTGCATACACGGACGATTCCGAACGCCTGGCTGAAGACATAAGGAAAAGAACGGGACTTTATCTTTCGGCAGGTTCGATATACAGAGGTAACGGGTCTGCCTTTCTGCGTATGAATGTTGCATGTCCCCGTTCGCTTGTTGAGGACGGGATCGGCAGATTGCAGGAAGCATTGGATGAAAAGGGATAGATTACTTCTTGAAAAACTGAGAAACGGAGAACACCTTGGATTTATGGACCGGCTTACGCTGGTCCTTGTTCTGTCATATCCTACGGTTGTGGCCATGCTTACGAGTGTGATGACCGAATACATAGATGCTGCAATGGTAGGAAGGCTGGGGGCAAAAAAAGCGGCATCCATCGGACTTATATCTTCGACCATGTGGCTTGTGGGAGGTATAGTGAGTGCTTTTGCCGCAGGATTTCAGATCCAGGTGGCCCATTGTATAGGAGCCAGGAAAGAGAAGGAAGCGAGGGCTCTTATACGCCATGGTCTTATCCTGTCCTTGTTCTTTGCCCTGTTACTTACATCTGTCGGACTGCTTGTCTACAGAAGGCTTCCGTTCTGGCTGGGCGGCAGCGGGGATATAGCTCTTGATGCATCAAGATATGCCGTGATATATATTTTGATGCTTCCGATAATGCAGGTATCAAGAACAACAAACGGAATGCTTAACAGCAGCGGAAATACAAAGGTCACAGGAGCCATAAGTGTACTGATATGCCTTCTGGACGTGATCTTTAATTACTTCCTGATATTCGGATCCCGGGATGTTATGTTTTTTGGACGTTCAATACACGTCTATGGAGCCGGACTCGATGTAATGGGGGCTTCTCTTGGGACGATGCTTGCCGAGTCGGCAGGATTGATCCTTGCTGTCCGTTATCTTTTCTTCGGAAATGAAATGCTGAAACAGAGAAAAGAGGACTTCATATATGACAGGAAGGGTATCGGCGCAAGGGAGCATCGGAAGGAGATCCTGTCAACCGTCAGATCCGAGCTTGATAAGGCAGTAAGGATATCGGCCCCGGTCGCATTGGAACAGGTGATCATGAATTCCGCTCAGGTTATGATAACCCGGATAATAGTTCCGTTCGGAGCAGTTGCGATCGCCGCCAATTCGTTTGCAATAACGGCGGAAAGCTTCTGTTATATGCCGGGATACGGTGTGGCGATCGCGGCAACGACACTGGTGGGACAGAGCATAGGCGCGGGGAGAAAAAAACTTGCCGGACAACTGGCATATACGGTGACTGCGGTCGGTATGGTGCTGATGACGATAACCGGTTTGTTCATGTATATATTCGCACCTGTGATAATGTCGCTGATCACCCCCGATGCCGGTATTCAGACTCTTGGCGCCTCACTGCTGAGGATAGAAGCCTTTGCCGAGCCTTTGTTTGCAGCCTCCATGGTAATAGGAGGGGTGTTCAGGGGGACCGGCAATACCCTTTTCACGAGTGTCGCCAATCTGATAAGCATGTGGGCCGTCAGGATACCGCTGGCTGCATATCTGTCAATGAGAATGGGCATAAAAGGTGCATGGATCGCCATGTGCATAGAATTATCCGTCCGAGGACTCTTTTTCATTGCCATGCTCATACGCTGGAAGAAAAACAATACGCAGCGTTTAAGAGACGGAGCAGGGCTTAGGACCTAAATTCCCTCTGTATTTTACATTTTATATATGATATAATACATGGCGTCGACTCAGTGCGTCGACTTTCTGCAGCAATGCGCAAGCTGCAGAACCCGTGAGCCTGTTGCGGAAATGAACGGGCAAATAAATTAACAGGAGGACATAGATATGTCATTAAACAAAAAGAGCGTTGATGATCTTAACGCAAAGGGCAGAAGAGTGCTTGTAAGATGTGACTTTAACGTTCCTTTAAAGAACGGTGAGATCACGGACGAGACCAGGATCGTTGCAGCACTTCCTACTATTAATAAGCTTATCAAGGACGGAGCAAAGGTTATCCTCTGCTCACATCTCGGCAAGGTTAAGGAAGGCCCCAATGAGAAGGAGAGCCTTGCACCCGTAGCCAAGAGGTTATCCGAGAAGCTCGGTAAGGACGTTGTTTTCGTATCTGATTACAATGTTACCGGCGCTGATGCTACCAAGGCAGTTGCCGATATGAAGGACGGAGATGTTGTTCTTCTTCAGAATACACGTTTCAGGGGCGAAGAGGAGACCAAGCCCCAGAAGGCAGGCGAAGGCTTTGCCAAGGAACTTGCGGATCTTGCAGACGACTATGTATGCGATGCATTCGGTTCGGCACACAGGGCTCACGCTTCGGTAGCTGTAGTTACAAAGTACATAACCGAGAAGGGCGGTACAAATGCAGTCGGCTATCTTATGCAGAAGGAGATCGACTTCCTCGGCAATGCGGTTGAGAATCCGGTACGTCCTTTCGTTGCCATCTTAGGCGGTGCAAAGGTGGCTGATAAGCTCAACGTTATAGACAATCTTCTTGAGAAGGCTGATACTCTTATCATCGGCGGCGGTATGGCATTTACCTTCCTTAAGGCTCAGGGCAAGGAAATAGGTAAGTCTCTCGTGGATAATGAGAAGATCGATTACTGTAAGGAAATGATGGCAAAGGCTGAGAAGCTTGGCAAGAAGCTGCTTCTTCCCGTTGATACCGGTATTGCGGCAGGTTTCCCGGATCCTATCGACGGCCCCATCGACGTAACTTACGTTGACAGCAATGCTATCCCTGCAGATATGGAAGGTCTTGACATCGGACCCAAGACGCAGGCTCTCTTTGCGGATGCGGTCAAGTCGGCCAAGACTGTAGTATGGAACGGACCCATGGGCGTGTTTGAGAATCCCACGCTTGCAAAGGGTACCATCGCGGTAGCCAAGGCTCTTGCAGAGACCGATGCAACAACGATCATCGGCGGCGGTGATTCGGCAGCAGCCTGCAATCAGCTCGGCTTCGCAGACAAGATGAGTCACATCTCGACAGGCGGCGGCGCATCTCTCGAGTTCCTCGAAGGCAAGGAATTGCCCGGTGTATACGCAGCAGACGATAAGTAATTATTTGTTATAATATAGAAGAAATGATTCCGTGTGATCCGGAAGATCGTGAATGAAGTAAGGGAGGACTGCGATTGTTCTCGGCAGGGCACTCCGCAGCCCGGTTCTTAGCGAGGTCTTTTCGAGCTTAGAACCGCTGAGCGAGGACTGTGAGCGCAAGCGTCCCTGACGAAAATACATCGCAGGCCGACCGTAAGCATACCAAGAAATAACCAGGAGGACATAAAATATGTCAAGAAAAAGAATAATAGCCGGCAACTGGAAGATGAACAAGACCCCTTCCGAAGCCGTAGAACTTGTGAATACACTTAAGGATCTTGTAAAGAACGATGCGGTTGATGTTGTATACTGCGTGCCCGCGATCGACATCTGCCCGGTAGCGGAAGCCATCAAAGGTTCAAACGTACAGCTCGGTGCCCAGAACTTTTATATAGAAGATAAGGGTGCATATACAGGTGAGATCTCAGCTCCCATGCTTAAGGATGCCGGAGTTAAGTACATAATCATCGGCCATTCGGAGAGAAGGGATATTTTCGGCGAGAATGATATCCTTATTAATAAGAAGGTAAAGAAAGCATTTGAGGCAGGTCTGTCACCGATCCTCTGCTGCGGTGAGAGCCTTGAGCTCCGTGAAGCCGGTGTATATGCCGACTGGATCAAGAGACAGATCAAGTGGGATCTTACGGGACTTACCGCCGATCAGGTTAAGAATCTCGTTATCGCATATGAGCCTATATGGGCTATCGGCACCGGTAAGACCGCTTCCGCAGATCAGGCGCAGGAAGTATGTAAGCTGATCCGCGACTATATAAGTGAGCTTTATGATGCACCTACAGCCGAGGCTGTTCGCATCCAGTACGGCGGATCGATGAACGCTGCCAATGCAGCCGAGCTTTTAAGCAAGCCCGATATTGACGGAGGACTTATAGGCGGAGCTTCATTAAAGCCTGACTTCGGTCAGATCGTTAATGCTTAAGCAGAGCTGAAGCATAACAGATAATGTAAAAGTGTAACAAATATGCGGTATTATGACGGTACCGCATATTTTTTTTGAGAAAAAATAAAAAAAATATAAATTTGTAGTGAATTTTGATTAAAGATGTGATATCATGTCTTCTTGAAGGAATCATCAAAAAAATTAAAAAAAAATAAATTTTTTTGAACCTTTTTCAAAACTACATAAGTCTTTAGTAGTAAAGGGTAGTGTATACCCTGTTTTCGGCGTTTTTTAAAGCCGAAGTATCAGAGACTGACAGAAGAGGATCAGCAAAGGAGAAAACTATGAACAGAAAGAATTGGTTGAAGAAAACTATCGCGATGTTAACACTCGTCGCAACAGTGCTTGAGACCGGGTTCTCATCGGTTGTTCCGGTTTTTGCTTCCGAACTGCTTGCAGTGGAAGAGGAAACACTGGGTACAAATATCGATGCCGGTGATGAAGTGCTTGCGGATGAGGGAAGCTCGGAAGACGATCTGTTGACCGAGAATCCGACGGATCTGGAAGATCCCGGAACCATCGATGTGATCGATGATATTTCCGTTGAAAAGCCGAAGGACGATGACACTGACCTTGCGAAGGCAGGAACGATCGATGTTTCGGATAACGGGATAACCGGTTCCGGTTTTGATTTCGTATCCGTTTATATAAATACGGACAATCTCGCCAACGAGGATAAGTTCAGCATTAAGTTTACCGGCCCGAACAGTGCTGTATACAATCCGGTTCTCAACGATGAACTTGATAAGACAAATGGCGGACGTTATAACTTTGAAAATCTCGGAGGCAGCGATTTTGGCATACGCGCGATCTCCGAAGATGATGTTATCATTTCTTATGAGAATAAAGATGGTTATCCCGTTATCGTGGTTCAGTCGGGCGACTCGGATAAGGTACTTACAACGAAGATCCTTACGGCAGTTGATGATACAAAGATATCGGCTGTTTCCGGTAAGGGCTATGAGAGCATTACTGTTAAGCTCGATACAGAGGATCTTTCCGATAAGGAAGGCTTTAAGTTCTATGTTGAGAGCAACGCGGATGCAACGGTTGACGGCAAGGATGCGGTTGCAGGCATCGGCGGGCTCACCAAGGCAGACACATCTCTTAAGATTGAGAATCTTGAGGGCCAGAGCTTTGTGGCATATGTGGTAGCCGAGGAAGGATCGGAACTTGAAACCGTAGCTGAGATCACGAGCGTTGAGGACGGCACGGCCCTGATCGATATAAACGGTGTTGCTACCAAGCGTGTATACGAATATGAAGACAATAAGGTATATGTAAGGACAACACTCGAGAAAGCGGATGCGATCCCGGATGATGCCTATTTCTGCGTAACTCCTCTTTTGGAAGAAGAGGCAGAGAGATACCTTGAAGCACTGAACAGCAACAGGGATGAGGATACTACCGAATATACAGCTGAAAATACTCTTCTTTATGATATAGCTTTCTATACAGACGAATCCAAGAGCGAGGAAATAGAACCCGAGGAAGGTTCTGTTACGGTCTCGTTCGAATTTAAGAATGATCAGCTTGCCGGGGATATCGGAGCTGAGTATTCTGATGATATAGTTGTAACTCACATCAAAGAGGATGGTTCACAGGTAACTGCTGAGACTGTTGATGCCGAGACATCTGTTGACGGAGGAGTGGTTGAGTTTACTACTGACAGCTTCTCACTTTATGCGATCACAAACATACGAGACACCATAATCCCGGCCGGTCAGGCAGTTACATACAGGGATATCCTTATGGGAGCGGTCAACTACGGACTGGTTGGTAATACGATCGAACTTGAAAACCACATTGATTCAAACCTTGCAGCCAAGTTACTCAAGACAAGCGCCGACAATGCCACACAGGGACAGTACACGGGCAAGCAGAATCCGGGTAATACAATAATAGCGGCTCATCAGGGCAACAAATGGCACATTGATTCGGCCAACAACAAATCTTTTATAGTATATACAACCGAAGAAGCAGCCAAGAGTTTCAAGGACAGTGCATGGAAGAGTTACGCCGTCATTGATACGAGTATTCCGAAAGATAACCTCGTGGATATGGTAGACAAGCTGGTTAACGGTACACTGTCAGCAGAATTTGCCAATAATGAAGCACGCAATAGTATAAGCAGTGCCGTAAAGACAGTAAACGGCCAGAAGGTAATAGATATATCCAAGGAAGCCGGCGGTACATATATTATCGATTTTGCATCCGGTGATGTCGGAGAGGGCGGTAAGTATTTCAATTCGGCCAGCTCAACACGCATAAAGCTCAATTCGAACCAGACGATAGTTTTGAATATCCCGGACCAGAGGGATATGAAAATCCATAAGTTCGATATGGATATTGTCGACAGGAATAAGTCCATAAGTTCCGATACATCCACATCGTATGCGGATGAGTTCTGCCGCCATGTTGTATGGAACTTCTACAATCAGAATAAGGTGACCACACTTCAGGCCGTACTCGGTATTTTCCTTGCTCCCAAGGGAACGCTCTATGTTACCGGTACTTCAACAGGCTGGGCTGTTGCCGATAAGATCAAGAACAACGGCGGTGAGTGGCACTGCGTATGGGATGAGATGCCCGAGCCCAAGAGGGCCAAGCTGAAGATCCCCGTAAACAAGCATTTTATCGGAGGAAGCGGCAACTGGGGTCAGGACGGCTTCAGGTTCAAGCTCGAGAAGCTGGATTACAATTCGAAGAGGGTTGACACGAGTTTCGATCCCCAGTACATAAGGCTTAACGGCGGCGATTCGGAATATGCAACGGGCATTTTTGAACTTCCCGAGATCAGTTCCGATCAGATAAGCTGGAATAACACCAGTTGGAGTTATGGCTGCGACAAGTACTTAGAGCAGTGGTACAGGATCTCCGAAGTGGATGAGAACGGAAATCTTATAGATAATGTGAGGATCAGGCCGAGAGCCGAAGTGACATATAACATCTATGATGCTACCGAGCCTATGCATGGTTACCCGAACCAGCCTTACTGGTATGTTCATGTTTTCTGGTACAGGAACAGCGCGACCAATAACATCATATCAGTCAAGAGGACCGCAAGGGTTGAGCCTAACTTTAATTGCTACGCGGGACTGCCTTGTATAGAAGACGGTGCGATCGAATTCGTCAACAAATATGAAGAGATCGAAACGGAAGTTGAACTTAAGGGTATTAAGAAGATAAACGGAAGCGATGCAAATATTCCGGATAATACATTCGGATTTACCCTTTATGAGTACAAGGGCAATAATACATTCGGTAATGCAATACAGCCGGAGAAGTTCAACTCGGGTTCGAGCGTTAAGTTTGACAAGATCAAATTAAAACTCGGAACGGGCACACAGAATGAGACAAGCAATGGTGCGGTTACCAAGTCAACGTGGTATTACCTGATAAAGGAGACAACCTGTCCTTCTCCTTACACGAAGGATGAGAGTTCGTTCATTGCAAAGGTTACGGCTGCACGCAACAGTTCGAACAAGATCGTTACTTCTGTCGAGTATTACAGGTTCAAGAAGGGCCAGACTATTGATGTGACCAGGGCCATGAACGGTGATTCGGGTTTCAAGTTCAGTACCTGCAAGTTTGAATATGATAATACCTACACAGCGACCGGAAAGACGAAGATTTACGGATTCAAGAAGCTTGAAGGCCGTGATATGGAACCGGATGATGTATTCACATTCGCTCTCACGAGTGCGGATGATAAGCAGAAGAACGCCAACCAGACAAAGAATTTCAGCCCGGCTCAGGTTACGAACGAAGGCTTCAACTTTGAATTTGACGAGCTTTCCTATACACTTGCTGACAAAGGAAAGACTTATCACTATGTTGTTACGGAAGTGGCGGGTAACGGAAAGGGAATTGTTTATGACAGCACTTCTCATCCCGTGAGCATTACGATCAGGGACAAAGGCAACGGTGAACTTGACGTTCAGCAGAGCGACGGTACTTCGGGCAAGAGGATCAATTTTGTCAACAGATATAACGCAGATGGCAAGATCAAGTTCAGGGCCCGCAAGGAATATCCTGCGATCACTGCACTTTCAAGTGAGGCGTGGTTCACATTCCGCCTGACGGGCTCAAGAGAAGACGGCTATAAGGCTGTTGACGAGGAGAGGAAAGTACAGGGTCCCGGCGAAGTTGAATTCAGCGAGATCATATTTGCCAAGACCAAGGATGCAACCGGTGTTAAGCTGGATGAAACGGGAACCTACCACTATGCCATAAAGGAAGTTGTTCCCGATGGCGCAGAGGATATAGAAGGAGCTCCTCACAAGAAGATCAAAGACGGAATCATCTATGATGACCGTACATATAATATCACGTTGGTTGTTACCGATGATAAGAGTGGCGAACTCAAAAAATCGATGACAGCCGGATACGATGATGAAGCACAGGTAAGCATCACGGATGTTTGCCCGGGATTCATTAACGATTATCAGCTCAATCCTGCGAGTGATCCCATCAAGGGTAAGAAGGCATTTCCGGGATCATGGCTTAAGAGAGGAATGTTCACATTTGAACTTTCACCGTATGGAGCTGCTACCGAAGCTGCAGTTGCCGATGGTACGGTAGTTCTTCCTTCAACCAAGGTTAAGAACGGAATACCTGAGAGCGAGCTTTCGGTCAATGAATTCAAGTTTGACGATATCATCTTTAATAAGGCGGGAACATATCAGTTCCTCGTAAAAGAGAGTAAGGATGATGCGATAAAGGATGTTGTATATTCGGATGCCGAGTTCGTTGTCACCAAAGTGATCGAGGATAACGGTAAAGGTGATCTTAAGGTTGTTGCGGCCAAGAGTTACACGACCTATAAGGAGCAGACGGAGCGGGTTGATCTGGAATTCATCAATACTCCGTATAATCCGGGCGGGATCCAGCTGCGTGCATATAAGCAGCTCATTGGAAGAAAGCCTGTTGAGGGTCAGTTCTGGTTCGATCTTAAGAGTGGTGACACTGTGATCGACAGAGCATCAAACAATGCTTCAGGCATAGCGCTCTTTAAAGAGATCGATTATAAACTTGAAGATCTCGGCGGTGCTGAAAGCAAGACATTTACCTATACGATCCAGGAAGAGATACCTTACGGCGCGCAGAAGAAGGTGATCGGAGGCAAGACCGTTTATGTCCTTAACGGTTACACATATGACGGTCATATCGAGACTGTTCATGTTACCGTCAAGAGTTATGTGGACAGCAACGGAGAAGGACATCTTACCGTTAGTGCTGACAACGGCACCGAAGTGGATCAGGCATGGTTCAGGAATGAATACGAAGCTTACGGCAGTGTTGATCTTGGCGGAACCAAGGCTATCACAGGCAGGAAGTTTGATAAAGAAGATAACGGTGTTTGGCAGGCTGTTCTTTACGATTCGACAGGTAAGGAATTGCAGCGTGTTGATATAACAAAGGAAACCAGTATCTTCGGTGATGCAGGTGCGGAGTTTAATTTCGAAGCGCTTGAGTTTGCGACCAAGGCAAAGATCGATCCTACACAGATCGGTTATGTATATGACGATTATTCGACTCCTCAGACATTCACCTATTATGTCAAGGAGGAAAGAAATCCTAATTTACAGGACAATGGCAGAACAAACGGAATGACGGATGATACCGTTGTATATAATGTCAAGATCACGGTCAGTGATGATGGTAAGGGACATCTTATAATCCCTGCTCCCGAACTGACCAGAGATGACGGTTCTGCTGTCGAGACGATGCATTTTGATAACACCTTTAAGGCAGATAATACCGAGTTTATCGAGGCTCATAAGAAGGTTACCGGCACCGCCCTGGAAGATAAGATGTTTGTCTTCAAGCTGACCGATGATCAGACGGGCAAGGAATACACAAAGACCAATGATGCCGGCGGTAATGTCAAGTTTGAGAATGAAGGAAATGATAAGTATTTAACCTATGATCAGGATGACGTAAGGAACGAGCCTTATGAGTATACGATAAATGAGTATGTGAAGAACCGTGTCAACGGTTGGACATATTCAGAGGCTGAGTATGTAGCAAGGATATGGGTAAGCCTTAATAAGAACAATGAGATCGAGTTAGAGAAGAAGTATTTCAGGAAGAACGCTGACGGCACAGAGACGGAAGTATCAGGTGCGGAAGTGGTGTTTGAGAACACTTACGAAGCTACCGGCAAGGTTCAGCCTTATGCCGAGAAGGAATTCACTGACAGGGATATACCTGAAAACACCTTCTGGTTCGTGCTTACAAATGAAGACGGAACTTACAAAGACAGGAAGCCGGCTCCGGCTATGCCTGCAGGTAAGACCGCTGTAGCTGTGTTCGACGAGATCGAATACACGCTGGATGACTTAAAGGCTGATGACACCTATAAGGTAGGCGAGAACAAATACGAGAAGTATTACTATACTTGGGAAGAGATTCCCGAAGATGCTGTTGATATCGGCAACGGTTATTATAAGAAGGATGGCATTACTTACGATGGAAGCAGGTACAAGATAACCGTTACTCTTATTGACACCAAAGAGGGTACTATTGAGACAGACTGGACAGCAGCAAAGGCGAGCGAACCGCTTAAAGATCTTACATTATGGGAGAAGTTCAAGAAGGCAGTAGGATGGGACGATGTTCAAAAGCATGCTCTGTTCATAAACACCTACGAGGCTGAAGGAAACCTTGAGTTAAATGCATTAAAGATACTTACGGGCAAAGAGTTAAAGGCCGGTGATTACAGCTTTACGATTTCCGGTAAGGATACGCAGGGTAAGGCATTCAGCTACTCCAAGGAGAATAAGGCTGATGGTACCGTAGAGTTTGACCGGATCACCTTTAAAAAGGATGATGTGGGTGAATATGAATACACCATCAAAGAAAATATACCCGCAGACGCCGAGCAGGATGAAAACGGTGTCTGGATCAAGGATGGTGTCAGATATGATGACAGGGAATATGTTGTAAAGGTTAATGTAAGTGATCCCAGGACCGGTAAGCTTGCCATAACAGCAAGTGTAAATGGTTCTTCGGATGTCACGGCGGTTTCGGTTGATGTTGACGGTACGGAAGTATACAGGACAGCACCCGAAGAATGCACATTCACAAATGTATATATACCGGAGCCTGTGGTTGTAACACCGGGCGGAAGAAAGGATCTTCAGGGCCGCCTGCTTTCAGATGGCGAGTTTGAGTTCCATATGGTAAGTGATGAGGGCAATCCGAAGTCATATGACCAGAAAGTAAGGAACCAGGGACAGTGGTTTACATTCCCTTCGATCACATTTACTCCCGAAGATATGAAGCAGGGCAGCGGTTATGCAAAAGAGAAGACATTTGCTTATACGATGACCGAGACTAAAGAGAGTCTTGCGGGTGTGACCTACTCTACGGCAGAATACAGGTTTGTGATCAGGGTTACGGATAATAATGGCATACTTAAGGCTGAGGTAATACGTGACGATTCAAGTTATAAGGGTACGGTTCCTCAGAATGAGATCGCAACATTTGTTAACTTCTACAATGCAGAAGGAACAGTTTCATTCCCTGTTCACAAGATAGTGCTCGGTACAAACGATAAGGATAAGGAATTCAAGTTTGTACTGAAGGATAAGCAGACGAATGATGAATATACGGTATTCTGTAAGGCAGATGAGACGAAGACGATCGCTTCGTTTGATTACAAGTTGGAAGACCTTGTAAGAAAGAGCGACGGTACTTACGAGCCTCGTGTATTTAAGTATGAAGTGTATGAGGAAGCACCGGTAGACGGTGGAGGCTGGAAGTATAGCAGAGACGTATATTATGCCGAGGTAACCGTATCGGATAACGGATCGGGCGAGCTTGAAGTAAACAGTGTTGTTAACGGTAAGGATTATTACGGTGAGGCACTTGATTTCACGAATGAATATAACGCTGAGGGAGATACCGATCTTAAAGGAAAGAAGTTATTCCCCGGCGGAACACTTGAGGGCGGCGAGTTCAGCTTCATACTCGAGGAGAAGACGGGTACGGACGAAAACGGAAATGCCGTATATGGAGAGCCTGAAACTGTTAAAAATGACGCCAACGGTGATTTCGCATTTGCAGACCGCCATTACACGATGGCTGACCTTGGAAAGACATTTGAATTCAGGGTTAAGGAAGATACATCCAATCCGAGGAATGATATAGTTTATGACGGTTCCGTATATGATGTGGTTATCTCTGTTGAAGACAACAAGGATGGCACACTGAATATTAATAAGGTAGTCACGAAGAACGGTGTTGCAGTTAAGGATTGTGTATTCACATATATCAATACACCGGTTAAGCCTGACAGTATCCAGATCACTGCCGAGAAGGTACTTGAAGGACTGCCTCTTGAGGATGATATGTTTACGTTCACTCTTACCGGAGATAAGAACGTTAATCAGACCAAGATGAACAAGGGTACTTCGATCGTATTCGATCCTATATTCTTCACTCTGGAAGATGCAGGAAAGACATTTAATTACGAAGTCAGAGAGACTATCTCAAATAAGATAAAGGGCATTAAGTATGACGGAACAGTCAAGACGGTCGTTGCAAAGGTTGATCTTGTGGATAACAAGCTTGTTATCGATCAGAAGACCTACGACAATAATGTTCAGATCGACAATGACCAGATAAAGTTTATTAATACCTATGAGTATGAGACCAGTGTCCCTGTCGGCGGTTCCAAGATATTGAGCGGATTCCCGGACGATGCACCTTCGATAGGCCAGTATCCTTACACCTTCGCACTTTATGATGCAAACGGTAGTGAGCTACAGAAAGTTACTGTAACACCTAAGGATAACAAAACGCCTGTTGAGTATAAGTTTGAGGATCTTAAGTACACGCAGGATGATTACAACGACAAGAGTAATCCTGAGCATAAATTCTCATACACAGTTAAGGAACTGGTTCCGGTAATTGAGAAGGACAAGGCCCCCAATGTCGTATATGCTACGAATGAGTACAATATTGATGTAGTGCTCTATATTACAAATGATAAGGAGCTTAAGGCAAAAGCGACCACGAGGCAGAATGTACCTACCGATAAGCTCAACTTCACTAACGTTTATAAGGCAGATGGAAGTGTTAACTTCCCTGCTGTAAAGACGATAACAGGTAAGGAACTTGAGGATGCGGCTTATACGTTCACTCTTACCGGAGAAGGACAGGACCAGACAGTAACAAATAACGGTAACCAGATCAATTTCGAGGCTATCCAGTATACCCAGAACGATCTTGGTCTGCACACCTATAAGATCAAAGAGACCGCAAGCAAGGACGGAAGTACAATAGACAGCAGAGAGTACACCGCTGAGGTTACGGTTGAAGAAGGAACAAACGGCAAGCTTAAGGTTAACGATCCTGTATTCTACACGATAGGCGAAGACGGTAATAAGGTATTCGTAAAGGCCGGCGAGCCTATAGTGTTCGAGAATACCTACAAGGCAAACGGTGAGATCGATATCGAAGGTATCAAGGTAATGCACAGTAAGCCGCTTGCACCGGGTGATTTCTCCTTCATATTAAAGGATGAGAACGGCAAAGTAGTTGAGACCGTTACACACGGTGAAGCCAAGCTCAACAATAAGAAGGATCTTGAGGCAAGGGCAGCATTTAAGTTCAGTCCTCTTAAGTTCACGCAGGAAGACCTTAAGTCAGGAGGAGGATATCTGCCTGAGATCAGGAAGTACTACACCATTGAAGAACAGATAAGCAAGAATGGTGGTGTAACCTACTCGAATGCAGCATATGTGGTCGAGGTGACAATTAAGGATAACAAGAACGGCACACTTACTGTAACCAAGGCTGTAGCAGGACAGAAGGATGTCAAGAAGGACGAAACCGATAACGGATTATCAGATTTCCTGAAGGCTCTGATCGGAAGGATGAGCGGCAAGAAAGACGATATCGTATTCGATAATTACTATGACAGCGTATGTACGATAGATCCGCCCGTACTCATCAAAGAGATGTTCGGTGTAGAATTGAAGAGGGGAATGTTCGAATTCGAGATCACCGGACCGGGTCTGAGGAGTAAAAATGAGTCGGAATACAAAGTAAATGTTTGGAACGGTATCAATCCGGTTGACGGATCCTATAACTTCCCGAATGGCAAGCCTATGGACATCGGTGAGATTTATCCCGGTAACATCCAGTACAGGTTCGTTGATCTTGATATCGATCTTGAGACAGGTGAGGCGAGCAGAGAATTTGTTTACTACGCTAAGGAAATAGATCACAGCAGCGAGAATGATGGCATTAAGTTCTCTGACCAGATACTTAAGCTGGTTGTGAAGGTTTCGGATAACAATGACGGAACCCTTACGGTAAGGAATGCAAAAGATGTTGTGGTGAACAATGTCGAAGGAGATAAAGAACATAAACTCTTCTGGCAGGCAGTAAATCCTTATACATTGAACGATGAGCAGATGAACGATACATTCCTTAATAAGCTCAATCAGGAAGGTTCGATCGATATCCCGGGTATCAAGAAGATGACCGGACGTGCGCTCA
>ONRZ01000238.1 GCA_900320345.1 uncultured Lachnospiraceae bacterium | reverse complement strand
CATTCGGAAGGTCCGTATCCGTTATGCAGCCTGAACCTGACATCAGCGGGATCTATCGGTACGAGCGCCTCACCGCCGACCATAAGATCCTTCAGGCTCCCGCCCTTATAAGCGAGCGCAAACTGCCTGCCCACCTGTGTAGTCATTGTGCCTAATGTGATACCGTTTTTATTGATAAACTCCTCTATCTCGTTAAGATCCAGACGGATATCATCGGAGATAATATACAGACCGCCGCCGCATGTAAGCGTAGGATACAGTTCCCACATATGCGCGTCAAATCCAAAGCTGGCGTAGACGGAACAGCGGGTATTTTCATCCATTTTAAAATAACCGTGCGCCCATTGAGCCAGTTCCGAAACGTTTCCATGCATGATCATGGTGCCCTTAGGAGTTCCCGTGGAACCGGAAGTATACAGTAGTACAAACAGATCATCCTTTTTGATGTCCGCATCAAAGGGAAGTGCTTCCGGCAGATTTAGTATCTCGTCGGTAAAAAGCACATCTCCCTGCCAGCTGTCAAGCTTATCCTTAAGTTCCCTGTCAACGATAAGCATTGAAGCGGCTGAGTCTTCTACCATGAACGAGAGTCTCGACTCGGGATAGCTGGGATCCAGGGGCTGGTATGCCGCTCCCGATTTTAAGACGCCGAGTGCTGCAAGCGGCATGAATTCATTCCGCGGTATGAGTATGGAAACCACGCTTCCTTTCCCGATACCGTGATCCTTAAGATATCCTGCAAGAGCATCGGTCATCTTATCCGCCTGAGCATATGTATAGATCCTTCCCTGTGCCACTACGGCAACCGAATCGGGAGCTTTCGCCGCGCAGCGTCTGAACATCGTTACTACGTCCGTATCTTCCCTGGGAGTTTCCGTTTTGTTATAGTCCTTCATAAGATCGAGCTGTTTATCCGTGACAAGCCCGATCTCCTTAACGGAAGCCTTTAAAGTAAGCCCCTTAACTATCATTAGATATGTGTCTGCGAAGCAGTCCGCCCACTCCTTGCTGTAACGGCCTTCGTTATACTTAAGGCTCAGGCTGTATGTATCACCTGTAGTTAAGTCTATATTAAGATGTATATTTCCGACGGCAGTTTCTTCCTGCGAAAGATTTTGCGGCATGTTTTCCGGTATATCTCCCGGCTGCGGATTTTCCTTAAGAAGTTTTTCGGTCTGCTTGATAAGATCTTCAACCGTGATCGAATTACCTACGCTCATACGCAGGGTGACAGCACCGGCATAAGTACTGAACATTACATCCTCCTGACCGGTAAACACCGACAAAAGGGTGGCAAATGCAGCCGTAAAAAAGGCCTGTTCCGTACATTCCAAGCTGCTTAGCAGCTTGTTTATCCGAGTCCTGTCCGTACTTATTTCCCTTATGATCTCACCCGTATTTTCTCCGCCTTCATAGCAGTCACGCTCGGGCTCACATTCCTGTTCGCAGTTGAAAACCAGATATCTGAATCTGCTGCTGTCTGATCTGTCCATAATTTTTCCTCTTATGCCCCTATCTTATTATTCTGCGGGAAATAATCCTCTGCATCTGTTTATACGTAGATCCGGTCATTCCGTTAACGAAAACTTGTCAATCTCTCTTGAAGATATCTCTTGTATATACCTTGTCCTTCACATCATCAAGGACTGTGTCGTAACGGTTGGCGATTATCGCATCCGCGCGTTTCTTAAATTCCGAAACATCGTTTACGACCTCACTTCCGAAAAATGTCGTGCCGTTTTCAAGAGTCGGCTCATACACGATGACCGTGGCACCCTTTGCCTTGATACGCTTCATTATTCCCTGGATGGAACTCTGTCGGAAATTATCCGAATTGCTCTTCATGGTAAGCCTGTAGACACCTATGACTACCGATTTTTCTTCATTCTTGTTATATGAACTGCTGTTGTAATAATCGTAATATCCCGCACGGCTTAATACCCTGTCGGCGATGAAGTCCTTACGTGTCCTGTTGGATTCAACTATCGCCTGTATAAGGTTCTGCGGCACGTCATTGTAGTTTGCAAGGAGCTGCTTGGTATCCTTGGGCAGGCAGTAGCCGCCGTAACCGAAGGACGGGTTATTGTACTGTGTTCCGATACGCGGATCGAGGCAGACTCCTTCGATTATCTTCTTCGTATCCAGGCCCTTTATCTCCGCATAGGTATCAAGTTCGTTAAAATACGAAACCCTGAGGGCGAGATAAGTGTTGGCGAAAAGCTTGACCGCTTCCGCCTCCGTAAGTCCCATGAACAGGACATCGATATTTTCCTTAAGAGCACCCTCCGTGAGCAGGCCTGCAAATACCTTGGCCGCATTTAACAACCGCTCATCTTCCATTACCGTACCGACTATTATCCTCGACGGATAGAGATTGTCGTACAGTGCCCTGCTCTCCCGCAGGAATTCAGGCGCAAAGAGGAT
>ONRZ01000169.1:3667-6347 GCA_900320345.1 uncultured Lachnospiraceae bacterium | reverse complement strand
CCAGGATCCTTTCCGATGCGGCAAAAAGGCTTGAAGGAGCAGGCGCTGACTTTATAGTTATCGCAACAAATACCATGCATAAGCTGGTGCCACAGATTGAAAAGGAAATAAACATCCCTATCCTGCACATAGCGGATGCGGCAGCGGCAGCGGTTAAGAGGGACAAAATAAAGAAGGTGGGCCTGCTTGGGACTAAGTTCACAATGACCCAGGATTTCATTATAGACAGGCTTAAGGATGCGGGACTTGAAGTTATGGTTCCCGATGAAGACGATATAGAGGTTGTGAATGACGTAATATTCAATGAGCTGTGTCTTGGAAACGTTCTGGATACGTCCCGTGAGGAGTATAAGAGGATCATTTCATATATGAAGGACAGGGGAGCCGAAGGTGTTATCCTTGGATGCACTGAAATAGGAATGCTTATAGGCGATAAGGACAGCGTGCTCCCGACCTACGATACAACGATAATTCACGCCAAAGAAGCTGCCAAAGAAGCTCTGTCGTGAATGTGATCAATGTTAAAGGGCTGCCGCGGCAGCCCTTTATTCTGTAATAATACTATTCCTTGGAATATGAGTTGAGTACCTCCGTCAAGGCCGGTACCAGTACCGTCTTCCTGGATATACTGGGCTTTAAAACATAAGCATTTCCTTTTTTCTCAGGGCGCCTGTCTTTAAGGGCCTCAGCCACAGCCTCTTTTGCCCCGTCGCCTGCGTATACCAGATAGCATACATTGAGTTCGTCATTTATGACGCTGACCTGGGCGAAGGCCATATCCATTCCTGTTTCCTTAAGAATAGCCGGCATTACTTCATTCATGCGTTCAGCAAGATCCTTAACCTCCGTCTATCTTACCAAGTCCTTCAAGATCGCTGCGGTTAAGAAGTACATCCGGTTCTTCCTCATTAATGTTTTCTAAATCATCAGGTTGGTCTGTTTCCTCCTGCTTGCCGTTCGTCTCATTTTCGGTATCACCGGATTAATTCTTATCTTCGGTCTTGCTATTATCCGTATCCACCGCAGGTTGATCCTTACTCTGCGGGAACTTAAACTCAAATGAAGAATTGTCAATATTAAACGAATAAGTATACGCGGAATCAACCGAATCCGTGACTACGCCGTTATTATAATCCTCATCAAGGAAAGCATAGTACGGATCCCATCCGGTGATAATAAGTACCGCTTTATGTCCGGGTTCAAAGGTATAGGATGTCGGCTGGAGATAAATCGTGTAATCATAGTATTCACCCGCCTTCATCTTCTCCTCGTGTTTTACATAATCCTTTCCGTTGT
The DNA here is from genome assembly GCA_900320345.1 of uncultured Lachnospiraceae bacterium. GTDB lineage: Bacteria > Bacillota > Clostridia > Lachnospirales > Lachnospiraceae > UBA2868. The sequence continues at coordinate 5,051 of ONRZ01000169.1, read as the reverse complement.
ATCCGCCGCCGTAATTGGCAAGATCGGTATGACCGAATGTAATGAGCTTGGCACTTGTATTGCTCTTAACAAATTCTTTGACCTTTGTTCTTGGAAGGCCTCCTCCCGTTTCTATGGCACCAATCGTTTGAACGGGAAGTGTGTCATGAAGCCTTTCTTTGGTCATATATGCCTTGAATTCGGTTTCTTCGTCTATCGTATCAATAAGCAGGGCAGAAACCACCATGCCATCGCCTCCCGCTTCTCTCGTAGACATCTTAAGATGTACTTCCGGAACACCGTAAAATGTGTAATTGTCCGGGAGTTCAAAGGCGTAGGTTGCTTTCGCACTATCCGGCAGGGACAGATAGTAGTTATCCCTTAAAAGCGGTCTGCCAAAATCATCGGTGGCTTCGGTGTATTTCGTACAGTATGATGCGATAGCGGTAGTGTCAATATGAGTAACATCATCCGGATTGACTTCCTTATCGTAATCAAAGGTCTCATATTCAAACTCAGCCCAGGTATCATAAGTCCTGAAGGATCCGTCTGTGTTGCTCTGAACGCTTACAGTCGGCATGTCTTCGATACCGTTATCCACGTCATAGAGATAGTGCGACAGCCATTTGTTCATGATTTCCTGCCACAGCTCACCGTTTACAACGATCCCGTTAAGGAAATTATGTCCGTCCTGATGAAGTACGAGCTTGAAATTACGGCCGGCTTTTTTAAATGCACGAGACATAAGGTCAGATTGCTTGGTGGTAACGTTGAAATCGTTCATACCATGTACGATAAGAGCCGAGCAGTCGATCTTATCCGAATCGAGCGAATAGTCGCTCATTTCCCATATTTTGTCGTAATTTCCGTTTGTAGCATCCTGATCCTGCGATAACTGCCAGAGGAATGATGCGTAGTCATCATCAATAACCGTCCAGTCATCGTCTTCAAAAGCCGCCCCACTGTTAAAGGAAGCAAGATCGTTTGCATATGCAGCCGAAAGATACAAAGGAGCACCTTGGGAATTGGTATAATCATACCATGAAGCTATACCCGCGAAGGGTATGATGGTTTTAAGTCCTTTAACGCCGGTTGTTGCAACTTCGAAAGGAAGAGTACCTCCGTACGAACATCCCGTCATGGCAACGTTTCCGTTTGACCAGTCAGCTTCTATCTCAATGTCATTATATGGGTCAGTATAAGCGGTGCGATTCCCCGCAAGCCATTCTACAACACATTTATGGGCATCCCGTTCAAGGTCAAAACCGCACAGTTCAAAGCCCTCGGAACCATATGTGCCGATACCGCCGGCTTCAACCACGGCAAATCCCCTTACAAGATAATAATCATAAACCCGAGCGTAGTGGTATCCGCTGGCTCCTGAATAGGGTACCTTATAATTCCA
>ONRZ01000169.1:0-3660 GCA_900320345.1 uncultured Lachnospiraceae bacterium | reverse complement strand
CGCTTTTCGCCGGGCTCGTACAGTTTATCGTAATCAAACGGGACCGGGTTCATGAGTCGTGAGCTGTCCATGGCATTTTCATCAACGGTACCTGCCCCGTAAGGAGTAGGATCGTAGATGGTAGCTGCCTTGAAGCCTCCTTCAGCTGCAGCACGCGGAATCTGCACGAGTGCTTCGACAAGATCGGCCTTTCCGTCGGAATCGGTATCGTGATCCGTTTCAACATAAACACAGAACCTTAATATGTCACTGCCTTCATTGGTGTAGTCATCATCCCTCAAATTGGTATACTCAAGTATTGGCTGAGCCATTCCGTCAGTAAATACCAATTCTTTTACCGGTGCCTCATCCTCAACCGGCGATCCTGTCTGCGTATTTTGTGACGTGACTGTCACAGATGCGTTTGATAAAGCCGATTCAGCAAGATCCTCGCAGCCTGAAAGCATTGTCATGGAAAGTCCTGCGCTTATGATCGTGATGAGACATTGCTTTGAGAACTTATTCATATCATTTCCTACCTTTCTATCAGATTGGTTTAAAGAATGTGTACTAAAAATGTAGTAGGATGTAATTTTATCATGTGAGCCACTGTTTTTCAATGTGGAGCCGGATCTATCGGCTCTTGGTATCACATCTAAAGCAAAAAATGATAAAACAATATAAGGTAGTTTCTTCCCTGAATGATGCGACGATACCCGATAATGTGACGGTGATAGAAGCTAATGCCTACAGAGATTGCTCATCACATTTTTGGAAAAGCGAAGTAAAGCAAATTATCCCGGAACAAGCAGGCGGATATCGGGATCGGTCCAGTTCATTGAGGTCTGTACCCCGCTCATACAGGCGATCGAAGCCATTCCATGAACAAGAGCCCATGTCTTGATAAGCCCGATCTCCTGTTCTTCGTCGGTCTGCCTGATCCCTGCTTCTTTAAGATATTTTATGAAGAGTTCCTTAAGAAGAAGAAATGGCGGGTAGTCATCTTCGTATTCTTTATCCATCTGCAGATGGGCACAGATATTCAGCTTGCCGAACAAAAAGGTGTAGTAATCCGGATTCTGACTGAAAAAAGAAATATACGCTTTTCCCATAAGGATGATCGATTCTTCGGTATTCCTGCCCCTGTTTACGGCGGCCTTGAGTTCATGGGTGATCCTGTCCGTTACGTTTTTCTTCATTGCTTCAAGAAGTTCATCTTTGTTTTTGAAGTGAGCATAGGGTGCAGCGTGTGAAACATCACATGCAGCAGCAACCTTACGCAGGGACAGATTGTCTTCTCCTTTTTCATTAATTATCCTTATCCCTGCATCGATAAGAGCCTGTCTTAGATTTCCATGATGGTAGTTATCGGCCATTTTCAGTCATCTCCCTGATATTTTTCATTATTTCCATGCTGTCCCCGGCATTTTCCCACAGGGGACTGTGTGCGCTGTCCTTTATTTTATAGAAGCCCTTGGCAGGTGCATCAAGCCCTTCGCAGTATTCCTCTACCAGTTCCCACGGGCAATTGTAATCATATTCACCGCTTATGAAATAGGCAGGTATTTCCAATCGTGTTATTGTATTTCTGTAGTCAAAATCATCCAGTTCCTTGGAAAGTGGTGTAGTGCGGTACATCTTCATGGCAGGTATATAGCCAACCTTCTCGGGGATAGTATAACACCTGCAGGTGATGATAGGCCAGGCTATTCCGGTAAATTCGCTTTTGCTCCGGATCGTTCCGCCGCCGGCATCATGAAGCAGATAGACATATTCATACCAGTCCATGCATCTGACTTTCCCATCGTCAAGGTGCTCTACGGATGCTTCCAGTTTTTTGAGCTTACCGTTCTGACGCCGGGCAGTAAATACATCCTTCATGAAATTGTAGATAAGGGTGTCATTATCGGTTGAATCGGTAACACACTGAGCCATTCCGATATATGCATAATAATTCTCGGGATGTCTGTATACTTCCCTTAATGCGATATGGGTACCGCCTGAGAAGCCCATTATGTATATCTTTTCTTTATGGAATCTTTCCTTAAGGTATTCGGTTACGGCATTTGTATCATCAAGTATGTTATCAAGGGTAATACTGCCAGTATCGGCATTCCTGTCATGAGCGATACCCATATAGCGGTAATCCCAGTAAACTACGGTAAAATCATTCTCAAGCTGCATGTCTTTATACCTGTCCGTAAACACATAATCATCTGTTCCGGGGCCGCTGGAAACGAACAGAAGAACGGGATTGTCAATATTTTTGCTGTTGATAAAGAAACCGTTAGGGGCACCGTTTAAATCCATAACAAACTTTTCGGACAAGCTGTTCGGATCGGTGTATGTACGGATCTTACCGGGACTGATAATTATCCACACGATAAGGACCAGCAATACAAATGCTGCAAGGCACAGAGCAGTTACACGAAATATACTCATCATTGTTTTCACGTTGGTCCTCCGATCTTTACATTGTCAAGATTGATTATATCAGAAAACTTTACGCTGTCAAGATTGGTTTTGCTTCATATCTGTGTAAAAAAGAACAAAATCCGTGTGATATGGGACGACTTTCCTTTTCAGTGATAGATTATGGTCATAAAAATCATTTGGATTGCTTGAAAGCAGTAAAGAGGAGGAGAATGAGAATGAATAAGAATTCAAGAGCAGTTAACTTCGCAACTGTATTACTCTATGCCGCATCTGTTTTTTTGATCGTCGATGGGGATTTCTGGATAGGAATGGGATTTTTCGCTACAGCAACTACTATTTTATCTGCACTCATGTATAATAAGAAGAATGAAGCAACTGAAGAAAATCTTTAATTCAAATTATCTTAAACTGATCGCAATAATAGCGATGACGATAGATCATGGTACGGATCTTCTGTACCCGGGTTTTCCGAGTGAACCGGCTCCGCTTGCTCTTCATTTCATCGGGAGGCTTACAGCCCCGATCATGTGGTTCTTTGTATGTGAAGGATATCATTATACGAGAAATGTAAAGAAATACATGCTGCGCCTCGGTATATTTGCTGTAATATCCCACTTCGCGTACTGCTTCGGATTCGGGATCAGTCTTAATCCTTTAGAAGGAGGGATATTCAACAGAACAAGTGTGATGTATCCCTTGTTTATAGCTGTTGTTGTCCTTTACATTGAAGATAATGCCAATTCATTAAAGGAATGGCAGAAGAAACTGATAGCGACGATCCTTATATTCAGCGCATTTCCGGCTGACTGGAGCTGTGTAGCTGTAATGGCCATCCTCGGTATGTACTCTCAGAGGGGCAATCTTGAAAAACAGATGGTCAAGATGATGGAGTGGGTGCTGGTCTACGGTATTGTATCATACTTCTTTGTCAGCAAGGTTTATGCCATTGAGCTTATAGGCGTATTGATGGTTTATCCGGTTCTTAAGCTTTACAACGGTGAGCGCGGAAAGGCAAAATGGATGAAGTGGTTTTTCTATATGTACTATCCGCTTCATTTGATCATCATAGGTATCATCCGTGTTCTTATGTACGGAAATGTTAACATATGTCTTTGATAAAGGTGAGGGGGCAATACATTATTGACATAGAGGAGAAAAAATGAAGATCGAAACAGACAGATTGATAATAACTGAATTTACAACAGACATGGCGCAGGTTCTCCACGAGAATTCTCTTGATGATGA
>ONRZ01000043.1 GCA_900320345.1 uncultured Lachnospiraceae bacterium | reverse complement strand
CATTCGGACAGATAGCGCCGCAGGAAGAGGAACCCTGGATGGAGACAGTGAAAAATGCGGGTTCGGATGCTGCGCTGGTAAGTTATTTTCTGGGAGAGAAACACCGGACCGACCCCATCAAGAAGCGCCTCGCGATAGTAAGGAAGCTCGACTACTTCAAGGATTTAAGATACAGGAAGTATGTTAAGGTTGATATTGATTACGGTGCCATGGTAAGACGTCTTAACGATATGAAATATTCAGTACCCGTTTTTCTGTGCGAGGGAGATAAGATACTGTATTCAAACATGGGTTATACCGATGTCATAACTCCGTTTTCATATCTTACCGGAGATGAACGCTTTGCATACGAAAACGATTTTGAACTATGCGGGCTTAAACTCCGGGTACTGATAGGGGAAGATGAAGACGCAGTGGGAATATGGATGAGGGATCACCTGCCGATACTTCTGCTGCTCGTGCTTGTAAATATCCTGCTACCGCTGATACTCATGTATGTGATCAACGTTTCGTTCGTAGGCCGTTTAAGGACCCTGAGTGATTCTTTTGACAATGTGAATGAGGACAGGAAAAGTCTTGAGATCATAGAGGATGTGCATGGAAAGGATGAAATAGGAAGCCTTATGCGCAATTATAACCGCATGGTCATAAGGCTTAAGGATCTTATAAAGACAGTATATGAGGACAGGCTTGAAAAGCAGGAGATCGATATTGCAAGGCAGCAGGCAGAGCTCCTGGCTCTCCATTCGCAGATCAATCCCCATTTTCTGTTCAATGTTCTTGAGAGCATCCGTATGCACAGCCTTATAAAGCATGAAGACGAGACTGCCCGTATGATCGAGAGGCTGGCAATCCTGCAGCGTCAGAATGTTGACTGGTCGGATGATTATGTCAGGATAAAGGAAGAACTTAAGTTTGTGGAGGCCTATCTTGATCTTCAGAAATACCGATTCGGTGATAAGCTTAATTATCAGATAAGCGTACGGAACGGCTGTGAGAATTATTATATGCCAAAGCTCACTCTTGAGACCTTTGTTGAGAATGCCTGTGTTCACGGTGCCGAAAACAAGGCCGGCGCAACACGTATTTATATAAGGGTGTATGAGCAGGATGAGAATCTGTATATGGAGGTCGAGGATACGGGCGACGGCATGGAACAAAAAGAGGTGGATGCGCTTAACATGCGTATGAGGGAGTGTACGATAGATGATCTTAAAGAAGGCAAACATGTGGGCATGATAAATGCCTGCCTGCGTCTTAAGATGCTTACAAACGGACGGGCTTCGGTCATCCTTGAAAGTGAAAAAGGTACAGGTACGACGATATTAATATGTATCCCTCTTGATACACTGAAGATCACTCTGTAAAGGCCTGTGAGCCTTAGTGAGGAAGAAGATATGATGAAGGTAATGCTTGTTGATGATGAGCCGTTCATAATGCAGGGACTCGAGGTTTTGATAGACTGGAATGCGCTCGGATATGAGATAGTAAAGATGGCTTCAAACGGCGGTGAAGCCTATGAATACCTTAAAAGTGAACAGGTGGATATGGTGATATCCGATATCAGCATGCCCGTCATGACAGGTCTTGACCTCCTTAAGCGTATCCGGGAGGAAGGGCTGTCCGATGCATATTTTGTCATACTCAGCGGGTATAATGATTTTAAGTATGCCCAGCAGGCGATAAGGTATGCGTCAATGGATTACCTCTTAAAACCAATAGACAGGGAAGAACTTACTGATATACTGAAGCGGGCTGCAAGAATGAGGGAAAGCGAACATGATGAGACGGGCATGACGGCTGTATTGCGTGCACTTCGTACCTTCAGGAGCGATCAGGATATAAAAACCTACGGAGATGAGATAAATGTGCCGCAGGGCAGGATCATGCTGCTTAAGGAACAGCTTGATTCCCTCATAGCTGCTGTTGAACAGAATGATATCACCGAGATAAACAGAAGTGTTGATGTGCTGTATGATGAGACCCTGGATCGGGGCATGAGCACGGATGTATTTGACTTAAATCTCAATTATCTTTTGTTCAGGCTCATACATCTTGCGGTTGAACAGGATGAGAGCGTCGATCAGGAAGAAGTTCTTTCCTATATAAGTGATAATGTTTATGAGTCGGGGGAGATAAGGGGCTCAAGGACACATCTTAAGAGATTTGCCATATCTTATGCCGAATATCTTGTACAGCTTCGTAAGAATGTCTCGCGCGGTATCCTCCAGGAGATAGAGCGTGAGATCAGAGCAAATTTTGCCGATAATCTTACATTGAAGGATCTGAGCAGGAAATATTATGTAAACTCATCATATCTGGGTCAGCTGTTCAAAAAGAAATATGATCAGTCTTTCAAAGACTATCTTTGCTCGGTAAGGATAAGCGAAGCGGCTTCAATGCTGCTTAAGACTGACGAGAAGATACCCGTGATAGCCGAGAAAGTAGGGTATAAGGATACTGACTATTTTATCCAGAAATTTATCGAACTCAAAGGGTGCACTCCGGCAAAATATCGCAGAAATAGTGGTTTGGAGTAGGAGAACCACTATATATTGTATCTGCATTTTCTCCCCCCTTTTTATAGAATTTCTCCGTGGTTTGAAAGATCATAAAGGATTAATATGGTATCACGGGTTTTGCCCGGGAACTATTAACATATTTAGGGAGGAAGAATATGAAGTTAAAGAAGATCACAGCTTTATTGTTGAGTTCGGCTCTCATGGTAGGCATGCTTGCAGGCTGCGGCGGAGCAGCTGAGGCACCCGCACCGGCAGATACAGGTGCAGCTGACACTACCGAGACAGCAGACGCAGGTGATGATGCAGCAGCGGAAGATACTGCGGATGCATCTGAAGCATCAGGTGATGTTAAGGAATTCACGATGTTCATCACCATGCCCGGTTCTGAGATCAATGACGACAATGAGATCGCTCAGATGATCGCAGACAAGTGGGGCGTTAAGGTTAAGGAAACATGGCTTACCGGACAGACAGCATCGGAAGCTACAGGTACACTTATTGCAGGCGGCGAGTATCCTGATTTTATCGACTCTGATGAAATGAACCTTCTCATCGATGCCGATGCACTTATTCCGCTTGATGATTACATTGACAAGTATCCCGAGTTCAAGAACGAGTGGTTCACTCCTGAAGAGTGGGAGAAGTTCCGTCAGCCCGACGGTCATATCTACTGGATCAATCCTTTCGGAAACACAATGGGCGAGACCAAGCAGACAACACATAACGACGAAGCATTCTGGATCCAGGTACGTGTTCTTGAGTGGGCAGGTTATCCGAAGATCCAGACAATGGATGAGTACTTCAAGCTCTTAGAGGATTACATTGCAGCTAATCCTACAATGGAAGACGGAACAGAGAACATGGCTTATACCATCCTCTGCGAAGACTGGAGATACTTCTGTCTTGAGAATGCAGGACAGTTCCTTGCAGGATATCCCAATGACGGTTCCGTTATCGTTGATAAGACTGATATGACGATCAAGGATTACAATACTTCAGAAGATACCATCGCATACTTCAAGAAGCTTAATGAAGAATATCAGAAGGGCTTCGTAGATCCCGAATCATTCACACAGACATATGATGAGTACATCGCTAAGCTGTCAACAGGCCGTGTTCTTGGTATGGTTGACCAGTGGTGGGATTTCGCTTACACAGTAAATGATGTATTCAAGCAGACAGGTCTTGATGCTAAGGGCTGCAACTATGTTCCTCTTGGTCTTACGACTAAGGCAGGCATGGAGAACAGATGGCATACTTATGATGACACAGTTAACCAGGCATCAGGTATCGCGATCACAACAGACTGTGAAGATCCCGATGCAGCATTCAAGTTCCTTGTAGACTGTGCAATGGATCAGGAGCTTCATGATCTCAGATTCTGGGGTGTTAAGGATGTTGACTACAACGTAGATGATGACGGATTATACTATCGTACAGACGAGCAGAGACAGAACTGGGCAGATACCTCATATCAGGCAGCTCACAGATGTCAGTATTCATACTTCCCTCAGTGGCATGGAACAAGCCGTGACGGTAAGAATGCGAACAAGCCTGAAGAACAGCCTTCAGAGTTCATGAACGATATGGCTAAGCCTCTTAAGGACTGCTTCGATGCATACGGCGTAACTACTTATCCTCAGATGATCGGTTCGGTTCAGGAGACCAACGGTCCTTGGTTCCCGATGTATTCATACTCTAACAACTTCACGACAGAGACACCCGGTGGTGTAGCATGGACGAAGATGGGTGAGTGCAAGCATGAGTGGCTTCCGAAGGTCGTTATGGCTAAGGACTTCGACAAGGGCTGGGGCGAGTACATGGCAGCATACGAAGCTTGTAAGCCTGAGGACTTCCTGGCAGAGATGCAGGAGATCCTTGATACATTCAAGTAAACGAGTTCACTTGAATGTGTGATAAATGCACACGGATCCGTCAGGAAGATATCAGCTGACGCTGATCGGATCCGGCGCGGCAGGATACGCAAGCGTATCCTGATCAGATAGGGATATTAATATAGGGGCAGCAACCGCGCGACGTAAGTTGCTGCCCCCTTTATGCAGAAAAAATCAGAAAGATAAGATAAGAGGAGTGAATTTATGGCCCGGGAAAAAGCGGTAAAATCAAAAAAGATACCGATAACTCTCAAAGAGATGAAGAAACAGAGCTTTCTTATGATCGTTTCTTTCTTCATGGTCGTATACGGTATCATTTTCTATTACTGGCCGTTAACAGGCTGGATCATGGCATTTCAGAATTACAAGCCAAAGAAGGGACTTCTCGGTTCCAAGTTTGTCGGGCTTGATAAGTTTAAGTTCCTTTTTGAGGATGACGTATTTATAAAGGTTATAAGAAACACGTTCGCCATGGGCGTTATAAATCTTGTATCTACGACGATAATGGCAGTACTTTTTGCCATTATCCTGAACGAAGTAAGGAGGAATTGGATAAAGAAACCCATTCAGACCATATCCTACCTGCCTCACTTCCTTTCATGGATAGTAGTTACCGGTATTCTTCATGTTTCCCTGTCTCCGACAGGTATCGTCAATGATGTGTTGATGAGAATGGGCGTGATCAAGCAGGCGATCAACTTCTTTGCTCACCCGAAATACTTCTGGTGGATAGTTGCTTTTGCGAACTGCTGGAAGGAGACCGGATTTAATGCTATCATCTATTTTGCGGCGATCACCGGAATAGATCCTTCGCTGTATGAAGCTGCTTCCATTGACGGTGCCGACAGACTGCAGAAGATAAAGTATATAACACTTCCCGGCATTAAGCCGACCTTCCTTATACTGCTTCTTATGAATGTCGGAAACGTATTGAACGCAGGCTTCGAGGTACAGTATCTTTTGGGAAACGGCCTCGTACAGTCGGTATCACAGACGATCGATATCTACGTCCTGAAATGGGGTATATCCCAGAACGATTATTCCCTCGGTACTGCTGCCGGTCTGTTTAAGAGCGTAGTAAGTATAATGCTCATATTCATTGCCAACGGAGTAGCCAAGAGATACAGCGAAGAAAGATTATTCTAGGAGGGATCGAGATATGAATGAGAAAGAATATAAGGTAAGCAAGCCTGTAAGCGATAAGATATTCGGGATCATTGTAGTCGTATTCCTGGCCTCCTTCGTGGTGATCACGCTTTATCCCGTAATAAATACGATAGCACTGTCGTTTAATGACGGTATAGATGCCGTAAGAGGCGGTATATATTTATGGCCGCGCAGGTTTTCGATGAAGAATTACAAGACGGTATTTGCAATGCAGAACATCTGGACCGGTGCCAAGATCACGGTGGCAAGGACAGTACTTGCTACTTTGACATCCCTGTTTGCAAATGCACTGTTGGCATTTGTTGTAAGCCGTAAGAGATTCCTGTTCAAATCCCAGCTTTCACTGTTCTGGGTTATAACAATGTATGTGAACGGCGGTATGATCCCGATCTTCCTGCTGTATAAGAATCTCGGACTTACCGGAACCTTTAATGTATACTGGGTACCCGGAATGATCAGTGCCTTTAATATGCTTGTAATGAGGACATATATGGAAGGTATTCCGGAAAGCTTAGAGGAATCTGCACAGCTTGACGGTGCCGGATATTTCACGATATTTAAGGATATCATCTCTCCGCTGTGTAAACCCGTGTATGCGACGGTTGCTCTTTTTATAGCGGTATGGCAGTGGAATTCATGGTTTGATGCAATGCTCTATAACCGTATGAAGACACAGTATACAACACTTCAGTACGAGCTGATGAAGCTCCTGTCATCAGTTATGCAGCAGAGCGGAAGTGCAGAAAATGCAAAGAATGCGGGTGCAAACACCATAACACCCATCACTATACGTGCGGCTGTTACGGTTGCTACCATGCTTCCAATAGTATGTCTGTATCCGTTCCTGCAGAGATATTTCGTAACAGGACTTACAATAGGCGGAGTTAAGGAATAAGAGGAAAAATATGAGCGATCTCAGGATGCCAAGGTTAATAAGTGACGGAATGGTCCTTCAGAGGGACAGGAAGGTACGTATCTGGGGCTATGATGCACCGGGACGAGACATCGAGATATCGTTTCTTGATGATGTTTATAAGACGATCTCCGATTCGGACGGTTACTTTGAAGTCTGGCTTAATCCACATCATTACGGCGGACCTTATAAAATGGAGATAAGTGATGATGCGGGAGGAAGTGTGACCATAGAGGACATTCTCATAGGAGAGGTGTGGCTCTGTTCGGGACAGTCCAATATGGAACTTACGATGATACGCGTAAGGGACAGGTATCCTGATGAAATGGTTAATTGTGACTATCCGGATGTGCGGTCGTTTAAGATAAGCGAAGCACTGGATTTTACGGCACCGGTCAGGGAGTGCCAGACCGGCAGATGGAGACGCCCGGCAAGGGAATATATTTCGGAATTTTCGGCAACGGCGTATTTTTTCGCACGTGAACTCAACAAAATGACGGGCATTCCTGTCGGATATATAGATGCAAGTCTGGGCGGATCGAAAGTACATTGCTGGATGAGCAGGGAAATGCTTGAAGGTTATGATGATAAGCTTGCGCTTGCCGATAAATATGCGCAGCAGGAATTCAGAGATGCTGTGCTCAAAGATAATACAGAGAAAGTCGCCAAGTGGCATAACAGGCTGGATTCCGAAGATACCGGTCTGAAGGAGCATTGGGAGTCGGCCGATCTTGATGACAGTGACTGGGATACGGTTGAACTTCCGGCATTTTTTAAGGATACGGTTATAGGTGATACCCTTGGCTGTATATATTTCAGGAAAACATTTTATGTCCCTGCCGATATGGCGGGTAAGAGCGCACGGCTGTGGCTCGGAACCATAGTTGACAGTGATAAGACCTATGTGAACGGAACATTGGTGGGGCAGACTGAGTATCAGTATCCGCCGAGGAAATATGACATACCGCAGGGCCTTCTTCACGAGGGTATGAACAATGTTACGGTAAGGATGAAGAGTGAATATCTCGTCGGGTATCCGGGCGCGACACATGTGGCGGCCAGGTTCACACCGGGTAAGGAATACAGGATATTTAATGAAAACGGTACTGTCGAACTTGCAGGTACATGGAAGTATAAGATAGGTGCGGTAAGTGATGAGCCGGCATACTATCAGGATTTTATCAGCTGGAAGCCGACAGGACTTTATAATGCAATGACGGCACCGTGCCATAAATATACTATCGGAGGCTTTAACTGGTATCAGGGTGAATCCGACTGTGAAGAGAGGGATGAGTATACGGATCTCTTCACCCGTATGGTGGAAGGCTACAGGAAGGAATGGAACGATCCCGGGCTTTTCGCGGGTGTAGTGCAGCTCCCGAACTTTACGATCGATAACGATCCCGCATCGGAGGCCTGGCATGGAATGAGAGAGATACTGCGCGAGCTGGCGGAAGAACTTCCGGACTCTGATTCCATAGTCACAATAGATCTTGGAGAGGATAACGATCTCCATCCTCAGGGTAAGAGAGAGCTGGGACGCAGACTTGCGCTTTTGGCGGCACATTACCGGTGCGGCATGGATGTTGAATATTCGGGGCCAAGGATTGAGAAATTCATGTGTGTTAAGAAGGACGGAGATGTCGAGATCACACTTAACATGTCGCATGTCGGAGACGGTATGCAGACAAGAGAAGTTAACGGAAGAGGTTCAGACGGTATCGTTACGGATTTCAGGATAGTAGATGATGCCGGGAACAATAAGCCTGCAGATGTTACCGTGCTTAAGGACAGGCTGGTTCTAAGTGTTAAAGACACGGACCGTACGATAAAGGAGATAAGATACTGTTATTCGCAGACAAACAGCGGAGCCCTCATATATAATTCCGATGGGCTGCCGATGAGTCCCGGGATATACAGATTATAAAAAAAGCTTGCCGGATACGGTTCCGGCAAGCTTTTCTTTTTATGGATTTTTATCAGTTGCTGAAAAGGTATGCGGTGGTAAGACGTGTCTTGCCATCCTTTGTTTTTGTTATATAGGTGCTGATACCAACCTTGGTGAAGTTCTTAAAGGTCATATTGTCGTAATGAGATGAACTTGATTTCAGATTATCAAACATCGCATCTGCCGCGTTTTCCTGCTCCTTCTTCGAGTTCCCGTAGGAAGAATAACTGCGGCATGATAAGTTCTCCGCACGGTATTTGCTTGATGAGATCATGTCACAGCCCTGAGTACCGTTCGGACGTGTATGAGACCATGTCACGGAAGCTTCCTGTGCACGCACTGCCGCATATTTATTGAGAGTAGGATCGATAGTTAACTTACCTGCACCTACAGATGCTCTGAGATCATTTATCTTACTAAGCATCATGCTATCCAATGCATTGGTTCCCTCATCGGTCTTATCACTGTTATCCTTGGCTTCGTTCTTGTTCTGACCGGAAGCGTCCTTATCTTTTGAGGAATCGTTATTATCTTTTACAGGTTCTTCTTCCTTTTTATCAGTCTTTTTATTATCTTTCCCGGAAGTATTGCTCTGAGAAGGTTCTTCGACAAGCAGTTCATCATTGCCGGCATTACCTGAACCCGAGTCATCGATAAGCAGTTCGTCTTCAAGCATATCGCCATTATCCAAAAGAGTATCTTCATTAAGCATATCGGAGCCTTCATAAAGTGCATCATCACTAAGGTCGTCTCCGTCGGATAAAAGTGAACCTTCATCCAGAAGTTCATCTTCATAAAATGGTGAATCAGAAAGCGGAACAGGAGAATCATCTATCTGAACATGTCCGTCAGTCGCATCGGGAGCAGCAAAAGCGATCCCTTCAGGTGCGGGTTCGTCGTAACTTCCGTGGTCTGTCCGTGCACCGAAATATACAAATACGCATACGGCGGCCACCGCCAGAGCTGCGATACCGCCTATAAGTTTCTCGTTGTGTTTTCCTGTTTTATCAGTTTTCATCTGAACCTCCAAAAGATAATATTGATGCTGTGTTCTCTTTTCTATATATAAAGACATTGTTCGGGATTAAATAGGCTCATATTTTTAGAATATATTTATATTTTTTTTATAAGTGGACGAATAGAGTAACGGAACGAAAGAAAGCGGGCATTTTCGGGATGTTTAGAATATGGTTGGATAGAATAGACAAATATTTGAAAGATTAATTGGTAATAAGTACTAATGGAATTATAAGACGTTACATAATATTATACTTACATACAAGTGCACAAGAATACCAGGTGCCGAAAACAGACCGGAAGAAATGGTTAAATGAGCGGCAAAAGAGAGATCAAGGGAAGGGAAGAAAATGAAGAAGAACGATACGACGGTTGTTCTGCAAAAGAAGAAGGTCAGTGCATCGGTATATCTGAAGAAGTTCTGGCAGCTCTACCTGCTGCTGTTGCTTCCGATGGCTTATCTTATCATATTTAAGTACATCCCCATGGTATATATCCAGATCGCATTCAAGGAATATAAGATAGGGATGAGTCCGTTCAGGATGCCGATAGCGGCCAAGCATGGGATGAAGTATTTTATCAAGGCATTCTCAAATAAGGATTTTATAAATGCGCTCCGAAATACACTGGTGCTTAACCTTCTGGATCTTATCTGCGGTTTTCCGGCACCGATCATTTTTGCACTTATATTGAATGAACTCTGCTTCAGGAGGTTCAAGAAGATAACCCAGACAATAGCATATATGCCGCACTTTCTTTCATGGGTCATCGTGTCCAGTCTTGCGCTCCAGTTGTTTGCTCCTACGAACGGACTTGTAAACCAGATCATAAATGCTATGGGTAAGGATTCGGTTCCGTTTCTCAACGATCCGTCACACTGGGTGGCAACTTATATAGGAATGGGTGTCTGGCAGAGCTTTGGATGGAATTCGATCGTTTATCTGGCGGCCATAGCAGGAATAAGCCCGGAACTGTATGAAGCGGCTTCGGTAGACGGAGCGGGAAGGTTCAAGAAGATGTGGCATATAACTCTTCCGGGAATAAGACCCACGATCGTAGTCCTTCTTATAATGAACCTCGGAAATATCCTGGGCAGCAGTTTCGACAGACCTTATGCATTCCAGAATAACCTTGTAATGAAGGTGGCAAATGTTATCGCAACCTTCGTATATAAAAACGGTATCAAGGGACTCCAGTTCTCGCTTACAACTGCGGTCGGTCTGTTCCAGTCGGTGATCTGCGTGATATTCCTTCTTCTTGCGAACTGGATATCTAGAAAATTGGGAGAAAGGGGAATCTGGTAATGGAAGAGAACAGGATCATCAAATCAAAACAGGCAAAAGTTGGTGACTGGGTGTTCGTTGCGATATGCGTTATCGTCTGCCTTATCTGTGTACTCCCGATGATCAACCTTCTTGCCGAAGGGGATCAATTTTCAGGCATACACCACGGTGCTTAAGGATTCCAAGTATATCAAGTCATTTTTCTGGACCGTATTCCTAACGGTCGTATGTACTCTGGTATCGCTCACGATGACGGCATTTTGTGCATATCCGCTCATTTATGAGGATCTGAAAGGAAGAGGGTTCATAAATGTGGTCATAACGATCACGATGTTCTTCAATGCGGGTACGATACCGAACTATCTGCTCATGAATTCACTGGGACTGCTAAGCAACCCTCTGGTACTTATATTGCCGAGCTGCTTAAGTGTTTACAATATGATAATCATGAGAAGCTTTTTCTACGGTATACCGGACAGTTTGAGGGAATCGGCCCAGATAGACGGTGCATCGTATTTCAGGATCCTTACTGCGATATATCTGCCGCTCAGTAAACCGGTTTTTGCCACACTCGCTCTCTTTTATGCGGTAGGGCGCTGGAACGGTTATTCCGATGCACTTATGTATATGAAGAACAAGGATTACTATCCGCTGCAGCTTCTTCTGTACAACGTGATCAATAATATCAACAAT
>ONRZ01000008.1 GCA_900320345.1 uncultured Lachnospiraceae bacterium | reverse complement strand
GTAAACGGAGCACCCGGGCGTGTGATCATCATGTTTGCTCCCTTTCATTATTCGTATATGGACAATTACGAAAACAGGACACTGTATTTCCACCACCTTACTTTAAGGGAGGCCATGGATCTTTACTCGCAGGGGATCTCATATAAAGCCCGCGTCTTTGAGGATTTTGATAGATCCGATATCTTAAGCATGTATTTGCGGCTTCCGGACAGTTATCTTCCCGCACTCATAAATTCAAGGGGCAACGGGCGGTATTCTGTCAACAAAAAGCTGTATGAAGAACAGCGGACAAACAGGGGACATGCGTTATACGGTACAAAAGACGGCTGCGATGACATCAACTATGAAGCCAATTATACGGAAATGGACAGGGGAGGGGAGCATCTGCTCATAACCTGCTATTTTGACAAACTGCTAAAGCTGTGCGGTGAGAACGGGATAGATACCATAGTGCTGCAGCCGCCCATGAACGAGGCTTCATATTCAAGACTTGATGAAGGCTATGTGAAGGAATACCAAAGTTATATAAGGAAATTCGCCGATGATAATCCGGATATCCTGTTTGAGACCGAGATACCATGTTATGATAACGCCTTCTTCGGCGATTCTTCTCATCTTAATGAGAAGGGGGCGGAGGTATATACGAACGGATTTATAGAAAAATACACCAAACAGACGCGATAAATATCTAAAACTTGTGTATTTTTTCAGTGACTTATACATTATTTTGTGGTAAAATGTCCTAGAATGAGCCGACGAAGCATTTCGGCTGTATGTTTTATGTGTATTTGTAATTTAATAAGGGAGGCAATATAAATGAAGAAGAGAAACTTGTTTCTGATGCTTGCATTGACGACGGCTCTTGTGTTTGGCGGATGCAGCAAGGAGGAGGATACACCGGAAGCAGAGCCCGATACGGCGGGTAATGAGCCGGTCATACAGGTCATAACGGATGATGATGCTCCGGCACCTGCGGTAAGCGTCGAGACAGAGGCAGGCGATGAAGAGACCAGAGAAGGAATGTACCGCAGTGAGCTGACAAATGAGTGGATAGACGAAGCGCTTAAGGAACAGAGGCCTATCGCAGCCATGGTTGATAATGAGAAGACAGCGCTTCCTCATTACGGACTCACACAGTCGGATGTTGTATATGAGATGACAAACAGTACCGCCAATGACGGTGTTACACGACTGATGGTATTGTTTAAGGATTATAACAGTGTTAAGCAGATAGGAAGTATACGAAGCGTAAGGCCCACAAACCTTCAGATCATACCTGAATGGAATGCGGTTGTCTGCCATGACGGAGGTCCTTTCTATATAGATGATTATATGGCCAAGGATTTCGTAGAGAACTTCAGCGGAACATTCTCGCGTGTCAACAACGGCAAGTCGAGGGAGTTCACCGAGTATATACTTGAAGGCGATATAGACAAGAACTTCGCAAGCCATCCCAAGTACAGCAAGACCTACAACGATTACTATCCGGGTCCGCATTACAAGTTTACTTCGGAGAGCAAGCCCAATGATCTTAGCCAGTACCCGGATGCCAAGAGCTGCACTCATATCCAGATGCCTTATAAGCATAACAAGCCTTATATGGATTATGATCCCGCAAGCGGTACATATCTGTATTCCGAGTATGGCATGAAGCATACGGATCCGGGCAACGGAGACCAGCAGCTTTCGTTTAAGAACATCCTTATACAGAACTGCCGTTATGTACAGTTCGACTCAAACGGATACATGATGTTCCATTCGATAGATTTCAACCGTGACGGTTATTATATCACTAACGGTAAATGCATCCCGGTCACATGGACTAAGGATGATGAGCTTACGCCTACAAGATATTATGATAAAGACGGCGAAGAGATAGTACTTAACACGGGACGTACCTATGTGGCACTTGTTCCCGATGATATATGGAGCGGATTAACGATAGAATAAGGAATACGACCGCTTTTTCGGAAATCCCTTGGGCAGACGGCTCAAGGGATTTCTGTGATTTTGGTCAAAGGAGCATGAATGGGTAATATAACCGACTATGTTATCGGATACGGAAGATATACGATAGAGGAAGAACCGTTTAATGAGGTGGATTCCCTTGTGCTTTCCCAGTTTTCCTATCTTAAGTTCGATAAGATCCTTACCGGGAGCGGAAGGGTAAAAAAGGCCATGCGTATATGGGAACTTAAGGAGAGCGGGGATTATGAGACGCTTTATGCCGACAGCAGATTTGAGAAGGTAAACCGCGAATTGTTCGAGGCAATGGCGGGAAGCAGGAGATTCTCGTCCGTAAGGCTCTACGATCATGTGAACATTGTGGATCCACAGTGGGAGATACAGTTTTCGGCCATCACCTGCATGTTTGACAACGGTTTTACGTATGTTGCTTTCAGGGGCACGGATGAGACGCTGACCGGCTGGAAGGAGGATTTCAACATGTCGTTCATAACACCGGTGCCCGCACAGGAGAAGGCGGTACAGTACCTCAACAGGATAGGGAGTTCTGTGGCATCGGATCTTACGGTCGGCGGACATTCAAAGGGAGGGAATCTCGCGGTATATGCTTCGATGATGTGCAGACCGAAGGTAAGGAGCAGGATAGAAGCCATCTATTCGCATGACGGTCCGGGATTTGCGGAAGGCGTGCTTGACAGTGAGGAATTTGCCTGCATAAAGGACAGGATAAGAAAAAGTGTCCCCAGATCATCTGTGGTAGGCATGGTATTGCAGACACAGGAAAATTACGAGGTCGTGAAATGCCGTAATTTCGGTCTTCTTCAGCACGACCCTTATAACTGGCTGATAGACGGTGTCGGTTTTAAGAAGGCGGACAGTATTTTCAGACACAGATATGTAACGGACAGATCGGTGAATAAATGGATACGGGGCATGGACCGTGAACAGAGACAGGAATTTGTGGAGCTGTTGTTTGAGATAGTAAGAGGCTTAGGTTCCGACGATCTTAACGATGTTATGGGCGATCCGGTAAATTCGGGACGCAGGATAAAGAGTACTTATGAAGGTATGAATGAAGAGGATCGCGATATCCTTAAAGGGATATTCAGGGATCTGTCAGATGCGATAGGAGAAACGGTGCGGGAATATGTAAGCGAACAGATAGAAGAGGAGAAGGAAAAATACAGGAAGAAACTTGAAGAAGGTTCCGATAAGCTGAGCGGATATATCGATAAGCTTATAGGCTTCCTGGAGGAAGAACATAAGTAAGGATGAAGTAGATCAGATATATATGCAGCGGATAGAAGAGATAGAAGATATATTTTGCCCTTAACCCGCGCTTGCCGTTATAGAAATATATGGGGATGAAAGCCGGAATGGCCCAGGGCTCCCAAAT
Source organism: uncultured Lachnospiraceae bacterium (assembly GCA_900320345.1). Lineage (GTDB taxonomy): Bacteria > Bacillota > Clostridia > Lachnospirales > Lachnospiraceae > UBA2868. Next base: position 47,308 of record ONRZ01000008.1, on the reverse strand, counting down.
AAACGATATGGCTCCTCCGACGCAGGTAAGACCTATGTCGCTGCGGAGAAGATAAATGGCTGCGATCGACATTATCCCATGGTAAGAGTAATCGGTTTTTAAAAGATATGCAGCCAGACATCCCGCGATTATTATGGCAAGTGTGAATGAGGCGGCGGCTTGCCTGGGCATGTTTTCCATAGTCCGGATCTTATCTATCCCCCAGATGGTGAGCAATCCTATAAAGAGGGTTAAGAAGATACTCTGTCCTTCGGGTTCCATATGGTGTCCGGAATACAGCAGATTAAAGGCATGCTCGGATAAGAGGGCCATCACGAAGAGACGGGCTAAGTATTTGCGTATATCCTTTGTATGCAGGAAACCCTCGACAAGAAGGAAACAGAATATCGGGAAGGCGATCCTGCCTATACCGCGTCCTATCTTATATATTGTATTAAAATTCTTTATGGTGTCGTAATCAAGTGTTGCCACATGATCCCGGTATGTGCGCATAAGGATATGAAAAAAATGATCTATGAACATGCTTGTGCATGCGATGATCTTTAAGGTGCTTCCGCTCAGATATTTTGTTTCGAATATTTTCTCTTTTATGGACATAAATATAATATAGCACCGGCCGGTCTTCTTGTAAAACGGATAAAAGTCGGGTATACTATCGGCATATGCATAGAAGGTGAGAAGGCATAATGATAAGAAAGCATAGCATGGTCATGGGAAAGAAGTTCACATATACGCTAACGGCGGTCACACTTGCAGCGATGCTTGGCGGATGCAGCATGGGCGGAGCCGGAAAAGCCAATATCAATCTCGGTATGGATGCGGTTGAACAGCAGGACTATGCTCTGGCGCTTACCTGTTTTGACAATGCATTAAAGGCCGGTGAGGATGAGCGTTTAACCTACAGGGGCATGGGTATAGCATATATGGGGCAGGGCAGGTACGAGGAAGCCGTCGGTGCGTTCGAGAAAGCCCTGAAGGGATCCAACGGTCTTGTTAAGCGCGTGGATTACGACATAAACTATTATATGGCAATGTCTGAGTACAAATGCGGGGATCTGGATGCCGCTCTTGACACGTACAACGCCATACTGGATCTTGATGAACGCTCGGCCGATGCGCATTATCTGCGCGGCCGTATAGAACTCCTTAAGAATGACAGGGAGTCCGCGATCAAAGACTTTGACAGGGCAGTTGAACTTAAGCATAACGACTATGATCTGTATATCTGTATTTATCAGGCGCTGGATGCTGCCGGCATGAAGTCGGACGGTGACGGGTATTTGAGCAGGGCCATGTCGGAGAACAACAGGATGACCGCGTATCAGTCCGGAATGTTTTCCTATTATCTTGGAAGATATGATGAAGCCCGCAATTATTTTGAAGAGGCACGCAAGGATGAGGAAACACCCGAGCTTATCCTGTATCTTGGAAGATCATACGAAGCCTTGGGCGATACCAACTATGCTTCAAACCTTTATTCGGCGTATACGGATGAACATCAGGACAGTGCGGCGATTTATAATGAGCTTGGCCTGATGAGCCTTAAGCAGAAGGAATATCAGAAGGCATTAAACGCATTTGAGAACGGGATATCCTTAAACGATCCGGCATACGATCAGAGCCTGAGGTTCAATGAAGCGGTGGCATATGAGTATCTTTTGGACTTCAAGAAGGCCGGAGTTCTTATGAAAGAGTACATAGACAGATACCCGCAGGACGAGGAAGCACAGAGAGAATACATTTTCCTGAGCACGAGATGAATAATAACCAAATCGAGGATTAAAATTTGTATAATTTCACCAATTGACTCAACAAGTCATTTTTTGTTTGACCATTTCCGATTGACCTTCTTCCCCATTAAATATGTGGAGAGAAGGTTTTTTTGACCTTAAAAGCGATCATTTCAAGGTTGACATAAAAACCACAATATATTGTATATGTATCAAAAAAGCCACATAATATCTTGTGTTTTCGCGTTGACTTTTAAAATCCTCAATGCTATACTAACCGTAGTCGCGGTTTTTGACTGATTCGGATTAAACTGCGAACTTTTTTTCACTCAATCTGTAAATAAAGGGGTGTAGAAAATGGGTATCGTATTCACAGGAAGGGGAGGAGTATAAGGGATGTTTAGTGTTGTAAAGAGGGATGGACAGATCACTGATTTTAATCTTAATAAGATCAGCGATGCCATAATGAAGGCTTTCGATGCCTGCGAGAAACAGTATAATAATGATATGATAGATCTGCTTTCTCTGAGGGTGACATCTGACTTCCAAAACAAACTTGAAGGGGACAAGATCAGTGTTGAGGATGTTCAGGACAGCGTGGAGACCGTTCTCGAGCAGGCGGGGTATACCGAAGTTGCCAAGGCATATATCCTTTACCGTAAGCAGCGCGAGAAGATGCGTAACATGAAGTCTACCATCCTTGATTATAAGGATGTCGTAAACAGTTATGTCAAGGTTGAGGATTGGCGCGTTAAGGAGAATTCGACGGTCACCTATTCCGTGGGCGGACTTATCTTAAGTAATTCGGGCGCCGTAACGGCCAATTACTGGCTTTCCGAGATCTATGATCAGGAAATAGCGGATGCTCATCGTAATGCGGATATCCATATCCATGATCTTTCCATGCTTACGGGATACTGCGCGGGCTGGTCGCTCAAGCAGCTTATAAAGGAAGGTCTTGGCGGTATCAGCGGTAAGATCACATCCGCACCCGCATCACATCTGTCGGTGCTCTGCAATCAGATGGTCAATTTCCTCGGCATAATGCAGAACGAATGGGCCGGTGCACAGGCATTTTCATCATTTGATACATATCTTGCTCCTTTTGTAAAGGTTGATAATCTTTCCTACAGGGAAGTTAAGAAGTGTGTTGAATCCTTTGTATACGGAGTTAATACTCCCAGCCGCTGGGGTACTCAGGCACCTTTTTCAAATATCACGCTTGACTGGACCGTTCCTGCCGATCTTGCCGAACTCCAGGCAATAGTCGGCGGCAGGGAGATGGGCTTTAAATACAAGGACTGCAAGGCCGAGATGGACATGATAAACAAGGCGTTTATCGAGACCATGATAGAAGGTGATGCAAATGGCAGGGGATTCCAGTATCCTATCCCCACATATTCGATCACATCGGATTTCGACTGGTCGGATACCGAGAACAACCGTCTGCTGTTTGAGATGACAGCCAAGTACGGAACACCTTATTTCTCGAATTATATCAACAGTGACATGGAGCCCAGTGACGTAAGGAGCATGTGCTGCCGTCTGCGTCTCGATCTTCGTGAGCTCCGCAAGAAGACGGGTGGTTTCTTCGGTTCGGGCGAGAGCACCGGTTCAGTGGGAGTTGTTACGATAAATATGCCGAGGATCGCATATCTGTCGGCAAATAAGGATGATTTTTACAAGAGGCTTAACAGGCTGATGGATCTGTCAGCAAGAAGCCTTAAGATAAAGCGCGGCGTTATAAGCAAGCTTCTCGATGAAGGCCTGTATCCGTATACGAAGAGGTATCTGGGTAACTTCGACAATCATTTCTCGACGATAGGACTTGTGGGAATGAACGAAGTAGGTCTTAATGCGAACTGGCTGCGTGCGGATATGACGGATAAGAGGACTCAGGAGTTTACAAAGGAAGTACTCAATCATATGCGTAACCGTCTGTCGGATTATCAGGAGCAGTACGGCGATCTGTATAACCTTGAGGCTACTCCGGCAGAATCAACGGCATACCGTCTTGCCAAACATGATAAGAAGAGATGGCCGAATATCAAGACGGCGGGCAATCCCGGCGATACCCCTTATTATACCAACAGCTCGCATCTTCCGGTTGATTACACTCCGGATATCTTCGATGCATTGGATATACAGGATGATCTCCAGACGTTATATACATCAGGTACCGTGTTCCATGCGTTCCTCGGGGAGAAGCTTCCCGACTGGAAGGCCGCAGCATCACTGGTACGCAAGATTGCCGAGAATTACAAGCTTCCTTACTATACCATGTCGCCCACTTATTCCGTATGCAAGGAGCACGGATATCTGTCGGGTGAACAGAAGACCTGTCCTCACTGCGGTGCTGTGACCGAGGTGTACAGCCGCATAACCGGATATTACAGGCCGGTACAGAACTGGAATGACGGTAAGGCTCAGGAATATAAGAACCGTGTGGTATATGATATCGACAATTCATCGCTTAAGCGTCCGACCGCTACGGTAGTAAAGCTTTCCGGACTTGCGGACAATAAGGAGGTAAGCGTTGAGCCTGCCAATGTAAAGTATCTGTTTACCACCAAGACCTGCCCGAACTGCAAGCTGGCAAGGGAATTCCTTAAGAATGAGAAATACGTACTGATAGATGCCGAGGAAAACATCGAGCTTGCAAGGAAGTACGGTATAATGCAGGCGCCTACTTTGGTAGAGGTAAACGGAGACAGTTATAAGAAATATGCCAATGTTTCAAACATTAAGAAATACGCGGAGGAACATTCGCCGCTGGTGGTAGTTTAGAACATAATAAGACATGGGGACGGTTCTTTAGTGTTAAGAACCGTTCCTTTTTTATTTGCCCAAAGACAGTTGCTGTGCTAAACTATCATGTCGTACGGTCATTTTTATGAGCAGAAAACCGGATCGCTCTTTTACTTGCATGGTATTCATTATGATGCAGACCGGTCGCCGACGAAAAAATGGCAGCACATATCATTTCAGGAGGAACGGAAAGCATGATAAACAAGTTGATAGAAAATATAAAGAATACAAATGCACCTATAGTTGTCGGCTTGGATCCGATGATGAAGTATATCCCGGAACATATAAAGAGGGCTGCATTTAAGGAATTCGGAGAAACGCTTGAAGGCGCCGGGGAGGCCATATGGCAGTACAATAAGGGGATAATCGATGCAATATACGATCTCATCCCGGCAGTCAAGCCGCAGATAGCAATGTATGAACAGTTCGGGATCCCGGGACTTATTGCGTTTAAGAAAACTATAGATTACTGCAAGGACAGGGATCTTGTGGTGATAGGTGATATTAAGCGCGGGGACATCGGATCGACTTCCGAGGCATATGCTGTTGGACATCTTGGAAAAGTAAGTGTCGGCTCGCAGGCATATTACGGATTTGATGAGGACTTTGTTACCGTTAATCCTTATCTTGGATCGGACGGTGTAAATCCTTTCATAAATATCTGTCGAGAAGAGAAGAAAGGCATATTCGTGCTCGTTAAGACTTCGAATCCGAGCAGCGGCGAATTTCAGGACCGCAAGCTCTCGGATGCGGGAGAGCGGCCTTTATACGAGATAGTAGGAGAGCAGGTTGCAAAATGGGGCGAGTCCTGCATGGGAGATAAGTACAGTTATGTCGGTGCTGTGGTAGGAGCGACCTATCCCGAACAGGGTAGGATCCTGCGCGAACTCATGCCAAAGACTTATATCCTTGTACCCGGTTACGGAGCGCAGGGCGGAAAGGGAGCAGACCTTAAGCACTTCTTCAATAAGGATGGGCTCGGTGCCATCATAAACTCATCCCGCGGGATAATCGCGGCATATACCAATGAGAAGTATTCAAGGTTCGGGGAACTGAATTATGCGGATGCTTCCAGGGCAGCAGTGATAGACATGAGAAAAGATATCGCCGAGAACGCCATGTGATTCGTCATAAGGGAGGACCGCTTGCGGTGGATTCCTTATGACACAATAGGGTAACAGAACAGATGATCGTCATGCCCCGCAGGATCACGGGAGCGAAGCGAAGTGATCCGTGTTTCACAATTAATAACAGACCAGATGATCGTCATGCTTGCATGTAAGGACATATAAATATGTATAAGTGTATATACGAAGGCGGAACGGGCGAGATCGAGGAGAAAAAGTCACGCTTTATCTGTCATGTTCAGCCTGTGGAGACAGAAGAGGAAGCCGTAAATTTCATCAATGCGAAGAAGAAGGAATTCTGGGATGCGAGGCACAACTGCTCGGCGTTTGTCATAGGGAAGAATGCGGAGCTTACGAGGTGTTCCGATGACGGAGAGCCTGCGGGCACTGCAGGAAGACCGATGCTCGAGGTGCTGTTAAACGAAGAGGTAAGGAACGTTGCCGTTGTTGTGACCAGATATTTCGGCGGAGTGCTGCTGGGTACCGGCGGACTGGTACGTGCATATCAGGCTGCAGTTAAGGCAGGACTTGAAAACTGCAGGCTGATCGAGAAACGTGAAGGTATACAGGCTTCGCTTACCGCCGACTATACCATAGTCGGTAAGCTCCAGTATATTTTTGAAAAGAACAGATATACCGTACTTGAGGCAAAGTATGAGGATAATGTGACCTTTACGCTCATTATCCCCACGGAGGATTGGAGCAGGGCGGTAAAGGATATAACGGAAGCCACATCAGGACAGGCAGAACCGGTTAAGGACAGGGATTGTATATACGGTACAGTCGACGGGGAAGCAATAGTGTTCCGATAATTGAAAAAACCTTATGGTATATGATATACTTACCCGGTTGTTAAGAATACAGGAGACGGAAAGGCAATATTATGTTAACTAAAAGAGAAGATATAAGAAATATCGCGATAATAGCCCATGTAGATCACGGTAAGACTACATTGGTTGACGAACTGTTAAAGCAGAGCGGCGTATTCAGGGAAAATCAGGAGGTTGCGGAACGTGTCATGGATTCAAACGATATCGAGCGTGAGCGCGGTATCACCATTCTTTCGAAGAACACGGCAGTCACCTATAAAAATACCAAGATAAATATAGTGGACACCCCGGGACATGCGGATTTCGGAGGAGAAGTGGAGCGCGTGCTCAAAATGGTAGACGGCGCCGTGCTGGTTGTGGATGCATTTGAGGGTACCATGCCGCAGACGAAGTTCGTGCTTAAGAAGGCACTGGCATTAAAGCTTCCGGTAATTGTATGCGTTAATAAGATAGACAGGCCCGAGGCGCGCTGCAGCGAAGTTGTGGATGAGGTGCTCGAACTGTTCATGGATCTGGATGCCGATGATAAGCAGCTTGACTGTCCTTTCATCTATGCTTCCGCCAAGAACGGCCAGTCGGGGACGGATCCCGACAATATAGGACCCAACATGGTCCCGCTGTTTGAAGCTATACTTGATTATATACCGGCGCCCGAAGGCGATCCCGATGCGGGTACCCAGGTGCTCATAAGCACGATAGATTACAATGATTATGTCGGCCGTATCGGTGTTGGCAAGGTGTCAAACGGTGTGATCAGGGTAAACCAGGAAGCGGTCATCGTAAACGCACACGAACCCGACAAGCAGAAGAAGGTCAAGGTGAGCGCGCTTTATGAATATGACGGACTTAACAAGGTCAATGTCAGGGAAGCATCGATAGGTTCCATAGTCGCGATATCGGGAATAGCGGATATCCATATAGGCGATACGATCTGTGCGCCTGATGCCATAGAGCCCATACCTTTCCAGAAGATCTCTGAGCCGACGATCGCAATGAACTTCATGGTAAATGATTCTCCTCTTGCAGGGCAGGAGGGAAAGTATGTTACCTCAAGACATATAAGGGAGAGGCTGTTCAAGGAACTTAACACGGATGTTTCGCTGCGTGTGGAAGAGACCGATTCTCCCGACTGTTTTAAGGTATCGGGCCGCGGCGAACTGCATCTTTCTGTGCTTATAGAGAATATGCGGCGCGAAGGTTATGAATTCGCGGTAAGCAAGGCAGAGGTGCTGTACAGACAGGACAGCAAGGGAAGAAAGACCGAGCCCATGGAAGTGGCATACATAGATGTGCCGGAAGAATTTACCGGTATCGTCATTGAAAAACTGGGACAGAGGAAGGGCGAACTCCAGAATATGACACCGATAACCGGAGGTTATACAAGACTTGAATTTTCCATACCCGCGCGCGGACTTATCGGATACCGCGGTGAGTTCATGACAGATACCAAGGGTAACGGTATAATAAACACGATCTTTGATGAATACGCACCTTACAAGGGTGATATCCAGTATCGTAAACAGGGCTCCCTTATAGCATTCGAAACGGGAGAATCGATAACCTACGGACTGTTCAATGCGCAGGAGCGCGGAACACTGTTCATAGGACCCGGCGAAAAGGTATATTCGGGAATGGTAGTCGGGCAGAACGGCAAACCCGAAGATGTTGAGATAAACGTATGTAAGAAAAAGCAGCTTACGAATACCCGTGCATCGGGTTCCGATGAAGCGCTCCGCCTTACTCCGCCCAAGATCTTAAGTCTTGAGCAGGCACTTGAATTTATCGATGCGGATGAACTCCTTGAGATAACTCCCGAGAACCTTCGCATAAGAAAGAAGATACTTGATCCCACACTCCGTAAGAGAGCGGGTTTCCGTAAGGAATAGTTTGAACAGGTTATAAAGGAAGGCATGAGATGAACGAAGGCAGGATCAATTTTTTTTCAATACCGGTATTTACTTTTATACCGCAAAAATACAGGGAACTTGTAAATGAGAAAGGCGGCAGGGTATTTGCGGCACTTCTTATATGGTTTTTGATACTCAATATCATAACCGGGTTTGTGGCATCGAACGCCATAGAGGATATGAGGAGTGAACTTGAGAAAGGACTGCCCGATTTTGAATTAAGAGACAGTGCGCTTACGATAGCGGAACCGTTCGTTTATGATGATGAAGATGTCTATGTGGAAGTAAGCGAGGAGCTGAGCGGCATAACCGCTGCCATGTTGGAGGAAAAAGTTAGGAACGGTAACAAAACCTCGATCATGCTGTTCGGAAGGGATTCGGCCGGGATGTATTCCGAAGGACAGACAAGGGTGCTTAAATACTCGGATTTTCCGAACTTTAAGGTATCGAAAGATATAGTATGCAACAGATGGCTTCCGATGCTCAAGCCTGCAATGATGGTCTTTTTCGTTTTCTCGGCTTTCGTATCTATCGGTTTTTACTATCTTGCAGCCGTTATCCTTCAACTGCCCGCATCCTTTATGGCAAAGCAGTTCTTTGGTTTTGAGCTTGATAATACCGAGCGTTTCCGTCTTACTGTCCTTGCGAAGTTTCCGGTATATGTAGTCGTGTATGTTGTGGAAAAATTCGGTCTGTCCGTAAACTTCTGGGTGAATCTTATACTTCAGCTTGCAATGATAGCACTTGTCTTGAATTTCTACCGAAAAGATGATGCGGAGTATGATATCGTATCATGATAAGAGCTAAAACGGATATTTTGGAAAGCTTTTGCATGTAAAATGCAGAAGCTTTTTTTATGGAAATATTTCTCTGCGGACATATTTGTCCGTAATGCCGGCGGCTCTTCCTTTATACTTACGCTGTAACCGATACAGATAAGCTGATAAGGAGGTATTTATGGTACTTAATCCGATAGTGTGCAACGAAAACGGCAGGATGGATATTTTTTCAATGAATCTCGATAACAGGATAGTCCTGCTCACGGGAGAGATCAACGATGAAATGGCTGCATCGGTCATATCGCAGCTGCTGTACCTTGACAGCAGCGGTAATGACGGTATAAACCTCTACATCAACAGTCCGGGAGGCGAGGTAAGTGCGGGGCTGGCGATATATGATACGATACGGTCGCTTCGGAGTCCCGTATCAACAATATGCGTGGGAAGGGCCGCAAGCATGGCGGCGGTACTGCTCTCGGCGGGACATAAGGGTGACAGGGTTGTGCTCCCGCACAGTGAGGTCATGATACATCAGCCATCAGGCGGTGTGGGCGGACAGGCAGAAGATATCATGATAGCCGCATCGCATATTAAGTATCTGAGAGAGGAACTAAACAGGATACTTTCAAAAAATTGCAATAAGCCGATCGAAGAGATAGAAGAGGCTACCGACCGCGATCATTGGATGAGTGCAAAAGAAGCGCTTGATTTCGGGATCGTGGATCGTATGAACGGTTAAATAAGGAGGATAAGCAGATTATGGCTAAGAAGGTGAAGAAGGGTTTTAATATAGCGTCGCCGGATATAAAGACAATCTACATCGGGAAGGGACATAAGCAGATGGCAAGATATCTGCAGCTTCACAAGAACTTCGGGAGACAGCAGTTTAACGATGATCTGAAAAACGGTGCAAGGATCTATGAATCATTTGTTGAAACGCTTGATCTGAAAGGAACAAGATATAACATGATAACGGCACCTACGGAAGAGGACGGCTTGAGGGCAGTGGCATATCTGGCCGGGATATTTGCCGAAAATACAGGATACGATGAGACGGAGATCATGGATGACTATGCGGATGATGATCATGCCAAAGAGTACGATCTTGAAAATGGTGATGAGGATTATATCTTTGAGGAGGATGAGTTGTTTGAAGATGATCCCATGCCCGACTATGAGGAGTGTTTTTACAGGATACCCATCATCGATCTGGAAGAAGTTGTTATGGAGAATAACAAGAGTTACGGATACGGTTTCGGTATGCTGAATATGGAACTGCAGAACAACGGCAGGAAGATCGAGCCCTGGTGGAACAATCTGGAAGATTATTCGGTGTGTGTTATAAAGCGTAATGTCCATGGAGATTTTCCGCCGTACTCCGGTGAACTTCTTATGCATCACGAGATAGAATGCCTTAAGCGATTTTCCGGCAATGAGCACGTATATGTCCTTGTGATCGACAGGGATATCCGGGAGGATGATTATTCGATAGTGACCGCATCGCTTGAATATACCGCAAACAGTTTCAGAGTGGATGAGAAAGCGGATGTGATCTTGCACTATTACAGAAAGCTGCTTGAGGATGCGGCCGCAAGGCATGGGTTTAAGTTTTCCGGGACGGTTGATGTTCCTCTTCTTGCGGATAAGCTGAGTAAGATAAACAGCCAGTATCCCTGCAGGGAATATGAGAAGATAATGGAGTACCTTGTCCACACGGGGGCACCGGACTGTTTGAAGAGTGACTGCTTTGAGAAACTGGGACTTAAGAAGCTGATCGACAGGATGGCCGGCGACACGGAAAAGACTCTGGATGCCGAACTGGTCGGTATGGAGGAGGTTAAGAAGCAGGTAAACAATATTATCAATATGCTCAGATATGTTAAGATGCGGGAAGCAAGAGGGATCAGGAATTCAAGGTTCCATAATGTCCATCTTTTTCTGGGAGCTCCGGGAACAGCCAAAACAACGGTGGCAAAAATGATGTCAAACATGATGCAGAAGGAGGGGCTCATAAACGGCAACCGTTTCGTATCGGTTACGGGAGCCCAGCTTAAGGGAGCTTTTGTTGGCCAGACGGCGCCGAAGGTACATGCCCTGTTCCAGCAGTATGATGCGATCTTCATTGATGAAGCTTATTCACTTGCATGTGGCTCGGAATCCGAAGGCGGAATGGATTCATATTCACAGGAAGCACTCGCGCAGCTTGCTGTGGAACTTGAGGATCACGCGACGGATAAGCTGGTCATTTTTGCGGGATATGGCGGAAGAAACGTATCTAAGAAGAACAATCTCATGCATAAGTTTCTTGTATCAAATCCCGGGATAAGCAGCAGGATAAATTCGACGATCTACTTTGATTCCTACACACCCGATAACATGGTCGAGATCATACATCGCCTGGCAGAACTATCATCCATTAAGCTTTCTGGGGAAAATGATGTAAAGATAGCAGAGTATTTTAAAATAAGGCAAAATGAGTCCGACTTCGGAAACGGCCGTGAGGCCCGTGTGTTCTTAGAGCACTGTGAGCGTTCGGTGGCCGAAAGGGTGGCGGGAAAGGATCCGGATTCCATAAGCGATAAGGAGCTGAATACCGTTACTGCCGAGGATATCATCTGCACCATCGATGCCCTTAAGGAGAAGAGGAGTGCGGAACTCGGTCAGTTTAGCAGGAAGCTTGGGTTTATCTGACGGTTGATATTGACTGATTTTTTTGATTTTGTTATTATACTTAAGATGACAGATGCCCGCGGCATAATGCCGTGGGCTTTATGTAGCATATAGCCGTGTCCCATAGCGGTATTCTTTATGTGGAAAGGTGGTGGTTTTTATGAAGAAGATGTCAAGTAAACAAGCATCTGACGTTCCGGGTCGAGCGTGCATAAAAATCACTGTTAATGGAGGATACTGCTATGTCTATGGAAGAAATCAGGGAATTAATTGAAAATAGACAGTATACCCGTCTGCGTCAGGAACTGGCTGAGCAGCAGGAGGCCGATGTTGCGGCTGCGCTTGAAGAACTGCCCGGCGAGGAAATGATCAAGGTATTCAGGATACTGCCGAAGACTATGGCGGCGGATGTTTTTGCCTATCTGTCAATAGAGACGGAACAGATGATAATCACCGCCCTGACAGACCGCGAGGCTGCGAACATCATCAATAATCTTATGGCTGATGATGCTACCGACCTTATGGAAGAAATGCCGGCCGGAGTGGTTAAGAAGCTGCTTGCGAACGCCAATGCCGAAACAAGAAGGGATATAAACCATCTGTTAAGATATCCGGAGGATTCCGCCGGAAGCATAATGACGGTCGAGTTCGTGGACCTTAAGGTCAACCTGACCGTTGAACAGGCAATAGAGCGTATCAGGAAGACAGGTATAGATAAGGAAACGATCAATATCTGTTATGTTCTCGATACGGAACGGCATCTTATAGGAACGGTGTCGTTAAGATATCTGCTGCTGCGTAAGGCCGATGAGGTCATAGGTGATTTCATGAATGACAATATCATTTCAGTGAACACCATGACGGACCAGGAAGAAGTAGCGCAGATCTTCTCGAAATACGATTTTACCGCGATGCCGGTTGTGGATAACGAGAACAGGCTCGTCGGTATAATCACCATCGATGACGTTGTCGACATCATGCAGGAAGAGGCAACGGAGGATATCGAGAAGATGGCGGCTATCATACCTACGGATAAGCCGTACATGAAGACCGGAGTATTTGAGACCTGGAAAAAGAGGATACCGTGGCTGCTCCTGCTGATGATCTCGGCAACGGTTACCGGTAAGATAATCACCCATTATGAGGATGCTCTCGGAACTTATATAGTGCTTACCGCGTTCATCCCCATGCTCATGGATACGGGCGGCAATGCCGGAGGACAGGCCAGCGTCACGATAATACGTGGTCTCTCGCTCAATGAGATCGAATTCGGAGATATGTTCAGGGTGATATGGAAGGAAATAAGGGTTGCGGCGCTGTGCGGGATAACACTTGCGGCGGCTAATTTTGTTAAGATACTGCTCATAGATCATGTATCTGTCTCTGTCGCACTGGTAGTGTGCCTGACACTTGTGCTGGCGGTATTGTTTGCCAAGATCGTCGGTTGTACCCTTCCGATGTTTGCGCAGAAGGTCGGGTTCGATCCTGCGGTAATGGCAAGCCCGTTCATTACGACGATCGTGGATGCACTGTCATTGGCGATATACTTCACGATCGCAACCCAACTATTGAATATTTGATCATGAGGAGGGGCCCACGAAGTGGGAGGAGTCCACGAAAGGGGATAAAATGCGAAACAGGAAATTTTATGAGATCTGGCTTATACTGGTATACACACTGATGCTCGCACTCTGCGTGTACCTGAATTTCTTTTCGAAGGGACAGGGCGGCAGCGTTACGAACCTTGCCGTAAACCTTGCGATGTTTGTTATCGTGGGGATCATCCTGCTGTCATGTTATCTTGAATCCTTCCTTCCGGTGTCGGGTATCGTTAAGGATCTTAACCGCGTGATAGTTAAGATCGAGGATGACGCCAAGCATACCCATCGTTTTCTCTGGGAGAAATACAGAGAGGAGAAGGATGAGCTCTTCTTAGATAAGAGACTGAGGGAGAGGTTTAAGGATTACAGATATGAACTCGAGCGTATCCTTCATTCACAGGAGTCATATTATAAATGTGATATCGAGGAGTATATAAACTATGACCTTATTGACACGGTTATACACAGGAACAGGCTCAATCAGGTCGCGGGTGTGATGACCGGTCTCGGTATCCTGGGAACCTTTATCGGATTATCACTGGGACTCCAGAGCTTTAATACGGGCTCGACGGCGGAGATAACAAACAGTATAGAGCCGCTCATGCAGGGTATAAAGGTTGCCTTCCACACATCGATCTACGGCATGGTATTCTCGCTTGTCTTCAATTTTGTATATAAGAGGATACTGGATAATGCCGAGCGGACCGTGGGAGATTTTCTTTCGGTATATAAAAAATACGTGCTGCCGGATACCGCCACCGATGGTGTTAACAGGATGATGGAGCTTGAACAGCAGCAGATCGATGCGATAAACAGACTGACGGACAGCCTCGAGGGAATGTTCAGGGGCGGATTAAAGGATATACTCGAACCTCATTTTGCACATTTTGATGATACGATAGACAGCTTTACGAATATGGCTACGAAGAACCAGATGGATCAGCTTGCCATGGTCGTGAACGCATTTGTTTCCGAGATGAACCGTTCGCTCGGCGATATGTTTACGAGGCTTTCGGGAACCATCGAGGAGACACTTGTATTACAGAATGCAAATGCGAAACAGATGGAGGATATCTTCAATAAAAATGTGACCACGGCGGATAACATCAATTCGGTTGCCGCCATGACCGGAGAGATGGCCGACAGGCTTAAGCTCTACGGAGAGAAGGTACAGGAACTCCAGGCTGCCATGAGCGATACTGCCAACATCCTTAAGAAACAGAGAGAGGATGATAAGCAGGTAATGAGCGAGATAAGCGGATATATTCTTGAACTTGAAAAATACCGCAGATCACTGGATGCTTCCACGGCCACCATGGATAATTCGGTAAAGCTTCAGACACGTATGATACGCCAGATCAAGGAGTCTTCCGAGACTCTTCCGAAGGACGTCGGACAGACCTTTGATATGATAGGCAGAAGCTTAAGAGTCGCGGAAGGACATTTCGACGAAACGATGCAGAAGATGTATGAGCTCCTGTCACAGATGAACGGAACGCTCAATTACACATACACCGGAATAGAAGAGAGTTTTATAAGGGCTGCAAAATCGATAGAGGAACTGGCAGGCTTCATGCAGAGGCTGGAGGAGTATTATGCGGGCAGACAGTAGGAGACATCGTCGGCACATAGATGAGGAAACTACATACTGGCTGTCATATTCCGATATGATGGCAGGTCTTTTACTTACCTTCGTACTTATAATCTCATTCACCATGCTCCATGCCAAGATGCAGTACGATGCAAAGGAGGAGGAACTCTCCATCCAGGCTGCGGAGCTTAAGGATGAACAGGATATAGTCGCAAGACAGAAGATGACGCTTGATGAACAGGCGAAGATGTTAAATGCCCAGGAGCAGGCTCTGGCTGAACAGGGTGAGAAGATCGCCATCCAGGAGAAGACATTAAGAGAGCAGCACGAGCTTTTAAACAAGCTTGAAGCCCTGATGAGCGAACAGCAGCAGAAGCTTGATAACATCATCGGTGTAAGGACGGAACTTATAGAAGATCTTAAGAATGAGTTCAGCAATTCCGATCTTCATGTTGCGGTCGATGAGAAGACAGGCGCGATCACCTTTGATGCGAGCATTTTATTTGATTATAATAAGAGTACGCTCACACCCAAGGGTAAGGAATTTCTGTCGGAATTCCTGCCAAGATACGTGGATGTGCTCTTAAGCCCGAAGTATAAGGATTATATCAGTGAGATACTTATCGAGGGACATACCGATACGGAGGGTGATTATCTGTTCAACATGGAACTGTCGCAGAAAAGGGCATTGTCCGTGGCGGAGTATTGCCTGGGCGACAGGAGTAAGGTGATCACCGATGAACAGCTGGAAGAATTAAGATCGGTCATTTCGGCGACCGGCCGCTCATACAGCAATCCTGTTTATGATGAAAACGGTGAGGTGGATATGGAGGCTTCAAGAAGGGTTGAATTCCTTTTCCGCTTAAAGGATGAGGAGATGATACGTGAGATGATCGAGATCCTCAGCGCCGAGTGATACGAAAACAGCGCCTGATCTGCAGATAGGAAGATATATGTTTGGAAAATTACTGGCTCAACTTAAGGAATATAAGACATTTGCCCTGATAACCCCGGTTTGTATGATCCTTGAGGTGATAGCGGAGACCATAACACCCCGCCTCATGGGACTGCTTGTGGATAACGGGGTGGAGAAGGGAGATATTTCGTACATCATAAGGGTAGGGCTTATGATGTTTTTCTGCGCTCTGTTCGGTTTGTTTGCCGGACTCGCGGGAGGATTTACCGCGGCGAAGGCATCAACGGGGTTTGCCAAGAATTTAAGAAAAGCGATGTATGGGAACATACAGACATTTTCGTTTTCAAATATCGACAAGTTTTCAACGGCAGGACTGATCACACGTCTTACAACAGATGTTACAAATGTTCAGAATGCTTTCCAGATGGTGATAAGGATGAGCTTTCGGGCACCGTTTTCGCTCATATTTGCGATGACGGCGGCCTTTTTGGTGTCTGCAAGGATCGCAAGGGTATATCTTATCGCAGTGTTGATCCTTGCGGCGATAATCGTCACGATCATGCTCTCCGCAATGAAGAGTTTCCGCCAGGTATTTAAAAAATATGATGAGTTAAATGCCACGGTACAGGAGAACGTAAATGCGATCCGTGTCGTAAAGGCATATGTGCGTGAGGATTATGAAAAATCCCGTATGTATAAGGCATG
This sequence comes from uncultured Lachnospiraceae bacterium, assembly GCA_900320345.1. Classification (GTDB taxonomy): domain Bacteria; phylum Bacillota; class Clostridia; order Lachnospirales; family Lachnospiraceae; genus UBA2868. Next base: position 30,644 of record ONRZ01000008.1, on the reverse strand, counting down.
TGAGAATATCTATAACCTGTTCGTGAATGCCGAGAGCAAGGTCGTATTGAACGGCCCTGTCATGATGACCGCGATCTATACTTGCATCATGATAATAAGCTGGCTGGGCGCGCATATGATAGTGAACTCCGAGCTTACGACGGGCGAACTCATGACACTGCTCACATACTGTATGAACATACTCATGAACCTCATGATGCTTTCGATGATCTTCGTAATGGTATCGATAAGCATGGCAAGCGGCGAGCGTATCGTCGAAGTACTTGATGAGACTGCCGATATAGTAGATCCCGAAGATCCCGTAATGGAAGTAAGGGACGGCAGCATCGAGTTTAACGATGTTGATTTTTCATACTATAAGGAAAGCGAAGCACCGGTATTAAAGGACATAACTCTTAAGATAAAGTCCGGCGAGACCATAGGCATCATAGGCGGTACCGGCAGCGGGAAGACCACTCTCGTTAACCTTATCTGCAGGCTCTATGATGTTATGCAGGGCAAGGTGATGGTAGGAGGAGTAAACGTTAAGGAATACGATCTTGAGACCCTGCGCAACGAGGTCGCCGTTGTGCTTCAGAAAAATGTGCTGTTCTCCGGGAGTATATACGATAATCTGCGCTGGGGAAATGTAAATGCAACCGACGAAGAATGCAGGAAGGCCTGCCGCCTTGCGTGTGCGGATGAATTCATAGAGAAGATGCCCGATAAATACGATACGTATATAGAGCAGGGAGGTACCAACGTCTCCGGCGGTCAGAAGCAGAGGCTGTGCATCGCGCGCGCTCTGCTGAAAAAACCCAAGGTGCTCATTCTGGATGACAGTACTTCGGCAGTTGATACGGCCACGGATGCGAAGATCCGCAGGGCGTTCTATGAGGAGATCCCCGATACCACGAAGATAATCATCGCACAGAGAGTATCTTCGGTAAAGGATGCCGACCGGATAATCGTTATGGATGACGGACGCATCAACGGCATCGGCACCCATGAGGAATTGTTAAATAACAACGATATTTATCGCGATGTATATGAGAGCCAGACAAGTGAACGCGATTTTGATAAGCCGGACGGTGATGATAAGGATAAAGGCAATGGTACTGTCCCGGTTGATGCGGATAAGGATTATAAAGGGGGTGAGGACTGATGGCAGAACAAAAACCCCGTGAGATAAAGATGGGCCGTGGAGCGAGGGGAATGGGACCGCGTCCCAAGCTTGAGAATCCCGGCAGGATATTTAAGCGTCTGTGTGCGGCAAGTTTCGGACATTACAAGCTGCACATGGTATTTGTGTGTCTTGGCATTTTCCTTTCGGTACTGTGTACCGTACGCGGCACCCTGTTCATGAAGGAGCTGGTGGACGTATATATTCTGCCGATGATAGGGCAGAAGGATCCGGATTTCATCCCATTGCGTAATGCGATAATCAGGATGGTGATCATTTTAGCCGTTGGGATATTGTCAACATTTACATATAACAAGCTGATGATCTATGTATCCCAGGGCTCACTTAAGAGCATAAGGACTACATTGTTCGAAAGGATGGAAAATCTTCCGGTAAAGTATTTCGACACGCACAGTCATGGTGATATCATGTCCGTATATACCAATGATGTAGACACTCTGCGTCAGGTGATATCCCAGACCATGCCACAGCTGTTAAACTCGGTGATCACGGTGGTGAGCATCCTTATAAGCATGATAGCTCTAAGCCTGCCGCTTACATTCGTGACTCTGTTCATGGTGGCGGTCATGCTCTTTGCAAGTAAGGCTGTGGTAAGTGGAAGATTTTGACGAGCTTAATGAAAATCTTTATGTAAGTGCCAACAATGCAAATAAATATGTAAATATCATGGGACCGATAAACGCACAGCTCGGAAATGTGAGTTACGTGCTTGTGGCCATAGTGGGTGCGATATTTGCGATAGGCAATTTCTGGGGATTTACACTCGGAAGCCTTGCGAGCTTCCTTACATTTAACAGGAATCTGAACATGCCCATCAATCAGATAAGCCAACAGTTCAATACGGTCGTAATGGCTCTTGCGGGAGCGGACAGGGTGTTTAAGCTGATGGACGAGGAGCCCGAGACCGATGAGGGCTATGTCATGCTGGTAAATGCAAAGAAGGATGACGAAGGAAACATCACCGAGTCGGAAGAAAGGACAGGACTGTGGGCGTGGAAGCATTACCATAAGGCGGAAGGTACAACGACTTATGTGGAGCTTAAGGGTGATGTTGTGTTCAATGATGTTGATTTCGGTTATACGGACGAGAAGATAGTCCTGCACAACATAGATATTTACGCAACACCCGGTATGAAGATAGCTTTCGTGGGGTCCACGGGTGCTGGCAAGACAACGATAACCAATCTTATCAACCGTTTTTATGATATCCAGGATGGCAAGATAAGGTATGACGGTATAAATATCAATAAGATAAAGAAGGCAGATCTGCGGCGCTCCCTTGGGATAGTGCTTCAGGATACACATCTTTTTACAGGCACCATTAAGGAAAATATCCGCTACGGAAGGCTCGATGCCACGGATGAAGAGGTGGTGGCAGCCGCGAAGCTGGCAAATGCCCATTCGTTTATAAGGCACCTCCCATTGGGATATGATACCGTGATAACGGGTGACGGAGGTTCTTTGAGCCAGGGCCAGAGACAGCTCCTTGCGATAGCACGTGCGGCGATAGCCGATCCTCCGGTTCTTATCCTTGATGAAGCGACAAGTTCTATCGATACCCGTACAGAGAAGCTGATACAGCAGGGCATGGATAAGCTTATGAAGGGACGGACCACTTTTGTTATAGCTCATCGCCTTTCGACCATAAAGAACAGCGACTGCATCATGGTACTTGAGCAGGGACGCATAATAGAACGCGGCACCCATGAACAGTTATTGGAACAGAAGGGCAGATATTATCATTTATATACAGGAAACCAGATAGCTTCATAAAATTTTTCAAAGGAGAGGATCATGGAAGCATACAAACAGGAATTCATAAATTTCATGGTGGACAGCGAGGTTTTAAAGTTCGGTGATTTCACTTTAAAGAGCGGGCGCAAGTCACCCTTCTTTATGAACGCCGGAGCCTATGTCACGGGTACTCAGTTAAGAAAACTCGGGGAATATTATGCGAAGGCCATACATGATAATTTCGGGCTTGATTTTGACGTGCTGTTCGGACCGGCGTATAAGGGGATACCGTTAAGTGTTGCCACATCAATGGCCATAAGCGAACTGTACGGTAAGGATGTACGCTACTGCTCCAACCGCAAGGAAGTCAAGGATCACGGAGATACCGGCATACTGCTCGGAAGTAAGCTTAAGGATGGAGACAGGGTAGTGATGATAGAGGATGTCACCACTTCGGGCAAATCCATTGAGGAGACTTATCCCATTATCAGGGCACAGGCCGATGTTACGATATGCGGCCTTATCGTTTCGCTCAACCGCATGGAGGTCGGGCTTGGAGGTAAGGTCAGTGCGCTCGATGAGATAAGGGAAAAATACGGGATCACGGCACGTGCTATCGTTACCATGGAAGAGGTCGTGGAGTGCCTGTATAACAAGACGGTAGGCGGCAGGGTGATAATAGATGACGACATCAAGGCGTCTATAGATAAATACTATGAGGAGTACGGAGTGAAGTAATGCCGAGGCCAAAGAAGATACGCAAGAAGAGAAGCTTCATGTTTACATCAAGGCATTATTCCATGACGAGCCTTATCTCTTTTGCGATGGGTATATGTTCCATAGCGGGACTGATAGGTTCGATACTTTTGTCGTTCAGTCAAAAGGGCAAACCGCCGGTGCATCTTGGCGGAGTGGGACTGTTTGCCATGGTCGGGAACATCGTGGGAGTGATAGCGGCAATGAACAGTCTGAATGAGAGGGACATATTCAGGTGGGTTTCATACAGTGCACTCGGTCTTAACATGGCAGGGATGGCGCTGTGGACACTTACGGTTTTCTGGGGATTATAAGGGCAGGATCGGTTATGACAAAATTAAGATATGAACTTGTGACTGAGAGAATAAAAAGCATAGCGGATGAACGGGTATTGGAAGAGCCGTTTTGCAGTTATTTTGCCAAAACGGCTTTGTTTCTTGCAATGCTTGATGAGGTTTACATAAAACGGAAGAGTGATGAACTGAGATCTCTTTCGATGGAAGAACTGAGGGAATTAAACGGCAGGCTTTATGCCGATATACTGCCGGAAAATTATGCAGACAGTTATTCTAACGTTTCCTTTGTTGCAGGGAAGCTTAAAAAGGCAGGGATAGATACTGCGCTGTCGGCATATCTTAGTTTTATCGCGGCGGAAATGAGGGCTCTCATCCCTTATGCTTTTGACGGCAATGAGGAGATACTGACGATATACATGGAACTCTTTGTCGAAATATACTGTATGTTTACGACGGCATGTGAGGAGATAAGAGGCGGCGTTCCCGGAAGTGAAGAGATAAGGCAGTGCCTTTACTGGTTTGAGCGGGATAACTGTGAGATCGTGGTCGCTTCAAGGATAAGGGAGCAGATCGATCCTTCGTGCGATAATGCGGTAAGAGTGATCATGGACAGTGACCTTAACGACTTAAGGTACCTTTACCTGTTCGGTGAATATATTACGGAAAATGAGATAAAGACCGCAGCGTACTTAAACAGCCTGTCCGATAAGGAGATCGACGATATGGCCCGTACCTATGCGGAAGGTTATCGTACGGGGTTTGAGAAGACAGGCAAGGATCTGTCAAAAAAGCGCACGGTTAACATAAGATATCCGATCGGCTTTGAGAGGATGATAAGGGCTGCGATACGCCGGTTTGAAGATATGGGGTTAAAACCCATCATTTACAGGGCGGCCACGTTATCGCTCAATAAGCGCGGTCAGCTTAGGATAGGATATTACGGAGCGATACCGAATAAACAGTATGATTACGATCACAGAGAAGATGAAGCAATATATCTTGATCGGGATTATGTAAACCGAAAACTTGATGTGATCAGGTCGGTTTATGAAGATAATAAGGAACTTGCGAGGGTACATGCGGGACCTGCCGTGGTTGAAGAATTCGGAGAGGAACCGTTTTCGCCGAGAGAGAATCCGTATGCTCCGGTGTTTTCCGACAAACAGCGCAGGCTGTCTGTTGAATATGCCGATAAGAGCGGGAGGATGACCAACGAATACATTCCGGGAGATGAGAGGAGCTTCACGATAATCGCATACCCCAAGCCCTGTATAGGCAGGGATTTTGAGGCGATATTCAAGGAGACGGTCAGGCTTAATACACTTGATCCTGTAAAGTATGAGCGTATGCAGCAGCTCATGATCGATGTTCTTGATAAGGCGGGTTTTGTAAGGATAGAAGGACGTAACGGAAACGAAACGGAGCTTATTGTTGCGCTGAATGAACTTAAGGATCCGGAGCATGAGACCAATTTCGAGAACTGTGTCGCGGATGTAAATATCCCGGTCGGTGAAGTATTTACGACACCGAAGCTTCAGGGGACCGCCGGACTCCTTCATGTTAAGCAGGTCTATCTTAACGGGCTTAAGTATGTTGACTTAAGGCTTGAATTTTCGGGCGGTGTCATAGAGAAATATTCCTGCGCCAATTTCAGCGATGAAAAACTCAACAGAAAATATATAGAGGATAATCTTCTGTATCATCACAAGACTCTCCCGATGGGTGAGTTTGCGATAGGGACCAATACTACGGCGTACAGGATGGCAAGGGAGTTCGGTATTGAAAATCTTCTGCCTATACTCATCGGTGAGAAGACGGGTCCGCATTTTGCCGTTGGTGATACCTGCTACAGCCACGAGGAAGATCTGAAGTCATACAATCCGGACGGTAAGGCGATAGTAGCAAGGTCAAATGACTATTCAGACCTAAGGGATACGGAGCCGGATAAGGCATATTTTCACTGCCATACGGATATCACGATACCATATGAAGAACTTGGAGGAGTGTATGCGATAACGATGGAGGGTGAGCAGACAGCTATCATAGAGGATGGTTTGTTTGTGCTTGAAGGACTGGAGGAACTCAACGTACCGCTAAAAAGCAGGATGTGAGATGATATGTCAAGTCCGTGACGTTTTTTGCGGATATTTATGGTGATCATTACACTTGCGCAGGGACTTAAATTTTTATATATTTATGTATTGGGAAGGCTTGCATTAAGTCAGACCGGATCAAAGGACGGACTGGCATAAGGTGCGGATGTTAAGGAGGAAGATATGTCAAAAATAGGTATAGTCATGGGCAGTGATTCAGATATGCCCGTTATGAGCAAGGCAGCTGAGATACTTGATAAGTTCGGAGTTGATTATGAGATGACGATAATAAGCGCGCATCGTGAACCGGACGCGTTTTTTGAGTATGCAAGGACTGCAGAGGAGAAAGGATTTAAGATAATCATAGCAGGAGCAGGCATGGCTGCTCATCTGCCGGGAATGTGCGCTGCTATATTTCCGATGCCCGTCATTGGCATACCTATGCATACGACGTCTCTCGGAGGCAGGGATTCCCTGTATTCGATAGTGCAGATGCCCTCGGGCATCCCGGTTGCCACGGTTGCGATCAACGGTGGAGCAAATGCCGCTCTCCTGGCAGTAAGGATGCTGGCTATCTCTGATGAGGAACTGCTTAAGAAGCTTAAGGATTATAAGGAAGAACTTAAGGAAGGCGTGGAAAAGAAAGCCGATAAGCTTAAGAAGGTTGGCTATAAAGAATATATGGAGTCCATGAAGAAATAGGCATTAAGTTTACATAATGTTATACAAAGATGATCTCAGAAAAGGAGAACAGTATGGATTACAAAAGTGCAGGTGTTGACATTGAGGCGGGCTACAAGGCAGTAGAGCTCATGAAGGAGCACGTTAAGAAAACAATGCGCCCGGAGGTTCTTGGAGGCCTTGGAGGTTTCTCGGGAGCTTTTTCGCTTGAGAAGTTCAAGGATATGGAGTCGCCGACGCTGGTTTCGGGAACTGACGGAGTGGGGACGAAGCTTAAGCTGGCTTTCCTGCTGGATAAGCATGACACGATCGGTATCGACTGTGTTGCAATGTGCGTGAACGATATAGCGTGTGCGGGCGGAGAACCCCTCTTTTTCCTGGATTATATCGCATGCGGCAGGAATGAGCCCGAGAAGATAGCATCTATCGTAAAGGGTGTTGCTGAAGGCTGTTCCCAGGCAGGCTGTGCACTGATAGGCGGGGAAACGGCTGAGATGCCCGGTTTCTATCCCGAGGACGAGTACGATCTTGCAGGTTTTGCTGTAGGTATAGTGGATAAGAAGAAGCTTGTTACCGGAGAGGATATCAAGCCCGGAGATACGATAATAGGTATAGCATCATCGGGTGTACACAGCAACGGTTATTCTCTTGTCCGCAAGGTATTCCCCATGAGGGAATCCTGCATGATGGAGCAGGTATCGGCGCTTGGCATGACACTGGGAGAGGCACTCCTTACACCGACTAAGATATATGTTAAGGCGCTTAACGAAGTCAGGGCATCAGGTGTCGTCATCAAGGGATGCAGCCACATAACCGGCGGAGGTTTCTATGAGAATATCCCAAGGATGCTTCCGGAAGGAGTACGTGCGGTCATAAAGAAGGATTCTTACGATCACCTTCCCATCTTTGATCTGATCAAAACGAGCGGTAATATCGCGGAAGAGATGATGTATAACACATATAATATGGGTATCGGCATGATGCTGGCAGTCGATCCTTCCGATGCCGACAAGGCAATGAAGGCTATCGAGGCAGCGGGCGAGAAGCCATATAAGGTTGGTTATACGGAGGAAGGCAGTAAGGGCGTCACCATATTGTAAGTGTGACGGACCGGGGTTTACATAAGACAGGATCATGGGATGATCAGAGGTTGATATCATGTTTAAGATAGCGGTACTGGTGTCCGGAGGCGGCACTAATCTGCAGGCGATCATAGATTCGATAGAAAACGGGAGCCTGAAGGATGTAAGTATAGTAAAGGTCATAAGCAATAAAGAGGGGGCATATGCTCTTGAACGTGCGCAGAAGCATGGGATAGAGGCAAAATGCATAAGCCCCGGATCGTATGCGGACAGAACAGAATACTTTGATGCGATGATCGAAGAGATAAGGGCATCCGGTGCGGATCTTATCGTGCTCGCAGGATTTTTGGTCGTTTTGTCTTCGCGATTCGTTGAAGCCTTCAAGGGTAAGATCATCAATATACATCCGTCTCTTATACCGGCTTTCTGCGGTGACGGCTATTATGGGCTAAAGGTACATGAACAGGCGCTTAAGCGCGGAGTCAAAGTGACCGGAGCGACCGTGCATTTTGTGGACGAAGGGACTGACACCGGACCCATCATCATACAGAAGGCAGTTTATATTGAGAACGGGGATACGCCCGAGATACTTCAGAAACGCGTGATGGAGCAGGCTGAGTGGAAGATACTGCCCGAGGCCATACAGGCGATCGCGGAAGGCAGGGTGCATACGGAAGACGGCCGTGCGATCATGGAAGATAAGCAATAAGTATGATTTTTTATAATGATCGGGAGGAATGGATATGAAAGTACTTGTAGTGGGAAGCGGAGGACGTGAACACGCCATAGTAAGAAGCGTATCACTTAGCAGCCGTGTGGATAAGATATACTGTGCTCCGGGAAATGCGGGTATAGCGGAACTGGCGGAGTGCGTGAACATAGGCGTAATGGATTTTGACGCGCTTACTGATTTTGCGCTTAAGGAGAAGATAGATCTTACCATAGTGGCACCTGACGATCCGCTGGTAGCGGGAGCCGTGGACGCTTTTGAAAAAAAGGGACTGCGCGCCTTCGGTCCGCGTGCAAACGCAGCTATCCTTGAAGGAAGTAAGGCTTTTTCCAAGGATCTTATGAAGAAATACAACATTCCCACGGCGGCTTATGAGAATTTTGACAACGCCGATGATGCACTTAAATATCTTGAGGGAGCAAAGATGCCCATAGTCCTCAAGGCAGACGGGCTCGCGCTCGGAAAGGGCGTGCTTATCTGCAATACTCTTGAGGAAGCAAAGGAAGGCGTTAAGTCGATAATGCTTGATAAGCAGTTCGGCAGTGCGGGAAACAGGATGGTCATCGAGGAGTTCATGACAGGACGTGAAGTTTCCGTGCTTTCGTTTGTTGACGGTAAGACAATACGTCCGATGACATCGGCCCAGGACCACAAGAGAGCACTGGATGGGGACAAGGGACTTAATACGGGCGGCATGGGAACATTTTCGCCGAGTCCCTTCTATACCAAAGAGATCGATGATTACTGCATGAAAAATATATATCAGCCGACGGTTGATGCGATGGCGGCCGAGGGAAGAGAGTTCAAAGGAGTGATCTTCTTCGGACTTATGTTAACCAAAGACGGTCCCAAAGTGCTTGAGTATAATGCAAGATTCGGAGATCCCGAAGCTCAGGTAGTGCTTCCGAGGATGAACAATGATATAATAGATGTGATGGAAGCCTGCATAGACGGTACTCTTGACAGGGTTGAGCTGGATTTTAAGGATAATGCGGCTGTCTGCGTCGTTCTTGCTTCAAAAGGCTATCCCGTGAAATACGAAAAGGGATTTGAGATACGCGGGCTTGAGTCTTTTAAGGGAAAAGACGAATATTTTGTATTCCATGCCGGAACAAGATCAAATGACGGTAAGATAGTTACAAACGGCGGCCGGGTGCTCGGAGTTACGGCAATGGGAGAGGACCTTAAGCAGGCGAGAAAAAATGCATACGAGGCAACGGGATGGATAGATTTTGATAATAAGTATTGCAGGAGTGATATAGGTAAAGCTATAGATGAGGCATAGGGCATATGGAGAATATACGTTCATGGCCGGGCGCAATACAGAACTGCGCAGAATGCGGCGGAGAAATGAAATATGCGGGACTTGGGGAATTTCGTTGTGTGGAATGCGGTAACGTTCAGTTTAATGATTACGGCAGAGTGAGAGCGTATCTTGAGGCGCATCCGGGTGCTATGCAGTCGGAGGTTTCAAGAGCCACGGGAGTGTCACCCAACAGGATAAGACAGCTTTTGGTCGAAGAGAGGATAGAGATATCCGCCAACTCCAATATATTCCTAAACTGCGAGATGTGCGGTATGCCGATAAGATCGGGCTCCCGCTGCCCGAAATGCGAGGAGAGGTATCAGAAGGAAATAGCAAACGAGAGGAAGGCGGAGAGAGCAAACTCCTTTAAATCGGGTCACATGGTTAATGATAATAAGAACGCATCCGGAGAGATGAGGTTCCTAAAAAAATAGCGTACAGATCAGCGGATCCGATGCAGTACTTTGGATGGACCGATACGGTCAATAGGCCATTAAACACAATTATGTAACTTAATGGAATAAAAATCCTCTAAATATTTACTTTACAAAAAGCCCGTTAATACGGGCTTTTTGCTTTGGCTTCGTAACAAAATAGTAACTAATTGACAAAAATTCCGCTTCAAAGGTTGACATAATCGGAAACGGGTTGTATTATATGAATCGAGGGAATAAATAATGCTGAAGGGGACCACGACTATCCTGGTCAATCTACAGTATTCAGAACACATATACTGAAAGGGGAATCGGTATAAAATGCGTTCTCATACGTGTGTGAATAGAGTGCGGTCTGAGGGTGGCCGCATCCTTCGCCAATTAGTGCTCCCTGTAATGACAGTTACACTTGTCATGACGGGTACGCAATCAACATATGCATATACTGCGGTCAAGGGAACCGTCACCTGCTCAAGCGGCAAGGTAAGGAAGGAAGCTTCGACCAACGCATCATTCGCCTTTGGAGTAAGGAAGGATGAGGAAGTAACCGTTGTCGATGAGCAGAAGGGTAAGGACGGCAAGCTGTGGTATAAGGTACAAGTCGGAGACAGTTCGGGCTTTATCCGTTCCGATCTGGTCCAGAAATCCAAGATCAAAGCTCAAAACACCGGAGCATCCGAAAACACCGGTAATAATAAGGAAAAGAAACAGGGAGACGGCACGGTATCCGGAAAAGTGCTCGTGGATGTGGCGATAATGCGCGAAGGAGCATCTACGGATTCCGCGATAACCATGTGCCTTAAGCAGAACAGCGAAATAAGTGTTACCGGGGCCACGGACGGTAAAGACGGAAAGAAATGGTACTCGGTAGTATATAAAAAAGGAGACACATCATACAAGGGATATTTAAGATCGGATCTGATAAAGGCTGACGGCGAGGTCGCTTCCACGGGTGCGGCGGTTCCGGAACAGGGACAGACAGGGGAGGCTCAGAACAGTGAGAGCCCACAGTCCGGAGGAGTGCAGGTCGGAAAAGTAAAGGGCTTCGGAGTAAATGTCAGAAAGACTGCCGTGGACGGCGAGGTGATGTGCCGGGTAGGCAGCGGACAGTCCGTGACAGTTACGGATCAAATGGCAGGAAGCGACGGGAACGTCTGGTACAAGATTTCATTCATTAACAATTTAACACCGCAGACCGGTTATATCCGATCTGATTTTGTGGAAGGAGTTACCAAGACGGTGGTTGCGGACGGCGCGACAGTGTCGGGTGACTCCGTTTCAGTTAAGGAGAACAATGAACAGGAGCCCGCTTCCGATGCGGGCTCTTCTGATAGTGAAGGCAGTAAAGAGTACAAGGAACATAAGGGCGCGGTAAACGGGACAAACGTAAATGTGCGCAGGGAACCCGGAACAGGTGAGATAGTCACATGGTTAAGTACCGGCAGTACGGTGACCGTAACAAACGAAAAGACACTTGAAGACGGTCGGAAGTGGTATGAAATATCATACAAATTCAATAAAGATGACTATAAAGGCTGGATGCTGGCAGACTTCATCAGGGTGGAAGAAAACACATCGGATTATACCGATGCTCTTACGGCACTTGTTAAAGGATCCGGCATAAGGGTGCGTGAAAGTGCAGTGAACGGAACGGTCGTGGATCAGCTGAGTTCGGGACACCGCCTTAGCATACTGGGAGAAGTAAACGGAAGCGATGAGAATAAATGGTATTACGTGGAGTTTACGTGCAAGGGTGTTGAGAAGAAGGGCTATATAAGGTCGGATTTTGTTAATGTGATATCAACTTCCGCCAGCGTTAAGCCGTCAGAGGATGTGGATTTTGAAAAATCGATAGAGAGCCTTCCGGAAGGATATAAGGCAAATCTTCGGACACTTCATGAGAAGTATCCGAACTGGCAGTTTGAGACCGTCGAGACAGGACTTGACTGGAATGAGGCGATAGAGGCAGAATGTTCGGTGGGCAAGAACCTTGTTGCCAAGAACAGCATTTCTTCATGGAAATCCACGGCACCGCAGGCATATAACTGGAATGATAATACCTGGTACGGATTTGACGGAGGAACATGGGCTTCGGCTTCGAGGGAACTCATATCCTACTATATGGATCCGAGGAATTTCCTTGACGAGAGCGGGATATTCCAGTTTGAGACACTGGACTGCCTTGATTATCAGAACGAAGACGGTGTGTCAAGGATAGCGGAAGGCACGTTCTTAGATTCCTCGTTTGTGGATACGGACGGAGCGGAGCGTAGTTATGTAAACGTAATCACCGAGGCGGCAAGGGCGGCGGGTATAAGCCCGTACCATCTTGCGACCAGGATAATCCAGGAACAGGGCCTCTATGGAAGATCGCAGGGTATCTCAGATACAAGTCGATACTCGGAAGTGCAAAATATGTTGCGGAAAGGTATGTTAAAAGAGGACAAAATACGTTATACTTTGAAAAGTTTAATGTTATAAATAAGGAAAACGGTATCTATTCGCACCAGTATATGAGCAATATCCTCGCGGCATCTTCGGAGTCGGCAAGGATGAGAAAGGCCAACACGGATTCTCAGGCAACACTTGTGTTTAGGATTCCTTACTATTATAATATGCCTGATGCACCGTGCGAGAAGCCGACCAGTGAATCGAATCCCAACAACTATCTTTCGGATCTTTATGTTGAGGGTTACGGTATAGCTCCCGGCTTTGCGGCTAACGTTGATACATATTATCTTACTGTCGACGGCAGCGTGGAATCCATCAATGTCGGGGCATCTCCCGTTGCTTCAACGTCTGCTGTGGGCGGAACGGGTACGATACAGTTGAATCAGGGTACGAATACCATATCCGTTGTGTGCAAGGCACAGAACGGAAATATACGAACTTATACCTTATATGTTCAGAGGAATTAGAAAGGAGTCTGTATGACACGGACAAGGATCAAATTATTGGGAGCAGCTCTTATCGCGGGGGTATTTTTAACATTGCCCGTGTACAGAGTCTTGGCAGCAGGGAGCATTACCGTTACGGCGGATAAGGATACGGCCGCGGTTGGAGACAGTTATGTTGTTACCTACAAGGCTGAAGGAGCGGGTGACGGAGCTGAAGCTCCTGAGATTTCGGTGGAATATGATGAGAACAGGCTGACCTTTGTCAGCGCTGACAAGGAAAACGGCGGAGGAGGAGGAAAGCTGACCTTTACCGATACCGAAGCAAATATTACTTTTGCCATCCTTTCGGGCGGAACGGCGGATGTGTATGTTTCGGCGGTCCTTGACGGTGACGGGGCAGAGCCGGCAACAGGCACCGTGTCCGTAAGTGTTGACGGAGAGGATACTGCGGCTGCGGCAGCAGGGGCGGCAGAAAGTACGACGAGTACCGGAGTAGAGGCAGGGACTGTAATGTCGCTTGACGGTACCAAGACGATATCAACGGTATTTCCCGATGAGATGATGCCGGAACTTTTCCATAAGACGACAGCGGCTTACAGCGGAACCACGATCGAGGCTGCCCAGTTTGATATGGGAAACATCCTTCTTGTCTATGTTACGGATGAAGCTACAAATACCGGTAATTTCTGCATAATAGACCAGTCTACCGGAGAACTCTCGGATTTCAGGCTCATTCGCGGTATAGAAAACAAGTTCATAATAGTACTCAAAGCGCCTCAGGGTATAGAGGTGCCTATAAATTTCACAAAAGCAACCCTTAAATGGAATGATCAGGAACTTGAAGCATACACGATAGTTGATGCGTCGCAGAGCAGCGATTCGGAGGCTCAGGAGGCATATTCAAACGGCGGTGTGTCGGCTCAGGATTTCTTCCTGGTTTATGCGATGAGTTCCGACGGAAATGAAGGCTGGTATCTCTATGATCAGTCTGAGGGTACATATCAGAGGTATCTTCAGGTTATAAGAGCTGCTGTTGATGATGAAGGAAATAAGATGCCGATAAGCGAAGCGGTTGAAGAGGCTGCTGCGGAAAAATACGAACAGCCCCTCTTTATAAGGCTCATTGTGATCTGTGCTCTCGGAGCCATAGCTCTTATCCTTCTTATCATCGTAATAGTTATGGGTGTGAAGCTTCATAATAAAGACGATGAAGAAGTTTATGTCGCACCTGTCGATCCGAGGGATGCGCGCAGGAATACCAGGTCTTCCGGGAAATCACGCGTCTATGATGATGACGACGATGAAGAAGATGATGAAGACGATGATGAAGACGACGACGAAGATGACGATGAAGATTATGAAGACGAAGACGAAGATGACGACGATGAAGATGATGAAGACGACGATGAAGAAGATGACGATGAAGATATAGAAGACGACGAAGAAGACGATGAAGATGACGAAGACGACGAAGATGATGAGGACGACGATGTAAAGATCGCAAAACCCGGCAAGGGTGCTCCGGTGATAAAAGCAAGCGATCTTGCAAAACGCCAGATGGCCCCGGAACAGAGACCCGTTAAGAGAAATGCAGAGCCTGAAGATGATGCGGATGATGTATTTAAGCCCCGCGCAAGGAAGGATAAGAAGAAACGCAAGGATGAACCTTTCGGTGAACCGCAGGCTATAGACTGGTCCGAAATGGAATCGGTCGTAAGGAATGCTTCTTCCGATTCAAGAAGACCGACCGGAAATAATACCAATAATCTGCCGCCGAGATACAGGGGAGATGCCGAGCCCGCAAAGGCACAGCCTGCAAATGCGCAGCCTAAGCCCGAAGCACAAAAGGCACCCAAGGCTCCTGTTAAGAATGAACCCGCAAAGCAGGTTCCGCAGGGGACGGGAGCACCGGTCAAAGCAGCGGGCGCACCGGTTAAGGCAGCTGCGGGTATGGCAGCAGCCGGAGCAGCCGGAATGGCGGCCTCTGCTGCAGGAACGGCAAATGCAGCCAGGCCTGTGGGAAGGGCAACTCCGGTTGTACCTTCAAATATGCCGAAGAAAGCAACGTTCAGGGATGAGGAACAGGAAGCGGTTCCTACGCCCAGAGAGCAGGTGCAGGCAGAGAAGAGAGGACTTTTCGGCGGTAGAAAAGGCCTGTTTGATGATGATATGGATGATGATGAAGATGATGAAGACGATGATGAAGATGAGGGCTTCAGCTTCTTCAGGCGGGATAAGAAGAAGGTTCCCAAGAAATTATCCGGCGCAAACAGGAAAGAAGCGCCTGCTGAGCCGGCAGGAAACATGAGTGCTCCTTCGGGCCGTTCTCAGGCAAACGATGCAAGGCAGGCATATATGAACCAGAATTACGGTCAGGGATATAACCAGGGTTACGGTCAGTATCCGCCGTATCAGCAGAATCAGCCGTATCCGCAGAATACGGGATATATCAACCAGGGATACGATCAGGGCTACGGCCAGTATCCGCCATATCAGCAGGGCGGTCAGTATCCTCAGGGAAATATGAACCAGGGATATCCTCCGTATCCGCAGGGAGGACAATATCCGCAGCAGGGTTATATGAACCAGGGATACGATCAGGGCTACGGTCAGTTTAACCAGGGATATCCGCAGCAGGGTTACGATCAGGGATATGGTCAGGGCTACGGT
Source organism: uncultured Lachnospiraceae bacterium (assembly GCA_900320345.1). Classification (GTDB taxonomy): domain Bacteria; phylum Bacillota; class Clostridia; order Lachnospirales; family Lachnospiraceae; genus UBA2868. The sequence goes on along the minus strand of ONRZ01000008.1, from coordinate 14,782 downwards.
CAGTATCCTCAGTATAATACGACCGATTTTGATGAGGATTTCGAATTCGAGTTCCTTAACGTTGACGAATGATTGCCCTTATCATGTAAAATATGCTATAAATAAAGGAGCAGCGGCCATGCCGCTGCTCTTAGAGAATCCGAAGGAGAATAGATAACATGTCTCTTGATTATACGGCAAAATCACAGAAGATCCTTGACGTGGCAGGAAAGCTGTCACGGTCTTTTAAGCATGGATATGTCGGATCCGAACATCTACTGCTAGCATTTCTTACGGAAGGTGGTTCGGTAGTCTGCGAGATCCTTAAGAAGAATGAAGTTACGGCCGAAGCGGTGCGGGATCTTATCAAGGAGCAGATCGCTCCGGACTCGAGCGTAATGCTTTTGGAACGTGACGGATATACACCTAAGCTTACGGAGATACTTAAGCTGAGTGAAGAAGTTGCGGTATCGATGGACGAAGATAAGATAAGCACCGAGCATATACTGATCGCGATAATACGCGACGGGGAAAACCTTGCGGTAAGGATACTGAATACCTTGGGTGTGAACATCCAGAAACTCTATGTGGATATCCTTATGGCAATAGGAGAGGATGTAAGCAAATACAAGGAGCAGATCCAGAATTCAAGACAGGGACAGCCCAAGATGCCCGGAAATCAGCTTCTTATCGAGAAGTACAGCCGAGATCTTACTGAGCTTGCCGCAAACGGTAAGCTCGATCCGGTGATAGGACGTGAGACCGAGATACAGCGCATAATACAGACATTAAGCCGCAGGACCAAGAATAACCCGTGCCTTGTAGGTGAACCGGGAGTGGGCAAGACTGCCATAGTTGAAGGACTGGCAAGACGTATAGTGGAAGGTGCGGTCCCTCGTACGGTTATGGGAAAGCGCCTGCTCACTCTTGATATGGCATCCATGGTCGCGGGTACAAAATACAGGGGCGAATTTGAAGAGCGTATAAAAAAGGTCATAAACGAAGTTATAGAGAATAAGAATATCATTCTTTTTGTGGATGAACTCCATACTCTCATCGGAGCGGGCGGAGCGGAAGGTACACTGGATGCCTCGAATATACTCAAACCGTCTCTCTCAAGGGGAGAGATACAGCTGATCGGAGCGACTACGCATGATGAATACAGAAAGTATATTGAGAAGGATGCTGCGCTTGAAAGACGTTTTCAGCCCATAAACGTGGAAGCTCCGACACCCGAGGATTCCGTGGAGATACTTAAGGGGATAAGGGCCGGTTATGAGAAACACCACGGAGTTACCATTACGGATGATGCTGTAGAAGCGTGCGTCAAACTGTCCGACAGATATCTGAATGACCGTTTCCTTCCGGATAAGGCTATTGACCTTATGGACGAGGCTGCGGCCAAGGTACGCATCCACGGACTTAAATCACCCGCAGATCTTGAAGCGCTTGAGACACGCCTTGAAGAGATAGATGTGGAAAAGGAAGAGGCTCTGCGGGGAGATGACCTCGCGGGATTCGCGGAACTTAAGAAGGAACAGGAAAAACTGAAGAAGCAGTATGCGCGTAAGAGAAAGCGTCTTATGTCCGCGTCGGATGTAAAGATAACGGTAACACCCGAAATAATAGCGGATGTTGTATCCGAATGGACGAAGATACCGGTAAGGAAACTTGCCGAAGGTGAGACGGAGAAGTTAAACCGCATGGAAAATACTCTTAAGCGCCGTGTGATAGGACAGGATGAGGCGGTATCCGCGGTATCAAGGGCGATCAAACGCGGCCGTGTCGGCTTAAAGGAGAAGAACCGTCCGATAGGATCCTTCCTGTTCTTAGGTCCTACAGGTGTAGGTAAGACCGAATTGTCAAAGGCACTTACCGAGGTCCTTTTCGGGACTGAAAATGCCATGATAAGGGTAGATATGTCCGAATACATGGAAAAGCATACGGTGAGCAAACTTATCGGTTCGCCTCCGGGATATGTCGGTTTCGAAGAGGGAGGTCAGTTATCGGAAAAGGTAAGACGCAATCCCTATTCGGTCGTATTGTTTGATGAGATAGAAAAGGCCCATCCCGATGTGTTCAATATACTTCTCCAGGTGTTGGACGAAGGAAATATCACGGATTCGAACGGACGTAAGGTGTCATTTAAGAACTGCGTCATAATAATGACCTCAAACGCAGGCGCGAACCGGATAATAGATCCGAAGCACTTAGGATTCGTAACGGAAGAGAATCCCGAGGCGGATCATAACAAGATGAAGTCCGGAGTCATGGAGGAAGTCAAGAGGATATTTAAGCCCGAATTCATTAACCGTATTGATGAGATCATAGTATTCAGGGCACTCGATAAGGATGATATGAAGAAGATAGTGACTCTTCTTACCGGCCAGCTTGCTTCACGGATGAAGGAGGAGATGGACGTGACATTAACGGTTACGGATAAGGTTAAAAAACATATCGCCGAGAAGGGTGCGGACAAGAAGTTCGGCGCAAGACCGCTTAAGCGTGCTATACAGACCATGCTCGAAGACAGGCTTGCGGAGGCGGTGCTCGAAGGAAGGATAAAGACGGGCGACAGGGTAAAGGTAACGCTTAAAAAGGATGAGATCGATATAGCGACGCAATAGAAGAACGCAGGATTTATTTTATAAATTATGTGGAAAATGAAAGGTGTTTGGGTTATACTTAAGGCATAGCCAGCAAACACGTTACTGTCCGGAACGACTGTGGAATTATCATAGGGACGGTATATTGAGCGGTTCCGGATGAATGAAGACAGAAGGAGAGTGTAAGATGTCGGTTGTAGCGGAATTGATAAGGAAGGAAGAAGGCGGTGCGTTAAGTTTCGGTAACTACGAGCTTAGCGAGAAGGCCAAGAAGGAAGACTACGAGTGCGGAGGCAATCTTTATAAGGTTAAGACCTTTAAGGAGATCACGAAGCTTGAACGGGATGGTATGTTCGTATATGAATCCGTGCCCGGAACCTGCGTCCATAATTTTAAGACAGGTGCAGCCGGAGTTGATTTCACCGTGAATGGCAGCGAGGATGCGCAGATAACGGTAGGACTTAAGGAGGATACCGAGTACGAGATCTTTGTCGGAGGTAAGAGTACGGGAAGGATCAAGACGAACCTCGGAGGCAAACTGAGTTTCGGCGTGGAACTTGAGGGGAACGGAGATGTTCCGGTGTCGATACGTCTGTGAGCATATTCGTTATCGGATAAAAGGGGCTATGTATTACCGAAACGGTGATACATAGCTTTTATTATATATCTTGAGGAGTGTAAAAATGGCAAAAAGATCAACCACAGTTTTTTTCTGTAACAGCTGCGGATATGAATCATCCAAATGGATGGGGCAGTGTCCGGGCTGCCATTCGTGGAATACCTTTGTTGAGGAAACGGTCACCAGACCTTCAGGCAAGTCGGGACCGGGTGTCTCTTCATCTCATGACAGGAGCGATAATAAGCCGGTAAAGCTTTCCAATATAGAACTCAGTGAAGACGATAAGATAAACACACATATCGAAGAACTTGACAGAGTGCTCGGAGGAGGCATAGTCCAGGGCTCCCTGGTGCTTGTGGGAGGCGATCCCGGGATAGGCAAATCCACCCTCCTGCTCCAGGTATGCGGAAGGCTTGCCGAGGATAATGTACCGGTCCTGTATATCTCGGGTGAGGAATCGCTTAAGCAGATAAAGATGCGCGCGGAGAGGATAAGTAAGGATTCCCTGCAGTCACTCAGTCTTTTCTGCGAGACGGATCTTGGTATCATAGAAGATACCATAAGAAAGGAAAGGCCTCAGGTCGTCGTAATAGATTCGATACAGACAATGTTCTCGGGTGATATTACCTCGGCTCCCGGATCTGTATCTCAGGTTCGTGAGGCGACTTCCGTTCTGCTTCAGCTTGCAAAGAGCCTGTCGATCGCTATCTTTATCGTAGGTCATGTGACCAAGGAAGGTACGGTGGCGGGACCGAGAGTTCTTGAGCATATGGTGGATACGGTGCTCTACTTCGAAGGGGACAGGCATGCATCATACAGGATCCTCCGCGGTGTCAAGAACCGTTTCGGTTCAACCAATGAGATAGGTGTATTTGAGATGAGAACGGAAGGACTCATCGAGGTTAAAAACCCGTCGGAATATATGCTGAGCGGCAGGCCGGTGGATGCGAGCGGTTCAGTTGTTGTGTGTGCCATGGAGGGAACACGCCCTCTGCTGATAGAACTGCAGGCGCTCGTATGTCATACCAGCTTCGGTATCCCGCGGCGTCAGACAACCGGAGCCGATCTTAACCGAGTGAACCTTCTTATGGCAGTTCTTGAGAAGAGAGTGGGACTTAAACTCGGGGAATGTGATGCCTATGTAAATGTTGCCGGAGGGATAAAGCTGAATGAACCCGCTGTGGATCTGGGTATAGTAATGGCCATAGTATCAAGCTACAGGAATATCGTGATACCGCAGGATATTGTCGTTTTCGGTGAAGTGGGCTTAAGCGGCGAGGTGAGGAGCGTGAATCTTGCCGAACTGCGTGTACAGGAAGCATATAAGCTGGGATTTAAGACCTGCATCGTGCCAAAGAGCGTACTTGGACAGATCAGGAACGTAAACAGTGACATGAAGCTTCTCGGAGCCGGGACAGTAAGGGAGGCTCTTGATTTTATGTAAACCATATATGTGATTATCTTTTTTCATGTGGCAGTTTTGGTTTTGATGTTGTACAATCAAATTATCATTTTCTTATAAGGAGAATAAAAGTGGTTAAGCGGATCTATGTTGAAAAGAAAGAACCTTTCGCGGTAAAGGCGAAGGAACTGCATGAGGAGATAAGGAATTATCTCGGTTTTAAGAACATCACGAAGGTAAGGGAGCTCATAAGGTATGATATCGAGAACATCTCGGATGAGACCTACGAACGGGCAAAGGTGACCGTGTTCTCCGAGCCTCCGGTTGATATATTGTATGAGGAGGATTTTGAACGAACACCGGATTCGAAGGTATTCTCGGTAGAGTATCTTCCGGGTCAGTTCGACCAGCGCGCCGATTCGGCGGTGCAGTGCGTGAGGTTTCTTAAGGAAGATGAGGAACCTATCATACGGACAGCGGTCACATACTGTTTTGAAGGCGGTCTGAGTGATGACGAGCTTGAACAGATCAAGGGCTACTGTATAAATCCCGTGGATTCAAGAGAGACAGGACTTAAGAAGCCGGATACTCTCGTTACGAATTTTGATGAGCCTGCCGATGTTATCATCTTCGACGGTTTTAAGGATATGGAAGAGAAGGAGTTATGTAAACTATACGAGTCGCTTGGTCTCGCCATGACCTTTAAGGATTTTCTTCATATACAGAATTATTTTAAGAATGAGGAGAACAGAGATCCTTCCATGACGGAGATCCGTGTGCTTGATACCTACTGGTCGGATCACTGCCGCCACACCACTTTCTCGACGGAGCTTAAGGAGGTTGATTTTGCCGACGGCTATTACAGGAAGCCGATCGAGGATACATATAAGGAATATGTTGATACACATAAGGAACTGTTCAAGGGCAGGGATGACAAGTTCGTCTGCCTGATGGACATAGCCCTTCTTGCGATGCGTAAACTCAAGAAGGAGGGGAAGCTTAACGATCAGGAGGAATCTGACGAGATAAATGCATGCTCGATAGTGGTTCCCGTAGAAATAGACGGAGAAGAACAGGAGTGGCTTATAAGCTTTAAGAACGAGACACACAACCACCCGACTGAGATCGAGCCATTCGGTGGTGCGGCCACCTGCCTTGGCGGTGCGATAAGGGATCCTCTCTCGGGGCGTTCTTACGTATATCAGGCTATGCGTGTTACGGGTGCTGCGGACCCCACGGTATCTTTAAAGGATACGCTTAAGGGCAAGCTTCCGCAGAAGAAACTTGTCCGCGGCGCGGCTTCCGGCTATTCGTCATACGGCAACCAGATAGGTCTTGCAACAGGCTATGTTAAGGAAATATATCATCCGGATTACGTTGCGAAGCGTATGGAGATCGGAGCGGTCATGGGTGCGGCTCCGAGGAAAAATGTTATCCGCGAGACTTCGGATCCCGGAGATATCATCATCCTTCTCGGCGGACGTACCGGAAGGGATGGCTGCGGCGGTGCGACCGGTTCGAGCAAGGCTCATACCGAGCAGTCGATCGATACCTGCGGAGCGGAAGTCCAGAAGGGTAACGCACCTACGGAACGTAAGCTTCAGAGGCTGTTCAGACGTCCGGAAGTCAGCAGGCTTATAAGAAAGTGCAATGATTTCGGAGCAGGCGGTGTAAGCGTTGCCATAGGAGAGCTGGCAGCAGGCCTTAAGGTCGATCTTGACAAGGTACCCAAGAAATATGCGGGTCTTGACGGGACCGAGCTTGCGATATCCGAATCCCAGGAGAGGATGGCTGTTGTGGTCGCTCCTTCTGATGTTGACGAGTTCATGAAATATGCGGCGCAGGAAAATCTTGAGGCGACCAAAGTTGCGGTAGTGACCAGGGAACCCCGTCTTGTCCTTACATGGAGAGGTAAGGAGATAGTAAATATCTCGAGAGCCTTCCTTGATACGAACGGTGCACATCAGGAGACGAACGTTTCGGTTGATATGCCGGACGATAAAGATAAGTTTTTCGATAACTACGAGATACCTGCGGTTGCGGACAGGCTTAAGGCAGGCGATATAAAGGGTGCATGGCTTTCGACACTTTCAGACCTTAATGTATGCTCGCAGAAGGGCCTTGTCGAAATGTTTGACTCTTCGATCGGAGCGGGTTCCGTACTCATGCCGTACGGAGGAAAATATCAGCTTACCGAGACTCAGACCATGATCGCCAAGCTGCCTGTTCTTAAGGGGAAATGCGATACGGTAACGATGATGAGCTACGGCTTTGATCCATATCTTTCATCATGGAGTCCGTATCACGGAGCCGTATATGCAGTGACAGAATCAATGGCAAGAGTGGTTGCCGGCGGTGGTGACTATAAGAAGATAAGGTTCACCTTCCAGGAGTATTTCAGAAGAATGTCGGAAGAGCCTTCAAGATGGAGCCAGCCTTTTACCGCACTGCTCGGTGCGTTTAAGGCACAGATAAAGTTCGGACTCCCTTCTATAGGCGGTAAGGATTCTATGTCCGGAACCTTCAACGATATTGACGTTCCTCCCACACTCGTATCCTTTGCGGTGGATGTGGCTAAGGAGGATGATGTCATCACACCCGAACTTAAGAAGGCCGGAAATAAGCTGATCCTTGTCAAAGCATCAAGAGACGAGTACGATCTTCCCGATTACGACGGTATCATGAAGCTGTTCGAAGCCTTTCATAAGGATGCTCAGGATAAGAAGATCCTTTCCGCTTATGCGATCGACGGCAAGGGTGTCATCGCGGCCGTGTCCAAGATGGCTTTCGGTAACGGACTGGGAGTTAAACTGAATGGCGATATGGATGAAAAGACGCTGTTCGGTGCGGGCTTTGGTTCGATAGTTGCCGAGGTACCGGCTGAAATGGAGGATAAGCTTACTGTTGAACATACGGTCATCGGTGAAGTCAGCGCGGATAAGACATTCAGCATAGGAAACGTATCCATATCCGAAGAGGAGGCACTTAATACCTGGAAGGCACCGCTTGAGAAGGTATTCCCGACAAAGGCCGTGACAGGCACCGACAGTGTGGATACAGGTCTGTTTAAGGCAGACGGGATCTATCTGTGTAAGAATAAAGTGGCAAGACCCACAGTCTTTATACCGGTCTTCCCCGGAACCAACTGCGAGTACGATTCCGCGAAGGCTTTCGAGCGTGCGGGAGCGGATGTTATAACGAAGGTATTTAAGAATTTAAGTGCCGATGACATAAGGGATTCTGTCAGGGAATTCGAAGAAGGCATAGGCAAAGCGCAGATCATCATGTTCCCGGGAGGATTCTCGGCAGGTGATGAGCCGGACGGTTCGGCGAAGTTCTTTGCAACGGCTTTCCAGAATGAAGCGCTTAAGGAAGCGGTAATGAAGCTTCTTAACGAACGTGACGGACTGGCACTGGGTATCTGTAACGGTTTCCAGGCGCTTATTAAGCTTGGACTGGTTCCCGGAGGTGAGATAACCGGACAGAACGAAAATTCGCCGACGCTTACGTTCAATACGATCAACCGTCATGTATCAAAGATGGTTTATACAAAGGTTGTTTCAAACAGATCACCATGGCTTTGCAAGGCATCCCTCGGCGGAGTATATGTTATCCCGGCATCACACGGAGAGGGCCGTTTCGTTGCAAACGATGAGTGGCTTAAGAAGCTGTTTGAGAATGGTCAGGTGGCTACGCAGTACTGCGATCCGGAAGGCAATATCAGCATGGACGAGGAGTGGAACATAAACGGTTCCTATATGTCGATAGAGGGTATCACTTCACCCGATGGCAGATGCTTCGGAAAGATGGGACATTCCGAACGCCGCGGCGACGGTGTTGCAATGAACATTTACGGAGAACAGGATATGCAGATATTTGAATCCGGTGTTGAGTATTTCAGATAGGATGAATTTCAAAAGGAGGACATGACATGAGCAATCCGTATGCAGGAACACAGACAGAGAAGAATCTTCAGGCGGCGTTTGCCGGGGAATCACAGGCAAGGAACAAATATACATATTTTGCTTCGGTAGCCAAGAAGGAAGGCTATGAGCAGATATCTGCAATGTTTCTCAAGACTGCCGATAACGAGAAGGAACATGCAAAGATGTGGTTCAAGGAGCTTAAGGGAATAGGCTCAACGGCCGATAATCTCAAAGCTGCCGCCGACGGCGAGAACTATGAGTGGACAGATATGTACGAAGGGTTTGCCAAAACCGCAGATGAAGAAGGCTTCCATGAACTTGCGGAGAAGTTCAGGGGCGTTGCGGCAATAGAAAAACATCACGAAGAACGTTACCGTGCACTTCTTAATAATGTTGAAACGAAAAAGGTATTCGAGAAGAGCGAAGTCAAGGTATGGGAATGCCGTAACTGCGGACATATAGTAGTCGGTACGGCAGCACCCGAGGTTTGCCCCGTATGTAATCATCCGCAGGCATATTTTGAGGTATCCGCCGAGAATTATTAAGAGCAGTCAGTCATATGATAAGCTGTGCAGGATACAGGCAGTGCCTTAAGAAGGAGGAGTTTTATGTCTATAGTCGGTGCGATGATGGTCCCGCATCCTCCCATCATGCTTCCCGAAGTGGGAAGAGGCGAGGAGAAGAAGATAGAAGAGACGGTTCTGGCATATGAAAAGGCAGCCCGTATGGTCAGGGATCTAAAGCCTGAGACAGTGATCGTCTCATCACCTCACAGTGTTATGTACAGCGATTATTTCCATATCTCACCGGGCAGGGCGGCAAGGGGAGATATGGGAGCTTTTCGTGCACGTGAGGTAAGTTTTAATGTGGATTATGATAATGAGCTGACCGATAAGCTTGCACGTACGGCCATGAAGGAGGATTTCCCGGCAGGAGTATTGGGCGAGAAGGATCCCGCTCTTGACCATGGGACTATGATCCCCCTTTACTACATAAATAAATATTATACCGACTACAGGCTTGTAAGGATCGGGCTGTCAGGTCTTACCCTGCCGGATCATTACAGGCTGGGCCGGCTCATACAGCGCGTATGCAATGAACTTGGCAGACGCGTTTTCTTTGTGGGCAGCGGCGATCTGTCTCATAAGCTTCTTGCGGAGGGACCTTACGGTTTTGCACCGGAGGGACCGCGTTATGATGAGCGGATAATGGACGTGATGGGCAGGGCTGCTTTTGATGAACTTTTTGATTTTGACGAGAGCTTCTGCGACAAGGCTGCAGAGTGCGGCCACAGGAGTTTCTGCATAATGGCCGGCGCCCTTGACGGATTAAACGTAAAGACCGAGAAGATTTCACATCAGGGAACCTTCGGTGTGGGATACGGTGTCTGTACATATGTTGTTGAAGACGACGGAAAAGTACATGAAGAGAGGCAGTTTTTGCGTAAGTGGGAGAAGAAGATGGGCAGGATCCTTGACGAACGCAGGGCCAATGAGGATCCTTACGTAAGGCTTGCAAGGGAGACGATAGAATCGTATATAAGGGAAGGAAAGAAACCGGAACTTCCCGGTGATCTGCCGGAAGAAATGAAGAGTGACAGGGCAGGCACCTTTGTATCCATCCACAAGGAAGGCAGGCTCAGGGGCTGTATCGGGACGATCTCACCTGTATACGGATGCATCGGTGAGGAGATAATAGAGAACGCGATATCGGCGTCCACAAGGGACCCGAGGTTTGATCCGATAAAGACCGACGAGCTCTTATCCCTTGAGATAAATGTGGATGTGTTATCGCCCGCGGAGGATATAAGTTCGAAGGAAGAGCTGGATGTAAAAAGATACGGTGTCATAGTCACAAAGGGTTATAAGCGCGGTCTGCTTCTGCCTAACCTTGACGGTGTTGACACTGTGGATGAACAGGTTGCGATCGCATTAAGAAAGGCGGGGCTGTCGGAGAATGAAAAGGGTTACAGCCTGCAGAGATTTGAAGTGGTAAGACATATCTGATAACGGAAAGAAAAAGAGGAGCCGCTTTGGATACAGACAGAACTACATGCAGAGTCTGCCCGCATAGCTGCAGCATTGCACCGGGAACTCCCGGCAGATGCAGGGGCAGGATAAACCGGGAAGGCAGGATAGTACCGGCAAATTACGGCATAATTACGTCGCTGGCGCTCGATCCGATAGAAAAAAAGCCGCTTAACAGGTTTTATCCGGGCAGCAGGATATTATCCGCAGGAAGTTTCGGATGCAATTTAAACTGTCCTTTCTGTCAGAATCATGAGATCGCGGCGGCGGGAGCGGCCGATCTGTTCAGGGCAGATGAAGCCGTGGCCATTCTTGAAGGAAGAGGTGAGCAGTCGGTCCCCGACAATTATCTGAGTCCGGAAGAACTTACGCAGATTGCCGTAAACACAAAGCCCAAGGGTAATATAGGCGTTGCATTTACATATAACGAACCGCTTATCGGATATGAGTATATATTGGATACATCAAAGCTTGTAAGGGCAGCGGGGCTTAAGACGGTACTTGTAACGAACGGATGTGTGACGGCGGAGACTGCCGATAAGGTGCTGCCGTATACGGATGCCTTAAATATCGACCTTAAGAGTTTTGATGAAGATGTTTACGGGCATACGCTCGGAGGGGATCTTAACGCGGTAAAAGAGTTCATAAAGAAAGCCGCGGCCACGTGCCATGTGGAGATCACAACCCTCATAGTACCGGGGATGAATGATTCAGAGGATGAGATGATCAGGATAAGCGAATGGATCGCCTCACTTCAAAACGGTGAAGATATACCGCTTCATATCACACGCTTTTTCCCAAGACACAGGATGACCGACAGGGAACCCACTGATGTGGGACTTATCCTTGAACTTACAAAGATCGCATCAGAGCGGCTGAAATATGTATATCCGGGAAATATCTGACGGTGCGGATGGTTTACATAAAATGAACAAACTGACGGTAATAACAGGAACAACGGCTTCCGGCAAAAGTGATATAGCAGTCGAACTTGCGCTGATCCACGGCGCAGAGATTGTATCGGCAGATTCAAGGCAGGTATTTAAGGGGCTTGATCTGGGATCGGGCAAGATAACAAGGGAAGAGATGAAGGGTGTGCCCCATCATCTGCTCGATGTGGCTCGTCCCGGTGATTTTTTCTCGATGGCGCATTTCCAGAAGCTTGCCTATGAGGCAGTGGACGATATCATAAGGCGCGGCAGCAGGGCCTTTCTCGCCGGCGGTACGGGACTGTACATAAATGCGGTGGTTGATGGATATGAACTTCATGATGATAAGCCCGATCCTGAAATAAGAAAGGGCATCGAAAAAAAGTCGGCACAGGAGCTTATCGACATCATAAGGCACGCCGATCCGGCTGCCCTTGAGAGAGTGGATATAAAGAATAAGCGCAGGCTTGAACGGGCCGCAGAGAAGGCTCTGTCCGGGCGTGTATGCGACAAGCCGAGCCTTCCGCGATATGAAACGCTTGTTATCGGCGTGACCTGGCCGCGAGAGATGTTATATGAACGCATAAGGATAAGGCTTGACAGGCGGCTTGAGCAGGGCATGATAGATGAAGTGAAAAGACTGAGGGAGCAGGGTGTCAGTGATGATTTTTTATACAGACTGGGACTTGAGTACAGATACATCCTCATGTATCTTAAAGGCGAATTTGAGGATTACGATGCATTTTACAACAAGCTTTTCATGGAGATAAGACATCTTGCGAAGGAACAGATGACGTGGTTCAGGAAAAGGAAGGATATAAACTGGATCGATATGGAGGGTGATCCCATAAGGGAAGCATCTGATCTGATCGCAGGATTTTACGGAGATTGACTTTACATATAAATAGTGGTAATATTTTCTCAATTTAATAAAGGGATAGAGGTCGCGCCTGTTATCAGTATCTTATCGGACATGACTTGCATGGATGATGTTAAGCGAAAGGAACCGGCGCCGAAAGGGCAGGATCAAGTTAACTGCCGCTTGGGCATATATCGAACAGGTATATGACTGTCATTGCGACATTGTCGAGATGGGGAGCTATCACGAATATCGATCACTTATGTATATTTGGGCTGTCCGTTTCGGGCAGCCCTTTAAAATAAGATTTACCAAGATAAACCGTTAAAGGAATACAGTAAACATCAAAGGAGGATACAAATGGCTATTTTTAAGGGAGCGGGTGTTGCTATCACAACACCGTTTAAGGAGAACGGAGAGGTTGATTACGAACTCTTCAGAGAGCAGATCGAATATCAGATAGCGGGCGGTACCGATGCGATCATAGTATGCGGAACGACAGGTGAAGCATCATGTCTGTCGCACGAAGAGCATCTTGACTGCATTAAGTTCTGTGCAGAGGTCGTCAACAAGCGTATCCCTGTAATAGCAGGAACAGGCTCCAACTGCACGGAGACGGCGATCTATCTGTCGACTGAGGCTGAAAAGTACGGAGTTGACGGTCTGCTGGTCGTAACACCTTATTACAATAAGGCAACACAGAAGGGACTTATTGAGCACTTCACCATGATTGCCGACAGTGTAAAGATACCGATCATCATGTATAACGTGCCGAGCAGGACAGGATGCAATATACAGCCCGAGACTGCGGCTTATCTTGCGAAGAACGTTAAGAACATCGTTGCGATCAAGGAAGCCAGCGGAAATATATCACAGGTTGCGAAACTGATGCAGCTTGCCGACGGAGCGATAGATCTGTATTCGGGAAATGACGATCAGATAGTACCCATCCTGTCACTCGGAGGACTCGGAGTTATCTCGGTATTGTCAAATGTTGCCCCGAAGCAGACACATGAGATAGTTGCTTCCTATCATGCGGGAGATGTTAAGAGAAGCTGTGAACTCCAGCTTAAAGCACTGCCTCTTTGCAATGCGCTTTTCTGTGAGGTAAATCCGATACCTGTCAAGAAAGCGGTCGAGCTTCAGGGAAGGGACCGCGGGATACTGCGCAGGCCTCTTTCGCAGATGGAACCCGAGAACGCGGCTAAGCTTGAGAAGGTAATGAAAGAATACGGGGTGCTCTGATATGGTTAACATAATATTACACGGCTGCAACGGCCGTATGGGCAGGATGATAACAGAGATAGTATCGGGTGATGATGATACTAAGATAGTTGCCGGAGTGGATGTTGCCGGAGGGCAGTTGAGCGATTTCCCGGTATATGAAGCGATAGATGACTGTGAGATCGGGGCAGATGCGGTAATAGATTTCGGTAATGCCTCGGCTGTGGATCATCTGCTTGACTGGTGTGTTGAGAAGAAGATCCCGTGTGTGGAGTGTACGACCGGCTTAAGTGAGGAGCAGCTTGCACATCTTGAAGACTGCAGTAAAAAGGTGGCGGTGCTAAAGTCTGCAAATATGTCCCTCGGAGTAAACGTACTTCTTAAACTGGTTGCTGAGGCCGCAAAGACTCTTGCTGATGCGGGGTTTGATATCGAGATAGTCGAGAAACATCACAGGACCAAGCTTGATGCTCCGAGCGGCACTGCGCTTGCACTTGCGGATTCCATAAATGAGGCAAGGAACAACGAATACAATTATGTATATGACAGGAGTCAGGTCAGGCAGTTGAGGGACAGTAAGGAACTGGGGATATCCGCTGTCCGCGGAGGCACGATAGTGGGTGACCACGATGTTATTTTCGCGGGCCAGGACGAGGTCGTTACATTTTCACACAGAGCATATTCCCGTGCGGTTTTTGCCAAGGGCGCAGTACAGGCAGCCAAGTACCTAAAGGGCAAGGGAGCGGGACACTATACGATGTCTGACGTGATCGGATAAGAGACATGAGCGTAACGAAGTGTAGCGAATGTGCATGTCGGGTTATGCATTACGGATCATAGGAGAAAGCATTGAACAAAGAAATAGACAGGACCGAACTTAATTATCTTAAGATACTTGCGGAGAAATATCCGACGATAGCCGCAGCTTCGACTGAGATCATAAATCTGCAGTCCATACTTAACCTTCCCAAGGGAACGGAGCATTTCATGACCGATATCCATGGGGAGTACGAGCAGTTCAACCATGTGGTCAAGAACGGCTCGGGCTCGGTCAAGCGCAAGATAGATGAGGAGTTCGGAAATACCTTAAGCGTTAAGGATAAGAAGAGCCTTGCGACACTCATATACTATCCCGAGGAGAAGCTTGATCTGGTCACCAAAGAGGAAGACAATATCGAAGACTGGTACAAGATAACACTCCACAGGCTTGT